>CAYXAS010000001.1:0-75302 GCA_964461665.1 uncultured Gaiellales bacterium
GCCAGCAGGCCGAGACTCAAACCAAACAGCCTGCATGAAACCCGGAGCGGTTCAGATCATCCCGCTCGGCGGGCTGGGCGAGGTCGGGAAGAACATGACCCTGTACGAACTGGGCCACGATCGGATCCTGATCGATGCCGGTCTCAGTTTCCCGCGTGACGAACACCTCGGGGTCGATCTGGTGCTGCCGGATTTCTCCCACCTCCGCGGCAAGCGATTGCTCGCCGTCGTGCTCACGCACGGGCACGAGGACCACGTCGGCGCGTTGCCCTACGTCCTGCGCGAGATCGAGGTGGGGGAGATCATCGCCACGAGATTGACCCTCGCGCTCGTCAAGTCGAAGCTCGACGAACATGGGGTAGCTAACGCTGCCGCGCTCAGGGAGGTGCATCCCGACGACGCGCCGATTGCTCTCGGGCCGTTCTCCCTCTCGTTCGTGCGAATGGCGCACTCGATCCCCGATGCGGTAGCGATCGTGATCGAGACCGCGGCCGGGCGCGTGCTTCACACGGGCGACTGGAAGCTCGATCACACGCCGGTCGACGGGCAGAAGACTGACGTCGGGCGGCTTGCGGAGCTCGGGACGCAGGGGATCGACCTGTTGCTCGGTGACTCGACGAATGCCGAGCGGCCCGGAATGACGGGGTCCGAACGGCTGGTCGGAGAGGCGTTCGCGCGACTCTTCCCGCTCCGCCGCGGCCGGATCGTGGTCGCGTCGTTCGCGTCGAACATCCACCGCATGCAGCAGGCTGCGGAGGTCGCAATCGCGTGTGGCCGAAAGGTCGCGATTGTCGGCCGGTCGGCGCGCAAGAACATGAACATCGCCCGCAAGCTGGGGTACGCATCGATCCCCGACGACGCCATCATCTCACCGAAAGAAGCGATGTCGCTCCCGCCCCACGAGGTGCTGGTGCTCTGCACCGGGAGCCAGGGCGAGCCGATGTCGGCGCTCACGCGGATCGCGTACGGCGACCACCCGCACATCGAGATCGAACGGGGCGACACGGTGATCATCTCGGCAAAGCCGGTTCCCGGGAACGAACTCCGGGTCCACGATTCGATCAACCGTCTTGCGCGCAGCGGAGCGGAGGTGCTCCATCAGGAGATCGCGGATGTGCACGTCTCCGGACATGCCTGCTCCGAGGAGATGCGCACGCTGCTCTCGCTCGTGCGTCCGACGGCGGTCATGCCGATCCACGGCGAGTACCGCATGCTCGCAGCGCACGCGGCACTCGCACGTGACGCGGGAATCCCTGACGACCGGATCGTCATCGCCGAGAACGGTTCGGTGGTCGAGCTCTCGCAGAACGGCGTCCGGATCGTCGATCACATTCCGACCGGCGTGACGCTCGTCGATGGGCTGGGCGTCGGTGATGTCCAGGACGTCGCGCTCCGCGACCGCCGTCGGCTCGCCGAGGATGGCGTGCTCATCGTCGTCGCGACGATCACGACGTCGGATGGGCTGGAGGTTGCGCCGCCGGAGCTGATTGCCCGGGGTTTCGCAGAGGACGAGCAGTTGCTCGACGACCTCCGCGATGCGCTCGACGATGTGCTCGCCGCCCTCGCGCGGCAGGGCGTGGCGGAGATCAAGCTTCTGCAACAGCAGATCCACGACGCGCTCGGCAAGCTCGTGTACGACCGAACCCGCAGGCGGCCGATGATCCTCCCCGTCGTCATCGAGGTCTGATGCGCGTGGGCGGGCGGGACACCGTGCCCCGCTCCGCCTGACCGGTGGCCGCACCACGGATCACGGTCGTCGGCTCGATCAACGTTGACCTCGTACTGCGGCTCGCCGACCTGCCGCGACCGGGGGAGACGGTCACCGGCGGCACGTTCTCGCGTGTTCCCGGCGGCAAGGGCGCGAACCAGGCAGTGGCCTGCGCCCGGCTCGGCGCAGAGGTGACGCTCGTAGCCGCGATCGGGGCCGACCCGTTCCGTGACGAGGCGCTCGCGGGGCTGCGGACGGCAGGCGTCGCGCTCGAACTCGTCGAGAGTCCAGAGGCGACGGGTGTCGCGCTGATCCAGGTCGATGGCCGGGGCGAGACCACGATCGCTGTCGTACCCGGCGCGAACGCGACGCTTGGCGCGGTCACGTTGCCGCCGCACGACGCTGTGCTCTGCCAGCTCGAGATTCCGGATCCAGCCGTCGTCTCCGCATGGGAGCAGTGCCAGGGACTGTTCTGCCTCAACGCCGCGCCCGCCCGGCTGTGTGCGGTGGATGCAGACGTCACCGTCGTCAACCGCCTGGAGTGGGAGGTGCTCACACGGCGGGATGGGCGCGTGGCGGTCACGCGGGGCGCGGAGGGCGCCGTATTGCTCGAGGACGGCGAAGAGATCGCACGGGCCGCGCCACCCGCGGTCGAAGCGGTGGACGGGACGGCGGCGGGAGATGCGTTCACCGCGTGCCTGCTCGTCTCGCTCCTCGAGGGGAGATCCGACGAGGAGGCGCTTCAGCGCGCCTGTGCTGCAGGCGCGCTCGCTGCCTCGCGCTTCGGGGCGCAGCCGTCACTGCCCACCGCAGCTGAGGTCGACGGCATCCTCCGCGCACGCCCGTAGGATCCCGCGGATGCTGTCCGTGCCGGTGATCCTCGACTGCGATCCCGGTCACGACGACGCGATCGCGCTCCTGCTGGCGCTCGCGAGCCCGGAGATCGAACTCCTCGGGGTGACGACGACGTACGGAAACCAGACGCTCGAGAAGACGACGGCGAACGCGATCCGCGTGCTCGAGCTCGTCGGCCGCAGCGATGTGCCCGTCGCATCGGGGGCGTCGAGACCGCTGGTGCGCGAGTCGCGAGTCGCCGACGAGGTGCATGGCGAGACAGGTCTGGACGGCCCCGATCTCCCGCCCGCACGAGGCCGGCCCGTGTCCGACGACGCCGTCTCGTTCATTGCGGAGACGGTCCGAGCGTCGGCGCGTCCCGTGACGCTCATTCCGGTGGGGCCGCTCACGAATCTCGCGCGGTACTTCCACGCACACGGCACCTCGGGCATCGAGCGGATCGTCCTGATGGGTGGCGCGATCGCGGAGGGGAACGTCACACCGGCAGCCGAGTTCAACGTCTGGGCCGATCCGGACGCGGCGCAGGTGGTGTTCCACGCCGGTGTCCCCGTCATGATGGTGGGACTCGACGTCACGCACCTGGCGATCACGACCCGTGCCTATCACGACGAGTTGCGTTCGCTCGGGCGGGCCGGTGCGTTTGTCGCCGACCTCCTTGCGTTCTACTCACGGTTCCACCGGGACGTCTACGGGTGGGACGGAGGACCGATCCACGATGCGATCGCGGTTGCGGAGGTGATCCGGGCCGGCCTCGTCGAGACGCTCGAGCGCAACGTCGAGGTCGAGACCGAATCGGATCTCTGTCGCGGCCGGACAGTTGTCGATCTCTGGCGCCGCACGGGACGACCGCCCAATGCACATGTCGGGGTGGGCCTCGACGCCGAAGGGTTCTTCGCGCTGCTCCGCGAGCGCCTCGCGCGGCTCGGGTAGGAGTCTCGCGCCACACGTTGAACCGGTGCGGGATGGCGACCCGCACCAAGCGCCGCGCTCCGGCGACCCGTCGTGACACGCCCCGGAGGCGTACGACCGCTCCAGCGGCCCGCCACGCCGCTCCCAGCCGTGACAGGCGCGTGCGCGCCTCCGCACCGCCGCGTCACCACAGGCGAGAACTCTGGGGTCTCGGCGCGATCGCCGTCGGGGTGATCCTCGCGAGCGCACTCTGGTTCGGGGTCGATGGCGGACCCGTTGGGGGATGGCTGGTTCGTGGGGCGCAGTGGCTCATCGGCGTTGCGGCGTTTGGGTTGCCCGCGGCGCTTGTCGTGCTCGGCGCGCTCCTGATCCTCCGTAGCCCTGTGACGCGCGTCCGGGCGTTCCGCGTCGGCCTACCCGTTCTCATGACAGGCCTTTTCGCGATCCTCGGAGATGGGCACGGTGGGCTTCTCGGGCAGGCGCTGGGAGGTGGTCTCGCCGCGCTCGTGGGACACGTGGGCGCGGTCGCGATCGGGATCGCCCTCCTACTCGCAGGCGCGCTCCTCCTGACGGGCGCGTCGGTTGGCATGCTCCTGCGACGCTCCGGCCATGGCGCTCGCCGTGCCGTGGCGCACGCGCACCCGAAACTCCGGCGAGCAGTCGCCTCGGTAAGGCGGCCGATCGATGACGAGCCCGAGACCGCAGAGTCAGCGCCCGCTGGCTTGCCGCCACCCGCGCACGGCGTCGGCGTGCTCGACGGCGCGGCCGCGTTCCCCGACATCATCAGCAGCCGGGGCGCGCCCCGGGTTGAGTCGATGGTGCCGAGCGCCTTCCATGCCGTCCAGCACGACGCCTACGCAGAGAGCTCAGCGCCCGAGCGACCGATCAACGATCCCCTCGGAGCGCTGCCGACGCAGTCGGGGTACCGCCTACCAGACCGGACGCTGCTCCACATGAGCGCTCCCGTCCACGGGGACACTGGAGAGGCGAGCGAGCGCACTGCTGCGGTTCTCGTTGAGACGCTCGCACACTTCGGGGTGGAGGCGCAGATCGTGGGCATGATCGCCGGACCGCGCGTCGTGCGGTACGAACTCGAGCTTGCGCCAGGAACGAGAGTCTCCAAGGTCTCGAACCTCCGTGACGATCTCTCCTATGCACTCGCCACGACCGAGATCCGGATCCTGGCGCCGATCCCCGGCAAGCAGGCCGTCGGTGTCGAGGTGCCCAACCTTTCGGCACGGCTCGTCACGCTCGGGGACATCTTCGGCGAGCTGCCCGGGACAGCGAGCCCGCTTGCCGTGTGGCTCGGCAAGGACATCGCTGGCAATGCCGTCTGGACGGATCTGGCGCGGATGCCGCACCTCCTGATCGCTGGGACGACAGGCTCGGGGAAGTCTGGGTGTATCAACACGCTTCTGACGTCGATCCTTCTCCGCTCGACCCCTGACGAGGTCAGGATGATCCTCATCGATCCGAAGCGGATCGAGCTCGGGTACTACGAATCGATCCCGCACCTCCTCACACCGGTCGTTTCCAGCCCCAAGGAGGCCTCGGCCGTCCTCCAGAACCTGGTCGCCGAGATGGAGCGCCGCTACGAACGGCTCTCGCTCCTCTGTGCCCGCAACCTGCCGGAGGCGAACCGAGCGCTGCGCGCTCGCGGGGACGAGCCGTTGCCCTATCTCCTCGTCGTGATCGACGAGCTCGCGGATCTGATGATGGTCTCGCCGCAGGCGGTGGAAGACGCGGTCATCCGCCTCGCCCAGAAGTCGCGTGCCGTCGGGATCCACCTGGTTCTCGCCACGCAGCGGCCGTCGGTCGATGTGATCACCGGGATGATCAAGGCGAACGTCCCGAGTCGCATCGCGTTTGCGGTCTCCAGCCAGACCGACTCCCGCGTGATCCTGGATGGGCACGGTGCCGAGAGCCTCCTCGGTCAGGGCGACATGTTGTTCAAGCCGCTTGGCACGTCGCGTCTGCAGCGCATCCAGGGCGCCTACGTGACCGAGGAGGAGATCGCACTCATCGTCGACCAGTGCCGGTCGCAGCGAGGGCAACAGCTCGACGAGAGCCTGCTCGAGACTGTCGACCCCGAAGCAACGCATGAGGACGCGGGCGACCTGGGCTTCGATCCGGATGAGGACCCACTGCTCGATCGTGCGATCGAGACCGTCGTCATGACGCAGAGCGCGTCGGTCTCGCTCCTCCAGCGCCGCCTACGGGTGGGCTATACGCGCGCTGGACGCCTCATCGACATGTTGGAACGCCGTGGAGTGATCTCGGGGTACGAGGGCTCGAAGCCTCGTCGCGTCCTGGTCGAAGAGCACCAGCTCGCCAGCATCATCGGCAAACCCAACCGGTAGAACCCCAACGTGTTGCGGCTGGACGCAGGCCGACCGTCACGTTAGGATCCTGCGATCGACTGCCCGTTCGGGGTGGGAGAACGAGGCACACAATCAGAGGAGGATCGATGCGTAGACAGTGGAGGGTGCTGCTCCCGGTAGTCGCGGTGCTCGCATTCGCCGCAGCAGGCTGCGGCGGCGGCGAAGAGGCGGAGGAGGCGGCCGCCCCAACGAGCGACGTCAGCGTCGGGCTTGTCTTCGACATCGGCGGACGTGGCGACCAGTCGTTCAACGACGCCGCCTACGCCGGGATCGAGCGGGCCGCGGCCGAGCTCGGCATCACGTTCACCGAAGCATCACCAAACGATGATGGGTCGAACCGGGGCGAGTTGCTGCAGCTTGCAGCTGACGCACACGACCTCGTGATCGGTGTCGGCTTCCTCTACGAGGGCGAAGTCGCGAAGGCCGGTGCCGCGAACCCCGAGAAGTCGTTCGCGGTCATCGACTCGTCGATGATCGATTGGTCGAAGGATCCGCCAGCTCCGTACGGTGAGAAGATCGCTGGCCTCGTCTTCGCGGAACAGCAGGGCTCGTTCCTCGTCGGCGCGGCAGCAGCGCTCAAGTCCGCGACGGGCACGATTGGCTTCATCGGCGGCGTCCGCGGTGTCGGCGGGCTGATCGAGAAGTTCGAGGCGGGCTACATCGCAGGCGCGAAGGCGGTCAACCCGGACATCAAGATCCTGTCCGAGTACATCACCGAGGCGCCGAACTTCGACGGCTTCAACGCACCCGACCGCGCCAAGGACATCGCAACGGCGATGTTCGGCGGTGGGGCCGACGTCGTCTACCACGCGGCAGGCGGTTCCGGTGCAGGCCTGTTCGAGGCGGCGAAGCAGACGACCGAGGCCAGCGGCTCGAAGGTCTGGGGCATCGGCGTCGACTCCGACCAGTACAACACCGTCGATCCGGCGGTCCAGGAGTACGTTCTCACCTCGATGCTGAAGCGCGTCGATGTCGCCGTGTTCGAGGCGACGAAGGCGTTCATCGAGGGCGGCGTCACCTCCGGCGAGACGCGCTACGACCTCGCGGTGGACGGCGTCGGCTACTCGACCTCCGGCGGCTTCGTCGACGACATCGTCGACCAGCTCGAGGAGTTCAAGGCGCAGATCATCGACGGGACGATCGTTGTCCCGACCGATCCAACGCAGGCGTAGGACGCGCAGCACACATGACCGGTTGAGCGGAGCAGGTGCTTCGGCGCCTGCCCCGTTCACGTTTTGACGAGAGGACGAGGGCCTGTGGCGCCCGCCATCGAGCTGACAGGCATCTCCAAGCGGTTCCCTGGCGTCGTCGCCAACGAGAACGTCTCGTTGAGCGTGGCTGAAGGCGAGATCCACGCGATCTGCGGCGAGAACGGCGCTGGCAAGTCGACGCTGATGAAGATCCTCTATGGGATGCAGCCCGCAGACGAGGGCACGATCCGACTGTTCGGCGGGGAGGTGCGATTCGGGTCGCCGACCGACGCGATCGCAGCTGGGATCGGGATGGTCCACCAGCACTTCATGCTTGCCGACCAATTCACGGTGCTCGAGAACGTCATCCTCGGGGCAGAACCGACGCGGCCTGGTGGACGGATCGACTTCGAGCGGGCGCGGACGCACCTACGGGAGGTCGGCGGTGCGTACGGCCTCACGGTCGAGCCTGACGACCGCGTCGAGACGCTCGAAGTGGGGGAGCGGCAGCGGGTCGAGATCATCAAGGTCCTCTACCGGGGCGCGCGGATCCTCATCCTCGACGAGCCCACGGCGGTGCTCGTCCCGCACGAGGTCGAAGAACTCTTCCGGAACCTGCGCGAGCTCAAGGCGTCTGGGACCACGATTCTGTTCATCGACCACAAGCTGGACGAGGTGCTCGCGATCGCCGACACGATCACTGTGCTGCGTCAGGGACGCTCGGTCGCGACCGTCAACCCGGCGAACGTCTCCGCACACGACCTCGCGGAGCTCATGGTCGGCAGCGAGCTTCCGACCGCCCAGACGACGGGATCGACCGTCACCGACGATGTCGCGCTCGAGGTCCGCGGTCTGACCGTGCGCGATGCGGACGGTCGCGCCGTGGTCGACGACGTATCACTCCGCGTCCGGCGGGGAGAGGTGGTTGGGATCGCCGGTGTCGAGGGCAACGGACAGACAGAGCTCGTGCAGGCCATCGTCGGCACGCTCTCCGCGGCGAACGGGACGATCGAGCTTCTCGGCGAGGACATCACCCATGCACCGGTCCGCGGCCGGCGCGAACGCGGGATCGGTTACATCCCGCAGGATCGCCACCGCGAGGGGCTGCTGCTCCAGGCGCCGCTGTGGGAGAGCGCCGCGCTCGGCCACCAGACGCGGCCGCCGTTCGCACGCGGCCCGTGGGTCGATCGGGCTGGCGCTCGCGCGCGCACCGAAGCGATCCGCGACGAGTTCGATGTGCGGACGCCATCGGTGGAGGTTGCGACCCATGCGCTTTCGGGCGGAAACCAGCAGAAGCTCATCGTCGGGCGTGAACTGACCGCCGAGCCGTCCGTCCTCGTCGCCGCCCATCCGACGCGCGGGATCGACGTCGGCGCCCAGGCGGCGGTCTGGGACGACATGCGCGCGGCGCGTGCCGCAGGGCTCGCCACGCTGCTCGTCTCCGCCGATCTCGACGAGCTGATCGGCCTGTCCGACACGATCGTCGTGATGACGCGGGGGAGACTTGTTGCGACGCTCGATCCCGCTCGGCTCACCGCACGCGAGCTCGGTGCACACATGACCGCTGCATCTCCCGGCACGGCGAGCGCGACAGCATGAGCCGCGGACGCCGACTGGCTCTAGCAGGCGCGGCGCCGGTCGCGGCCCTCGTCTTTGCGCTCATCACGTCGTCAGCGATCCTGCTCGCAACCGGGAGCAACCCGCTCACGGCGTACGGGGACATGCTCGCGCACGCCGCCAAGCTCGAGACTGCGGTCGACATCCTCAACCGCGCGACGCCCCTGTACATCTCGGCAATCGCTGTCGCTATCGCGTTTCGAATGAACCTGTTCAACATCGGCGTCGAGGGCCAGTTCCTGCTCTCCTTTCTCGTCGCCGCACAGGTCGGGAGCCTGGTCCACCTGCCCTCGGTTCTGCACGTGGCGCTGATCCTCATCGTTGCAATGGCGGTCGGCTCGGCCTACGCGGGCGCAGCGGGGCTTCTGAAGGTCACGCGGGGCGTGAACGAGGTGATCTCCACGATCATGCTCAACGCGATCGCCGTCTCGGGTCTCGTTGCGTGGCTGATCCGCGAATGGCAGGCGGAGGGCGGGCTCCGCGCGGGCTCGACAACCCGGGTCGGGACGGCACCGATCGACGACACGGGCGTGCTTGGAGGGCTCAACGGGGTTGTGGAGCTCGTAACCCGCGAGATCCGCCAAGGGAAGGAGCTCACGAGCGTGCTCGTGATCGCGATCGTGGTGGGCGTCGCCTACCACGTTGTCGTCAACCGCACGGTGTTCGGGTTCGACCTCCGCGCAAGTGGGTACAACCCGTTCGCCGCGCGGGTCGGAGGCGTGCCGCCGAAGCGCATGATCCTCTTCGCGATGCTCCTGTCCGGCGCTGTCGCGGGCCTCGTGGGCATGACCGAACTCATGCAGACGGGCGTCTTCCCGTCGAACCCCATCCAGGGGCTCGGCTACGCGGGGATCGCCGTCGCGCTCCTCGGGCGTAACCACCCTGCCGGAATCGCCATCGCGGCGCTCATCTTCGCGTTTCTCGATGTCTCGTCCGGGGTGCTCCAGTTCACCCAGGCAGCGCCACGCGAGATCGTCGTGATCATGCAGGGCGTCATCATCCTCGCCGCTGTCGTCGCATACGAGATGGTGCATCGGGCGCGTGCACGCGAAGAGGCGCGGAGCGCGGCCGCATCTACCGTCGGTGGCCAGTCATGACCGCTCTGCGCTCCCTGCCGACGTGGGCACGCTGGGCGCTCTACGCAGCCGTTGGTGTGCTCGTCCTCACGGTCGTCCAGGGCTTTGACGACACCGACCGCCTGACAAGCGAGAGCGCGTCTCAGTCCATGCTCAGGTGGGGTGTTCCCGTCCTGCTCGCAGGGCTGGGCGGCCTGTTCGCCGAGCGAGCGGGTGTCGTCAACATCGGCCTCGAGGGCATGATGATCCTCGGTACGTGGTTCGGCGCCTGGGGGGCGATCAACTACGGAGCCTGGTGGGGGATGGTCGCAGGGCTGCTCGGCGGCGCCCTCGGTGGCCTGCTTCACGCGGTCGCGACCGTGCGGTTCGGCGTCGATCACATCATCTCGGGAGTCGCAATCAACATTCTCGCGCCGGGGATCGCGCGCTTTCTCTCGTCCGAGATCTTCGCCGGGTACCCCGGTGGGTCGATCACACAGTCGCCGCGCGTGCCCGGGGTCGGACGGTTCACGTTCCCGATCCTCGCGGGTGGTGATGTTGGCGGGTGGTCGTCACCCGACGTGCTCGGCGCCCTCAGCGGCAGCGACGTGTTCCTCGTGTCCGACATCGCAGGTCTCGCGCGAGGCCTCCTCGTCCAAGTCTCGTTCATCACAATCATCGCGATCGCGCTCGTCCCGCTCTCGACATGGCTCCTGTGGCGCACGCGGTTCGGGTTGCGCCTCCGGATCTGCGGTGAGCACCCGGCGGCCGGCGAGGCGCAGGGGATCAATATCTATCGATACAAGATGATCGGCGTCACGATCAGTGGTGCGCTCGCTGGCCTTGGCGGCGCCTTCATCGCCAGCCCCGAACTGGCGGGCATCTACCTCGAGGGACAGACGAATGGTCGTGGTTTCATCGGCCTCGCGGCTCTCATCTTCGGCAACTGGCAGCCGATCGGCATTCTCGGAGGTGCTCTCCTGTTCGGGTACCCCTTTGGCCTCGGTCTCAGCGACCTCGACGGCACGGCATCCCACTCCCTGCTGCTCGTGAACGCGATCGCGCTCGCCGTCATCGCGATGTGGTCGCTCTCCCGCGGACGTCGGTCCGATGCGGCGCTCGCGGCACTCCTCGGGCTCCTCGGCGCTGCGTGGTACTTCGCCGCAGACACTGTCCCCGACTGGTGGGTCAACATCCTGCCGTTCGCGATCGTCGTAGTGGTCCTCGTGTTCTTCGCGCAACGGCTGCGGATGCCAGCGGCGGATGGCCAGCGGTACAGGAAGGGCGAGCACTGACGTCGCTCCCGTTCGATCCGCCGACCGAGGCGTTCCTCGCAGATCCGTATCCCGCGCTCGGCGCGCTGCGCGAAGCGGCACCCGTCTTCCACGATGACCGGCTCGACCGATGGTTCGTGACGCGACACGACCTCGTGCGCTCCTGCCTCCGCGATCGGCGCCTCGGGCGCGCGTTTCTCCACCTCGGCGACTACACGGAGTTCAAGGCCACTCCACCAGATGCGCGATGGGAGGCGTTCTGGGAGGTCGAGCGCTCGAGTCTGTTATGGCTCGAGCCGCCCGGCCACACGCGCATCAGGAGCCTCGTGGCGGCTGCCTTCACGCCCCGCGCGGTCGAGGCGATGCGCCAGCCGGCCGGCAAGCTCGCGGCACATCTCCTGGAGCACCGAGTCGGGGCCGGCACGATCGATCTTCTCCGCGACTTCGCCCAGCCCTACTCGATCGGCGTGATCTCCCTCCTGCTCGGCGTCCCGTTCGAGCGACACCGTGACCTGCTCAACTGGTCACATGCGATCGTCCGGATGTATGAGCTCGACACGAGCGAGAGCGAGGCTCGCAGCGCGGAAGATGCCTCCCGGGCGTTCCGCGACTACATCCACGGCCTGATCGACGAGCGAGCCACCGCGCCACGAGACGATCTCGTCTCGGCTCTGGTCGAGACGCGGGTCGGCGGCGAGCGCCTCCGGCGCGACGAGATCGTCTCGACGGTGGTCCTACTCCTCAATGCTGGGCACGAGGCGACAGTGAACACGCTCGGCAACGGCGTCCGCGCACTCATGCACCACCCCGACGAGTGGTCCCGGCTCGTGGCGGGAGAAGTCGGTGCTGCCCGTGCGGTCGAGGAGTTGATCCGGTTCGATCCACCGCTCCAACTCTTCGAGCGGTGGGTGCTCGAGCACGGGGTCGAGATCGGCGGAATCTCCATCCCCCGTGGAGACCAGATCGCTCTGCTGTTCGGCGCTGCGAACCGCGACCCGCGCGCGTTCGCCGATCCCGACCGGTTCGATATCGCGCGGCCGAACGCAGACCGCCACGTCGGGTTCGGCGGGGGAATCCACGTCTGTCTCGGTGCGCCGCTTGCACGCATCGAGCTCGAGGTGGCGCTTGCAGCACTCGTGCATCACGCGCCGGGTCTCAGCCTCGCGGCAGAGCCCCGACGCAACCGCGCGTTCGTGATCTGGGGACTCGAATCGTTGCAGGTCGCATTGTGACGCGGCCACGCCGGTCCTCACGCTCCTCGCCCTGGGCGTCGTCGTCGACGGCTCGATCCGTGCTGCGCGTCTTTGCCCGCCGGCCCGGAAGCAGTAGGGCGCTGCTCGTGGGCGTCGTCTCGACGCTCGTCCTCCCCGTCGCGTTCACCGTGACACGGTGGGTCGAGGCGTTCGAGGCCATCCATGCGGGCGTCGGCGTCCCCGTCGCACTGGGTTTCGGATGGTGGGCGAACCACTCCACGAGTCGCCGCAGCCGCCTACTCGGCGCGATCGGTATCGGTCTCGGCCTCGTCGGCGCCATCGCGCTCGCCACTTTTGCGGTCCTCACACTGCTCGGAGCCTGACCCCTACACTCCGAAGTGGATGTTCGAGATCGGCCCCACTTTGCGGGAGGAGCGGCGACGCCAGGGCCTCGAGATCGAGGATCTGGGGGCGCGTACGAAGGTGCGCGCGAAGTACCTCCGATTCCTCGAGGAGGAACGGTTCGACCAGCTTCCGGGCGCGACCTACGTCAAGGGGTTTCTGCGGACCTACGCTGAGGCGCTCGGTCTGGACGGCCGCCCGTTCGTCGATGAGTACACATCGCGCTACGTTGCGCTCGAAGACGAGGGTCGGACTCGTCGGGAGGTTCCCCGGAGCGGGTCGTCGAGGGGCCGGGCGACGCGTCACACGAGGCGCGAGCGCCGCACCGTCGTCGCAGCAATCACCACCGTCGCGGTCGCGATGCTGGTCGTCTTCGCCGCGTGGCGGTTTGGTGGCGAGGAGATGCCGTCCGTTCCAGGGCTCGGGGTCGCTGCGCCCGAATCGGCGACGATCGGTGAGACGGTTACGGTCGTGATCGAGGCGACCGGGGGCGCGACGTTCGTGGAGGCGAGAGTGGGCTCGCGCTTTGGCGAACAGCTGTACTCGGGAACCCTCCTCGAGGGTGCCCGCCAGACATTCCGTGGCGCGTCGATCTACCTTGCGGTCGAACGGCCGCAGCTCGTCACCGTCCGCGTGGACGGCCGGCAGACACAGCTCGCCACCCGCGAGGTGACGTTCGCCGCCGCTAGCGGCATCGGGTGAGCAGACCGCGCGCGATCGCCGTCGTCACCGGCAGCGAGTTGGTGCGTGGGGAGCGGAGCGACCGGAACGGGCCGTTCCTCATGCAGCAGGCGGTGGCGCTCGGTCTTCGACCCGAGCGAATCTTGGTGGTCGGCGACGACCCGGCCGAACTCGAAGCGGCACTGCGGGTGGGCACGAGCGCCGATGTCTGTCTGGTCTCCGGTGGCCTCGGGCCGACGCATGACGACCGCACAGTTGAGTTGGTCGCGCGCGTCGCAGGGATTGACCTCGTGCTCGACGACGCGCTCGAGTCCCAGATCGGCGCTGTCTCGCGCACCTTCGCAGAGCGTCTCGGTCGGCCATTCTCCGACTTTGCCCCGGGCGTCACGAAGCAAGCGACGATCCCGCGCGGTGCCACCGTGCTCGGGATCGCCGGTACGGCGCCTGGCCTGGTTGTCGAGGGGCCCGGCTGCGTGTTCGTCGTGCTTCCGGGGCCACCCGGCGAGCTGCAACGGCTGTGGCCGCGTGCCCCGGAGACCAACGCGCTCCGCGCCGTTCTCGCTCGGGTGGAGCGGCCGACCAGGCGCACGCTCCGTTTCTTCGGCGCGAGCGAGTCCATGGTCGCGCAGGCGCTCGCCGACGCGGGTGGGGAGGGCGACGGCGTCGAGGTCACGATCTGTGCACGAGACTTCGAGATCCACCTCGATGTGCACTCCGAGGCGCGCGGCGACGCGCACGCGGAGACGCTCGTCGAGCGGCTCCGGGAACAACTCGCGCGCCACCTCTTCAGCGAGGAGGATCGCTCGATTGCGGAGATCGTGCTCGGCGCGTGTCGCGAGCGCGGACTCACCCTCGCAACGGCGGAGTCGTGCACCGGCGGGATGGTCGCGGCGCGACTCACCGACGTGGCCGGCGCGAGCGACGTCTTCTTGGGGGGCGTCGTCGCCTACGACGACCGTGTCAAACGGGACGCGCTTGGGGTGCCCGCCGAGACGATCGAGCAGCACGGTGCGGTGTCCGCCGAGGTGGCGGCCGCGATGGCGGCAGGCGCCCGCGCACGGCTCGGTGCCATGGTCGCGGTTGCGGTCACGGGCGTCGCAGGCCCCGATGGCGGGACGCCCGAGAAGCCCGTCGGTCTCGTCCACTTCCATGCGTCCGGACCCTGGGGAGAGATCGGCGAATCCTTCACGATGCCGGGGCGCCGCGAATGGGTGCGCACGCGGTCGGCAGTGGCGGCGCTTCATCTCGTGCGGCGTCTTCTGGCGCAGGCCGGTCACGAAGTCGGATGACCTCCGCGAGTAGCGTCGAGGGCGATGCCGCGCCCCGATGTCTCTCGCTTCTGCCGTCCAAAGAGAAGCGTTTGGCCGTTGCGGCCGCACCTGCCGGTGCACGGCCACAGCGCGTCGCGAGCGGTCGCCGGATACGAACACTCGTTCCGTCCGACGCGCCTGCTTATCTGTCATGACTCGGTGCCACAAGCGCTCGGGTGACACGACGGCAGGGAGATCGAGACGCTGAGAGGCGAGGGTTTGGTGGACGGCAGAACAGACGAGCGGCACGTGGGCCGCGGTGACCGATGAGGAGGAATGCATGAATCGCGACGAAGCACTCGGTGTAGCGCTCGGCCAGATCGAGCGGCAGTTCGGAAAGGGCGCGGTCATGAAGATGAGCGACGCTGCGCAGGTCAGCATCGGCGCGATCTCGACCGGTTCGCTGTCGCTGGATATGGCGCTCGGTATCGGCGGGCTGCCGCGCGGGCGCATCGTCGAGATCTTCGGACCGGAGTCGTCCGGCAAGACGACGCTCGTCTACCACGTGATCGCCGAGGCCCAGCGACGCGGCGGGGTCTGCGCGTTCATCGATGCGGAACACGCGATGGATCCGATGTATGCGCGACGGATCGGTGTCAACATTGACGATCTGCTCGTCTCCCAACCCGATACCGGTGAACAGGCGCTCGAGATCGCGGAGCTCCTGATCCGCTCCGGTGCCATCGACATCGTCGCGATCGACTCGGTCGCCGCGCTGACGCCGAAGGCCGAAATCGAAGGCGAGATGGGGGATAGCCACGTCGGCCTTCAGGCGCGGCTGATGAGCCAGGCCCTGCGCAAGCTTGCAGGGACACTGAACCGCACTGACACGATCGCGATCTTCACGAATCAGCTGCGCGAGAAGATCGGCGTGATGTTCGGGTCGCCGGAGACGACCCCGGGTGGTCGGGCGCTCAAGTTCTATGCGTCCGCGCGGCTCGACATCCGCCGGATCGAGACGCTGAAGGACGGGGCCGAGGCGTTCGGCAACCGCGTCCGCGTGAAAGTCGTCAAGAACAAGGTCGCGCCACCCTTCAAACAGGCCGAGTTCGACATCATCTACGGACATGGCATCTCGTGGGAGGGGACGGTGCTCGACGTCGGTCTGGAGCGCAAGATCGTCTCCAAGGCGGGTGCGTACTTCAGCTTCGGCGATGAGCGGCTCGGTCAGGGCCGCCACAACGCAACTGCGTTCCTCGGAGAGCACCCCGATGTCGTTCAGGCAATCCTCGCCCGAATCCAGGCAGAGGCGGGTCCCGACCAGATCGTCTCCGCGCGGCTGCTTCCGTCCGCAGCCGCCGCCGCTGCGACCCCGATCGCCGCTGTCGCGCCCGCTGACGAGGAGGTGGAGGTGGAGGTCGGGGCGTGAGCGACGCCGAGGCGCTGGAGACGGCGGTCGCAGCGATTGCACGCGCAGAGCGCACGACTGCCGAAGTCGACCGGCTCCTCGAACGCAAGGGGTTCGGTGCAGAGCAGCGCGCACGTGTGATCGCGCTCGCGATCGCGCGTGGGTTCGTCGATGACGATCGAGCGGCAGCCGTGCGCGCCGAGTCCCTCGCCCGTCGCGGGCGCGGTGACGCTGCGATCCGTGCGGATCTCCACGACCGGGGCGTCTCGGCCGCGATAATCGATGTGGCACTCGGCGCGCTCGAGCCGGAATCTGCGCGCGCGATCGCAATCGCTTCCCGGCGAGGAGCGACGCCCGCGACCGCACGGCTCCTCGCGTCTCGCGGGTTTGCACAGGATGCGATCGAGACCGCAGTTGCGGTGGCGGATGACCACTGGTTACCATGACAGCGCTTCATCCGACGATCACCCGGCCTCGGCCGCTTCCGAAACCAGTGAGTCTGTGAACCGCTCCGACACATCCCCCTTCCGAGCGAACGTGGCGGCGCGTGGCGCGCCGTGGAGGGATCGCACAGCCTAGGGCGGGCTTCAGCATGGCAATGGGGGCGCCGGATACCGGGCGCTCGTTGGATGTGAGCACCCGCAGGGTCCCTGCGGGCAACGGATCCCTCCCCAAGGAGCGGAGATGCTCACGGTCGTCGCGGTGGTGGTCAGCGCAGTTGCGGGCTCCCTCGCGACTGTCATCTGGCTCCGTGTTGCAAGCGGCTCGACACTCGCGCAGGCCCGGCGTAACCGAGAGCGGCTTGTCGAGGACGCACACCGCGAGGCCGACAACGTCCGGCGCGAAGCGCAGGTCGAGGCGCGTGAACAGGCGGTGCAGTTCCGTTCCGAGGCGGAACGGGAGGCGCGGACGCGACAGACCGCGATCGCGAAGGACGAGGAGCGCGTTGCTCGCCGCGAAGGCGACCTCGCGGCGAAGTCCGAGGAGATCGCACGTCGAGAACAGGGGATGGGCGACCGCGAGGGTCACCTGAAGCAGCTTCAAGATGAGCTCAAGCACGCGCGCGACCGAGCGGTCAGGGATCTCGAGCGGGTATCGGGAATGACGAGGGCCGACGCTAGGCAGGCGCTGCTCGCGCAGTCCACGGAGGACGTGCGGCAGGAGCTCGCCCGGACCGTGAGACAGATGGAGGAGGAGGCCCGCCTCGACGCGCGACGCCGCGCTCGGGGAATCGTCGCGGACGCGCTCCAGCGTGTCGCCGCGAGCGCCGCGACCGAGACGACGGTCACCGTGATCGAACTTGCGAACGACGAGATGAAGGGCCGCATCATCGGCCGGGAGGGCCGGAACATCCGCGCGCTCGAACACCTCACCGGCGTCGACTTCATCGTCGATGACACACCGCACGCGGTCGTTCTCTCGAGCTTCGACGGGCTGCGTCGCGAGGTTGCCCGCCTCACGCTCGCGAAGCTGATGGACGATGGGCGGATCCACCCGGCGCGGATCGAGGAGATGTACGAGCTCTCACGGGCCGAACTCGAGGAGCACATCGTTCACGCGGGCGAGCAGGCCGTGTTCGAGGCGGGCTGCGGCGAGTTCCACCCGGAGCTGGTCAGGGCGCTCGGTCGACTCCGGTACCGCACGAGCTACGGCCAGAACGTCCTCAACCACACCCTGGAGGTCGTGCATCTCGCGGGTCTGATGGCCGCTGAGATCGGCGCCGGGGTCCGGACCGCGAAGCGTGCCGCTCTGCTCCATGACATCGGCAAGGCGAGCACGCACGAGGTGGAGGGGTCCCACGCGGTCGTGTCCGCGCAGCTCGCGCGCCGATACGGAGAAGAGGACGGCGTCGTACACGCAATCGAGGCCCACCACTACGAGGTGCAGCCGCAGACCGTCGAAGCGGTACTCCTGATCTCTGCCGACGCCGTCTCGGCTGCCCGGCCGGGGGCACGCGGTGACCGAGTCGAAAACTACGTCAAGCGGCTGACCCACCTCGAGGAGATCGCGTCCGCGCGACCGGGCGTCCGCAAGGCGTACGCCGTCCAGGCCGGGCGGGAGATTCGCGTGATCGTGGAGCCAACCGAGGTGGACGACGAGGGCACGGCACTCCTCGCGCATGAGATCGCCCGCGAGATCGAGACCGGCGTCGATCATCCGGGGCAGGTGAAGGTGATCGTGATCCGCGAGTCGCGCGCGGTCGAGGTCGCACGCTGACGCCGTAGTGCCGCGTGAACGCGACGGTACCCTTGGCCGATGCGCCGGTACCACGTCACGACGTTCGGCTGCCAGATGAACGCCCATGACTCCGAGCGCATCAAGGGGATGCTCGAGGAGATTGGGCTGGGGGAGACGCACGAGCCCGAGACGGCCGACGTTCTCGTCTACAACACCTGCACGATCCGGGAGAAGCCGGACACCAAGCTTGCGGCCTACCTCGGGCAGGCGGGCGCATGGAAGCGGCAGCGCCCCGACCTCGTCGTCGCCGTTGGCGGGTGCTACGCGGAGGCCCAGCGTGAGCGGATCTTCGAGCGGTATCCGTTCGTCGATGTCGCGTTCGGCCCGGGCTCGATCCCGCATCTCGGCGAGTGGGTTGGGGCAGGCGGCATCTCGATCGAGCGTGGTCGGTTCGGCACCCACCAACACTTCGCCGGAGAGCTGCCAGAGCGGCGCGAGAGGCCGTTCCAGGCGTGGGTGCAGGTCTCGATGGGGTGCAACTCCACGTGCGCGTACTGCATCGTCCCGGCTGTACGCGGGCGCGAGCAGAGTCGGCGCCCCGGAGCGATCGTCGCCGAGGTCGAACGGCTCGCTGTAGACGGGGTCCGCGAGATCACGCTCCTCGGGCAGAACGTGAACTCCTGGGGTCGCGACCTCGCACCGGATCTCCGCACCGAATTCGGCGAACTGCTCCGCGCGTGCGACGCGGTGGAAGGCATCGACCGGATCCGGTTCACGAGTCCTCACCCGAAGGACTTCCGCACGCCAGTGATCGAGGCGATCGCCGACTGCGGCTCAGTGTGCGAGCACGTCCACCTCCCGCTCCAGTCGGGCTCCTCCGCGATCCTCAAGGCGATGCGCCGCACCTACGATGCCGACCGCTACCTCAGTCTTGTCGGGCGCCTGCGCGAGGCGATCCCGGATCTCGCGATCGGGACCGACATCATTGTCGGCTTCCCGGGCGAGACAGAAACAGACTTCCGGGCGACGCTCGAACTGGTCGAGACCGTCGGCTTCGACAGCGCGTTCACCTTCGTGTACTCGCCGCGGGCTGGCACGGACGCTGCGACCATGCCCGATCAGGTGGCCGAGACGACGAAGATCGAGCGCATGGAACGTCTCGTCGAGACGGTGCAGCGCGTCGCCGCCGAGCGAAACGCCGAGCGGCTCGGTCGGATTGAAGAAGTGCTCGTCGAAGGGAGCAGCCGCACCGACTCCACACTGCTCCGTGGTCGGACCCGCCGGAACACGACCGTGATCTTCACCGGCGGTGCCGCTGCCGGCGAGATCGTCCAGGTGAGGATCGAATCGGCCACCTCGACGACACTCCGTGGCGTGCAGGCGTCGCTCGTCCACGCCTGACGATGAGCCGCGTGGCGGCCGCCCTGTGACCACGGAGGTCGTAGCAATCATGGGGCCCACGGCCTCGGGCAAGACGGTGGTCGCGGAACGGGTTGCCGACGCACTCGGTACTCGCGTCGTCTCCGCCGACGCGCTCCAGATCTACGCCGGCCTCGAGATCCTCACCGCGCAGCCGGAACGACCCACCGAACTCGTCGCGATCCGCCGCGTCACCGAAGAGATGTCCGTCGGCGAGTACGCGACGCTCGCGCACCGGACGATCGACACACTCGTGCTGTCCACCGGCCACGCAGTCGTCTCCGGCGGGACCGGGCTGTATCTCCGGGCTGCGATCGCGGAACTCGAGATCCCGCCCGCGCCCGCGGACGGCGCACGCGCTCGGTGGGAGGACCACGTCGCTCGGGATCCAGCCGCCGCTCACGCGCTCCTCCGAGATCGCGATCCACGGGCGGCATCGATCGTCCATCCGAACGACGAGCGGCGGCTCGTGCGCGCGCTAGAGGTCAACGAGATGGGTTCAACCGTCGCCCCGCCGGTGCCCGGCCTGTGGGCGTGCTCGTTCAGGCGGCCTACGACAGTCGTCGGTCTCGACGTGCCCCCGGCAACTCTGGAGGCGCGGCTGCGCGCACGCGCCGAGCAGATGTTCGAGCGCGGAGTGGTGGAGGAGGTGGAGCGGGCGCTTGCGGCAGGCGTCTCGCGGACTGCGGAGCAGGCGCTCGGGCTGCGTGAGATCGCGTCGCTCTCACGCGACGAAGCGCTCGAGCGGCTCGTCACGCGGACGCGGCAGTATGCCGTGTACCAGCGCAAGTGGATGCGGCGCGTGCCGGGCCTCGTGCTCGTGGATGGGAACCGCTCCCCCGAGGAGGTGGCGGATGCAGTTCTCGAAGTGGCACGCACTCGGTAACGCCTATCTCGTTGTCGCGCGGGGTGCGGGACGCCCACTCGATGCCCCTACTGCACAGCGGCTGTGCGATCCAGAGCACGGGGTCGGGTCGGACGGCGTCGTCGAGATCGTCGAGCGCTCCACCGGCGCCGCGACGATCGTGATCTGGAATCCGGACGGCTCGGTCGCCGAGCTGTCGGGAAACGGCGTCCGGATCGCCGCGCGCGCGCTTCTCGCGCAGACGGGTGGCGATGTGATCGAGATCACCAGTACCGGACGGACGATGGCCTGCCGCCTGCTGGCCGGGGATCTCGTCGAGACGGCGATGGGTGAGGTCGTCATCGAACCCAGCGAGCGGCTCGCGGTCGGCGACGACACCTTCGACGTGATCCCCGCGACGGTCGGCAATCCCCACGCGGTGATCCGGCTCGCTAGCTGCGATCGTGACGACCTCCTTCGGATCGGACCAGCCGTCGAGCGCCATCCGCGGTTTCCCGCGCGCACGAATGTGCAGCTCGTGGAGCCCGTGGGTCCGCAGACGATCCGCTGTCTCGTCTGGGAGCGCGGCGCGGGGGAGACGTCATCCTCCGGCTCGTCCGCCACCGCCGTTGCCGCGGTCGCCGTCGCTCGCGGCTGGTGTACGAGCCCCGTCACCGTGCGGATGCCGGGTGGTGATCTCACGGTCGCCGTTGCAGACGGCACCGCGTTGCTCGTCGGCCCCGCCGAGAAGCTCTACGAGGGGGAGATCTCTCTCGACTGAGGTCTAGACCGCGATCTCGAACTCGCGCAACACGTCGTTGAGCGAGGTCTTCAGATCGGTCGACGCGCTCCGTTCACCCACGATCAATGCGCACGGGAGGCCGTAGGTCCCCGCCGGGAACCGCTTGTCCCGGACGCCCGGCAGCACGACCTTTCGCGGCGGCACAATCCCTCGATGCTCGACCGGCTTGCTCCCGGTCACATCGATAATCGGAACGGAGGCGGACAGCACGACGTTCGGCGCAATCACCGCGCCCTCGCAGACGCGCACACCCTCGACAATCACCGCGCGTGACCCGATGAACGCACCGTCCTCGACGATCACCGGGGACGCCTGCGGCGGCTCGAGCACACCACCGATCCCGACGCCTCCCGCGAGGTGGACGTCCGCGCCGATCTGCGCACAGGAACCGACCGTTGCCCACGTGTCCACCATCGTCCGCGGACCGACCCACGCGCCGATGTTCACGTACCCGGGCATGAGCACGGCGCCCTCGGCGAGAAATGATCCGTACCTCGCCACCCCCGGCGGCACGACGCGGACGCCACGCGATGCGAGACCCGTCTTGACGGGGATCTTGTCGAGAAACTCGAGACTCCCGGCCGTCGACGGCTCCACCTTGCGGAGCCGGAAGAAGAGGAGGATGGCCTTCTTCACCCACTCGTTGACGTGCCAGTCGTCCCCGTGGCGCTCGGCTACCCGCAACTCACCAACGTCGAGCGCCGCGATCACCTCCTCGATCGGGCCCGGATCGAGCGTGCCCGACTCCCATAGCTCTTCGATGCGCTGCGCGAGATCCACGCCCACATGATCGCGCATCCGTCGGCGCTCCGGTTGGGAACCTAGAGAGCCTGCTCGAGCAGCCGCACGGCCGTCGCGCACTCGTCCTCAGTCGGCACCAGCGCGTAGCGGACGTACCCCTCGCCGCTCGGGCCCAAGAACGCTCCGGGAGCGACGACGATCCCGTGTTCGAGCAGCCGTGCAGCGTGTGTCTCCGACGGTTCGCCCGAGGGTGTCGCCACCCAGAGGTACATCGTCGCGGGACCACCAGCGTCACGACATCCATTCCGGGTGAGGACGTCGAGGAGCATCGCGCGCTTCCGCGCGTATCCAGCACGCGCGCGCTCGACGTGCTCCTCGTCCGACCACGCGACCACGGCCGCCCGCTGCACGAACTCCTGGGGCGCGGTACCGACGTTCGGGCGGAACTTCCGGAGAGTCTCGATCAACGCGGAATCTCCTGCGATGAATCCCGATCGGAAGCCCGTCATCGACGACCGCTTCGAGAGCGTCTGGAACGCCACGACGTTGTCGAGCACGGGCAGCTGGAGTGCGGAGGGGGGCGGTCGGTCAAACCAGAGCTCGCTGTACGCCTCGTCCGATGCCAAAACGAACCCGTGCTCTCGGGCTAGTGCCGCGGCACGCTCGAGGTATGCGAGTGGCGCGACGGCACCCGTCGGGTTGTTCGGGTAGTTGAGCCACAGAAGCGCCACCCTGTCCCACGCGACGTCCTCGAGCGATGGGAGGTACCCATCCGCCTCGCGTAGCGGGAGCGTGACAACTCGGGCACCTGCGAACTCGGCGCCGCGCCCAGGCACCGGGTAGCCGGGCTCGGTCACGACCACGGTGTCCCGGCCACCCGGAACGTCGACGACCGCCTGCGCAAACGAGAAGATCGCCTCCTTCGACCCGAGCGTCGGGATCACGTGGCGATCCGGATCGAGCGAGACACCGAACCGCCGCTCCACCCACGCGAGCGCCGCCTCCCGCAACTCCGGGAGGCCGGCCGCCGCCGGATACCCCATCCGTTCGCGGACACCGTCGCGGAGAGCCTGGAGGATCCGCGGGTCGGTCGGCTCGCGGGGGTCTCCCATCCCGAAGTCGATCACCTCGAGCCCCTGACTCCGCCGCTCCGCCACCAGTTGGTTGAGCCGGACGAACGGATACGTTGTCTGCCCGCCGAGGACGGGTGAGATCGGCACCATGCCTCAGCCCTCGATGAACCGGAGCAGCGTTGCGTGGGCGTGTTCGAGCGCATCGACGGCGACGCGCTCGTCGACGGTGTGCGCGTACCGGGGCTCGCCCGGGCCGAAGTTGACCGCGTCGATGCCCCGGGTCGTGAAGTCGGCGACGTTCGTCCAGGCCTGCTTCGGCTCGATCCCACGCGCTCCGGCGGCAACGAGTTCCCGCACGAGCTGCGTGTCGGAGACGACGCGTGCCGGTGGCGAGTTCCCCAGCACCTCGATCGTTGCATCCGCCGGCAGAAGCGATGCGAGGAGGGCAGTTGCCTCGGCTGGATCGCGGTCGGGCGGGTAGCGCAGGTTGATCGTCGCGACCGCCTCCGCCGGGACGACGTTGTCCGCAATCCCTCCCTCGAGCCGCGTGACGGTGACAGTCTCGTAGAACGGGAGCCCACCCACGATCGCCTCGCGTCGATCGAGCCGCACGATCTCCTGCAGCCCGAGGATCGCCCGGTCGAGCGCGTTATCGGCGAGCCACGGGCGCGCCGCGTGCCCTGCGCGACCCGTGAACCGCACCAGCGCACTCAACGTGCCCACACAACCAGCGTGAACGGTGCCACTCGTCGGCTCGAGCACGATCGCAAGCGCCGTCTCATGAACCTCCGCGCACTCCGCGAAGAGCTCGGGCAATGGGTTGAAGCTGGCAGGAAGCTCCTCTTTTCCGAAGAGGAGCAGCCCCACGTCGTACCTGCCCGGGCCTCGCCCGTCGAGGTCGCGCACGACCTCGAGCGCCACGGCGACGCCCCCCTTCATGTCGGCGGCACCGAGCCCATGAACCGCACCGTCCTCGATGCGACCCGGCAGGTTGCCCTGCGCCGGAACGGTGTCGTAGTGGCCTGCGAGCACAACGAGCGGTCTCCCTTCGCGACGCTCCGGAAGCCAGAGCGCCGCGTCCTCGGCCACGAACGCCGGTCGGAGCGCAGGCGGGACGAGCGCGCGGAGATGCGCGCGCACGGCCGCCTCCTCGAGGCTTTCGGACGGAATGTCCACGAGCTCGAGTGCACGCCGTGCGAGACGGTCCGCGATCATCGACACCCCGGCGAGCCTACCGGCATGATGCGAGGCGATGGGAGGACACGGGACCGCCGAAGCGCTGGAGCGCGCCCTGCTTCTGGCGGTGTTCCCGAAAGGCGTAGCGGGGCAGGACGAGCTCGCCGAACTCCGAGAACTCGCCCGAGCGGCTCTTGTCGATCCGGTGGGCGAGGTGATCCAGCACCGCTTCCGTCCCGACCCTCGGAGTTACGTGGGGAAGGGCAAACTCGAGGAGCTGCGGGACGCACAGCGCGAGCTCGACGCCGAGGTCGTGGTCGTCGACGACGAACTCCATCCGGTGCAACAGCGCACGCTCGAGGACGCGCTCCAACTCCGCGTCATCGATCGCACCCAGATCATCCTCGACATCTTTGCCAGCCACGCCGTGACTGCAGAAGGGAAGCTCCAGGTCGAACTGGCTCAGCTCGAGTACAACCTGCCGCGGATGCGGGGGATGTGGAAGCACCTGGAACGGCTCGGCGGCGGGGTGGGCACCAGAGGTCCCGGTGAGTCTCAGCTCGAGACCGACCGTCGTCTCGCGAACCGGCGCATCAGCGTCCTCAAGCAACGCCTGCGCGACCTCGACACGCACCGCGCGACACGACGGAAGGAGCGGCGCCGGGCCGAGACGCCCACGATCACGCTCGCGGGCTACACGAACGCGGGCAAGTCGACACTCCTGAACGCGCTCACCGGAGCGAGCGTGTCGGTCGAGAATCGCCTCTTTGAGACGCTGGATCCCACGACACGGGGATTCGTGCGCGACGGCAAGCGCTACCTCGTGACCGACACCGTCGGATTCATCCGCAAGCTCCCGACCCATCTGGTGGAAGGGTTCGCATCGACATTGGAAGAGACGCTCAACGCCGATCTCGTGCTGCACGTTGCGGATGGCGCACTGCCTGACCCGGAACTCGTCGAGCAGATGCGAGCCGTCCACGCCGTGCTCGACCAGATCGGAGCGGGCTCGCTCCCGTCGCTCCTCGTACTCACCAAGGCCGATCTCCTGGACGAGACGGCGCGTCGCGCTACAGCTGATCGGCATCCGGATGCGATCCAGGTGTCGGCCCTCGATCGCCGCGGTCTCGAAGAGCTCAAGGACGACATCGCTGCGCGGTTCGCCGACCGGTTCCAGGACGTCCGCCTCTTCGTTCCGTACGACGACGGCGCGGCGCTGTCTGCGCTCTATGCGCTGGGGGCGCCGATCGACGAGCGCGTTGACACCGAGACCGGCGTCGCGATCCGCGCGCGGCTCCCACCCCGCGATGCGCGCCGGTTCGCCCGGTTTCTCGTCTCGGACGCGCCAGCCCGGCCATGATGGAGCTCGAATTCGTACGGCTGCGACCCGACGCTGTCGCGCCATCACGGGCCTACCCCGATGATGCGGGGCTCGATCTCGTTGCATGCGATCGGCTCGAGATTCCCCCCGGCGGCCGGGCAACGGTCGGAACAGGGATCTCGGTTGCGATCCCACCAGGCCACGCGGGTCTCGTCGTCCCCCGATCGGGCCTAGCCGCCCGCGATGGCATCGGACTCGTGAACTCCCCTGGCCTCGTGGATAGCGGCTACCGCGGCGAACTCCGCGCGGTCATCCACAACACGGATCTCGAGCACCCGTTCGTCGTCGAGCCCGGGATGAGGATCGCGCAGCTCGTGATCGTGGCGGTCCCAGCCGTCGAGCTGGTGGAGGTGGACGCGCTGGGCGCGACCGTACGCGGTGCCGATGGCTTCGGGTCTTCGGGCCGATGAAACAGCGCCACCTTCAGTGGGACGGCTGCTGCAACGTCCGTGATCTCGGTGGTCTGCCGACCACGACCGGGGCGACAACGCGGTTCGGGCGTGTCGTCCGCGCCGACAACCTTCGTCAGCTCACGGCCCCCGGCTGGCATGCCGCCCTCGCGCACGGCATCCGCACGGTCGTCGACCTGCGCTTCGACGAGGAGCGGCGAGGAGACCAGCCCGTACCCGAGCCGATCGACGTTGTGCCGCTCTCCCTGTTCGGATCGCTCGACGCGCCGCACAACGAGGAGATCGACGCGATCGTTCGGCATGCAGATGACCCCGCGTCTGCCAACGCGGGGATGTACGCCGTTGCTCTTGACAGCGTGCGCGACCCCATCGCGCGAGCCTGCGCAGCCGTCGCGGATGCACCTGCCGGCGGCGTCGCAATCCACTGCTGGGTCGGGAAGGACCGGACCGGGATCGTGACGGCGTTCCTGCTGCTCGTCGCCGGAGTGACCGAGTCCGCGATTGCGGATGACTACGCGCTCACCGAGGGTCGCGTGGGCCCGGTGGTCGACTCGTGGGTCGCGAAGGCCAGTGATCCGCGCGAGCGACGGTTCCGCGACCACATGTCACGCGCGCCACGAGCGGCGATGGAGACGATGCTCACGGTCGTCCGCACCGAGCACGGCGGGGCCGAGGCGTATCTCCGCGCATCGGGTCTGGGCGATTCCGAGATCAGCCGCATGCGGTCGCGTCTCCTCGCCGCGTAGGCAGTCGGTCAGCGACGCCCGCCGCGCGATCGTGCCCGACCGGCAGCGACGCGGTGTGCGTCCTCCTCGAGCACATCGTCGAGCGGCTCCAGCGGCACCGGTTCGCCGCCCGACACGTGCGCGAGCGCCCATGCGAGGACCGTGTCCGCGAGCCACGGGTTCCGGGGGAGAAGCGGGCCGTGCAGGTAGGTGCCGATCGCACGCCCCACGATGCACCCCTCGAAGCCTGAGCGTCCGTCGTTCCCGAATCCCGCGAGCACCCTCCCCAGCGGTGCCGCTCCAGGGTCGAGCGCTGTCCGCCCCGCATGGTTCTCGAAACCCACCACGGTTCGGCGCACCCCGTCAAGCTGACAGTCCAGAAGCACGTCGCCGATCATGCGTTCGCGACCCGCCACCGTCTCATGCGGAAAGAGGCCGACGCCGGTCAGCCGCGTGCCGTCGGCCGCCACGTACCCGCGGCCGAGCAGCTGGTAGCCACCGCAGACCGCGAGAAGCGCCGCGCCGCCGGCGACCGCCTCCCGGATCGGCTCCGCGCGCAGCGCGAGATCTTCGGCGACGAGCGCCTGCTCGCGGTCCTGGCCGCCGCCGATGTACAGCAGATCGTGTGCCCCCGCAGCGAACTGTGCGCCGATCGAGATCGAGTCAACGCGGAGCTCGTGCCCGCGGCGTGCCGCACGACGCGCGAGCACCGCAATGTTGCCGCGGTCGGCGTAGATGTTGAGGTAGTCGGGGTACAGGTGCGCAACCTTGATCGTCACGGCGTTCCGTTGCTCCTCTCCCAATACGGGCGCGTATGTCCGCGCGCCGTGAGCACGCGCCGGAGCGCGAGCATCGCGGTGTACGTCGGGAGCACGGTGAGCTCCCCGCCGGGACCGACGCGATCGAGCCCGTGGTCGAGCGCCCGTTCGAGGTCGGGGAGCAGCGCGAGCCGCTCGGCGGGGAAGCCCACGTACGTGAAGCGCAGCGCCAGCTCGGCAGCGCGGTCACCGGACACGATCACGTGCTCTGCGTGATCGAGCAGGAGCTCGAAGTCCACGTCCCAAATCCACGAAACGTCGCGGCCGTCGGCGATCGCGTCGTTGAGTGCCACCAGGACCGTTCGTGGTGGTGCTCCCGCGGTGAGCGTGCGTACCGCCTCGTTGGCACCTGCAGGATTCTTGATCAGGAGCAGGAGCGCCTCTCGGTCACGAAGCGTGATCCGTTCATACCGTCCGAACGCCGCCCGGAAGGTCCGCAACGCCTCGGCGCCCTCGGCGACAGGCGTCCCGAGACACTCGGCGACGGCGAGCGCAGCGAGGCCGTTGTAGACGTTGTAGAGACCTGGAACCGTCAGCCGCACACGCGTCGTCGACGTGGGGGAGATGGCGTCGAACGATGCCCCGTCGCGCCCCTCGAACTCGATCGCGCGCGCGGCGAGATCGAGCGGTGGTCGGGCGTGACCGCACGCGCTGCAGGCGTACTCACCGAGATGGCCGATGTACGCGGCCCGATAGCGATAGGGGCTCCCACACCGGATGCAATGCTTCGAGTCCGCTGCGTGCTGGAGTCCCGCGCGCGCATGTGCCACGTCGTCGATGCCGTAGCGCACGACGCGCTCCCGCCCGTCGCCGAGTGACGAAACGAGGGGGTCGTCCGCATTCAGGACGAGTGTCGTGTCACCCGGGAGCGATGACAGCGCGTCCCTCCATCGCGTGGCGATCTGCTCGAGTTCGCCGTACCGGTCGAGCTGGTCGCGAAAAAGATTGCCGAGCGCGACGACCCGGGGCTTCAGACGGGGCAGAAGGTGGGGGAGAGCGAACTCGTCGATCTCGAGGACGCCCAGCGTCGCCTCGGGGGTCGCGAGCAACGCCGACGCGACACCGGAAGCAAGGTTCGCGCCGGCGCGATTCCACGCGAGGGGACGGTCGTGCCCGAGGATCGCGGCAGTCATCGCACTCGTTGTCGTCTTCCCGTTCGTGGCCGAGAGGACGATGACGCCGTCCTCCAGACGCGCTGCGAGACCGTCGATCGCGCCGGGGTGAACGTGCCACAGCAGCTTGCCGGGCAGTGTGGTGCCACCGCCACGACCGGTGAGACGCGACATCGTCCCCACGGCTCGTGCGGCGGCGACTTCCAGCTCCAGCGCGCGCCGACGTCGGATCATCCGGCGAGCCTACCCGGGAGGAACGGCGGGCCTGCTTCACGAACCACCGCGCGCCTGGAAGCGAACACCGGCTCCCGGGTAGAGCGGGTGTGCTTGCAATCTGTCCGTTCTGCTCTACACTTGTTGCATGTCGCGCCCGCGTCGCCCGCACCCCGCGGTCGAGGGTCTCGATCCGGACGCGCTCGCCGCGTTCCAAACCGGGCTGCGGCGTCGGTACACCGACCCTGAGATCCTCGACGAGCTCCGCGCCTGTGCGACTCGGATCGGTCGGTCACCGACCATGCGGGAGTTCACCGCGGACCCGGAGACGCGTGTCCACCCGCAGACCGTGATCGAGCACTTTGGCTCATGGAATGTGGCGAAGCGCGCTGCGGGCCTGACGCCGCGCCGGTTCATCAGCAAGGAAGAGCTTCTCGACCAGCTGCGTCGATTGGGCGCCGAGCTGGGACGGTCGCCCAACGCACGCGATCTCGAAGCACACCGCGGGCGTGTCGCGTCAAAGTCGCTCTACTGGCAGACCTTCGGGTCGCTGACGACGGCGCTCCGCGAGGCTGGCTTCGACATCCCGGTGGGTGATGAGCGGCTCGAGCGCGCCGTCGCGGACGGTGCCGCACTCGCACGACGGATCGGTCGGCTCCCGCGCATGGAGGAGTGGAAGGCAGCGCGACGGGCGACACCCACTCTTCCCTCCGAATGGCAGGTCTATCGCATGGTCGGGCTCGAGCGGCGGCCCTGGGCCGCGTTCCAGTACCTCGTCAGCGTCCGGCTGCACGAGGAGGGGGTGGAGGTCGCCGCAGACGGTTCGGTGGCGGAGCGCCCGCGCTGAGTCCCGCGGCACCCGCCGCATCGCACCTCACGAGCGTCGCTCAGCGCCAATCTCCTCGGCCAGTGCGAGCTTCCGCAGCGCTTCGATCTCGATCTGACGGACGCGCTCGCGCGTGAGACGGAGCCGCCGTCCGATCTGCTCGAGCGTGCAGGGATCGTCACCCTCGAGCCCGTAGCGCAGCTCGATCACGGAACGCTCGCGCGCACCCAGCCTGCCGAGCGCGCATCGCACCGCCTCTCCGCGCATCCTCGACTCGACGGTCTCCTCGGGCAGTGGGTCGGTGCACGCAACGAAATCCCCGAACACCGCATCCTCGTGCTCACCCACGGGTGCGTCGAGGCTCGTTGATGTCCGCGCGGCCGAACGCACCTCCTCGACCTGCTGGATCGTGAGCGCGGACTCCTCCGCGATCTCCTCGACGCTCGGCTCCCGCCCGAGCCGCGCCCAGAGCGTGCGGTCGGCGCGATTCACCTTCTGCATCCGCTCCACCACGTGGACAGGCATGCGGATCGTGCGTGCCTTGTCCGCGAGCGCCCGCGCGACCGCCTGCCGGATCCACCAGGTCGCATAGGTCGAGAACTTGAAGCCGCGGCGCCAGTCGAACTTCTCTACCGCCCGGATCAGGCCGAGGGTGCCCTCCTGGATCAGATCGAGGAACGGGAGTCCCTGGTTGCGGTAATGCTTCGCGATCGAGACCACGAGCCGGAGGTTCGACTGGATCATCCGCGCCTTCGCGCGCTCGTCACCGCGCTCGATCTCCTTCGCGATTGCAACCTCCTGCGCTGCGGTCAGCAGCGGATGCCGTGACGCGTCCCGGAGAAAGAGTTGGAGGGCGTAGGTGGTCGTCTCGACCGCAACGACCGCATGGACGGGCGCGATCGCCGCCGCGCTCTCCTCGACTACGTCAATCCCGCGCTTGTCCAACTCCCGCAGGAGCGCCTCGAACTCGAGCGGCGACAGCTCGTGGTGCTCGGAGAACTCTGCAAGCTCGGCCGCCCGAATGCAGCCCGCGTGCTCGGACGCCTCGATCATCGCGTGCCCCTCGTCACCCGCGAGTAGCGTTTCGATGTCGACCGAGGTCATCCCGTCTCCCTCGTGAAGCGCACCCTCTACCCCTGGAGTGTCGCCCCTGCAGCTACCGGTGTAAAGGGTTGGAGCGGAATCGGCGGCACAACGGTCAACGCACGATAAGCGGCGTTATGTCAAGTAGCGAAAGTTGTGGCCATCTGCGCCCTACGAACGCTCCTCCGCCCTCGTCCCACTCACCGAGACGATGACGGCCACGAACACGAGAACCATTCCGGCGACCTGTACGAGCGACGGCCGCTCGGCGACGATCACCGCAGCGAGAATCACACTGAGCATTGGCTGTGCCAGGAGCAGGATCGACGTCGTCACCGCCGGAAGCCCTGGAAGCGCCGTCGCGATCGCGATGCCGCCGAATGCCTGGGCGGACAGCGCGAGCAGGATGAGCCAACCCACTGAGGGCCACTCCGGCTCGAGGTGCAACTCCCCCAGGGCCGCGCCGATCAGCGCAAGACACACAGCCGCTGCCACGGTCGATTCCAGCGCAACGCGACCGGGCCGGTCACCCCGCGGGTTCGCCGCTCGGAGCAGCAACAGATAGCCCGCGTACGCGAATGCGGTCGCGATGCTGAACAGCACACCGAGAAGCGGCCGCTCTCCGTACGCCCCCGTCCCCACGATCCCCGACATCAGGACGATCCCTGCGAGCGCGACGGGCGCCGCCGCTGCGGTTCTCGCGCTCGGCCGCTCTCCGAGCACGATCCAGGCGACGAGACCGACAACGAGCACCTGGGTGTTCGCGATCACCGTCGAGAGACCGACGCCGATCTCCGCGATCCCGTGGTGCCAGAGCTCGAGGTCCGCCGCGAAGAACACTCCGGCGGCATATGCGAACAGGCGTTCGCGTCGGTTGCGCCTCCCCGCGCGCCGCGCCTCCCACCATGCGTAGAGCGCGATTGGTGGCAACGCCCACGCGCAGCGGAAGAACGCCGATGTCGCTGGCTCCACGCCGGCGAGCCGCACGAGCACACCGGAGAACATGATCCCGAAGGCACCGAGCAGCGCGGCGCCGACGGCTCCTGACGGAAGCGACCTCAGAACGTCGCCGCCCGGGCTCCCGTGAGAATGAGAAGCGCGATCGCCACTGCGGCGAGGAGCCGGTATACGACGAACACGTCATACGTGTGGCGGCGGACGAAGGCGAGAAGGCCCTTGATCGCGAAGAGCGCGCTCCCCCACGCGGCGAGAACGCCGACGAGGAACGGGCCGCGCCAGCCCGCTGGCAGATCGCCCAGCAGGACGTTCGAGACGCCCTCCACGATGACAGCGCCGACGGTGGTCGGGACGAGAAGCAGGAACGAGAGTCGCGCCGCTGCATCGCGGTCAAGCCCGAGGAACCGCGCGGCGGAGATCGTGATCCCCGAGCGCGACACGCCCGGCATCAGCGCGAGCGCCTGCGCAAGCCCGACGGCGAGACCGGCTCGGAACGAGAGCGTGTGCGCCTCCCTTGTCGCGGGCCGCCGGTCGGCTGCCCACAGCACGAGCGCGAACACCGCGAGCAGGATCGCGATCTGCCACGGCTCACCGAGGTGGCGGACGATTGGTCCTCCGAGCGCCAGCCCCGCGATCCCAGCAGGGATTGTCGCAATGACCACGAGCCACGCGAGGCGCTCATCCGGCGTCTCGATCCGCCTGGTCACGAGCGTCCTCCCCCACCCGCGGGCCATGCGTGCGAGATCGCGTGCGAAGAACCCACCGACCGCGAGTGTCGTACCCACATGCAGCGCCACGTCGAACGTCTGGTTGAACGCGTCGTTCGCTTCGAGGAACCCCCACTCACCGAGCCATGGCACGAGGATCAGGTGGCCGGAGGATGAGATCGGGAGAAGCTCTGTCGCACCCTGAAGCAGGCCCAGCACGAGCGCCTGCCAGTTCGGGAGCGCCTGCGGATCGTCCCCCCACCCGGCCGCGGCCACGGCGCCGGCCGCGAGGATCGCCAGGCATGCAAGCGTGGTCGTCCGCCCGGGCCGCACCTGATGGATCCTACGCGGCTCCCGCCCGGTGATGGACTACGATCGCCGCGATGCACCTGCGCGCACCGAGCATCGATCGTGGCGTCCAGAGCTTCACGTGGGCGATCGTGTTCTTCCTGATCCTGTTCCTGGGGATGCTCGCGATTGCAGTCGCAAAGGGCACAGCGCTCATCGTGTCGCTCGTCGTTGCGTTTCTCGTGTTCCTCTATGTGAGGACGCGCGGCGCGGACGATCCCGCGACCTCCGCCCGCTGACGGGCGCGCCGCAGACGGCGCTCAGTACGTGATCAGCGAGTGCGTCTCGACCCCGGTGAGGCGTTCACGCCCGGCGAGGAAGACGAGTTCGATCACGAACAGCGCACCGACAGGCCGACCCCCGAGACGACGGACGAGTTCGACCTTTGCCGCCGCAGTCCCCCCCATCGCGAGTACGTCGTCGAGCACGATCACGCGCGCGTTCGGGGCGATCGCGTCGGCATGGATCTGGAGCGTGTCCTGGCCGTACTCGAGGTCGTACGTCGCTTCGACCGTCGTCCATGGCAACTTGCCCGGCTTCCGTGCCGGCACAAACCCGCAGCCAAGCGCATAGGCAAGCGCACCCCCAAAGATGAACCCTCGCGCCTCGGCGCCGAGGATGACGTCCGGCCGTCTCGGGGACGCCCATTCGGCGAGATGATCGATCGTCGCGCGGAAGGCTCCCGGGTCGGCGATCAGCGGCATCAGATCCTTGAACACGATCCCCTTCGTCGGGAAATCGTGCACATCGCGCACCATCGCCTTCAGCTGCTCGGGGCTCACCGGGACGCCGCCTCCTTCAGATCACGTACGAGAAGAAGCTGCGTGAGCGAGCTCGCGACCGCCGCGAGACCATCGAGATCGTCGAGCGCCGCCCCGCGGCGGTCGGGGTCACGCGAGCGCAGACCGGTGGCGACCAACTGCTCCATCAGCGCCGCCTGACGGCCCGCGGACAGCTGGAACGTCCGCAGATGCCGTGCATCGAGACCGTGCCGCGCGATCCAGCCACAGGCCGCAGCGATCTCGGCGTCCGACGAGCGGTAGAACCGGTTGCCCCCCTCGATGCGGGGTCGCAGGAGGTCGTACTCCTCGAGTTGCCGTGCCAGTTGCGGTGTGATCGACGCCCGTTCGCAGAGCGCGGCCAGGTCGATCTCCGGCTCCGGCGCCCGAAGCGTCGGCGGCTTGCGGCGCTCACGCTCCGGTCGCGGGGTGTCGAGCTCCCCACGGATCACCTCGAGCGGCAGGAACTCGTCACGTTGGAGCCGGAGGACGGTTGCGAGACGCTCGACGTCGCCGTCCGAGTACGTCCGGTAGCCGCCGCGGGAGCGCTTCGGCCGTACCAGACCCCGATCTTCGAGATACCGGATCTTCGAGATGCTGATGTCGGGGAACGCGCCGCAGAGCAGCTCACGGACGGCGCCGATCGTGTGCGTGCGGGCAGGTGCGGAGGTTGCGATGGCGGACACGTCAGGGGGTGAGGAACGTCAGCCGGTATTTGCCGATCTGCACCTCGTCATCGGCCTCGATCGGCGACTCGTCGATCCGACGGCGGTTGAGGAACGTCCCGTTGAGGCTGCCGAGGTCGCGGATCATCCATCCGTCACCGGCGCGGCCGATCTCAGCGTGTCGGCGGGACACCGTAACGTCGTCGAGGAAGATGTCGCACTCGGGGGAGCGGCCGATGAGGGTCTGATCGCCGATGCGCTCGAACGTCTCCCCCTCCCGCCCGCCACCCGATCGGACGACGAGGGTCACTGCAGCACGGCGCTCACCCGGAGGTGCGAGCGGCCCATCCAGCGCACCTGGCGCGAGCACGACGGTGTTCTCCTCCAGCAGCTCCGACCGGAGGAACGCGCCGCAACGGGAGCAGTAGTGCGCCGACTCCAGGTTCTCGTACCCACACTCGCTGCAGTGGATATGGCTGCTCATCGCGCGCCGGTCTTCGCCGGTCGCGGCGCAGTAAGCACCGCCGGAAGACTCGCAAGATCGACCGGATCACCGCGCCGATGCGCACGGACGATGTCGAGGTGCCCCTGCGTCTCGCGGCGTGCGAAGGAGACGTCGTCCTCCTCTGCCTCGAGCGCACGGATCAGGATCGTGAGCGCGGCGTCGTCGAGTGAGGCGGCAACGGGGAGAGCATCGAGGTCGCGATCAACGAGCTCGCCCGTCCCGCGGAAGAGGAGCCGCGGGACGCTTTCGCCCGCGCTACGACCCTCCGAGCCGGTCGCGAGACGTGCCCTCACCCGCTCTTCCCGCACCGCCCGTAGTGCGTCGATCCGCTCGTGGTAGCGCCTCCGGAGCACCGAGAGCTCGTGTTCCCGCTGTTCGAGGCGTGCAACCAGCGCCTCCCGCTCGGGGGCGCTCAGCGAGTCGAGGTCGGGGAGGATGTCCATGGCGACTGTCGGGTGCAGTAAAGCAGGGGTCAACCTCGAGTTGAGGCTTTCTCCCGATTCGCCGCCGCGCCGTCGCTCCCTGCAACGGTTGATGCGGATGGGCGCCGAGGACGCAGTCAGCCGGGTGTCGGACGCCGTGCAGCGATGACGTACCGCGCTGCCGCGACGATGGCGAGCACGAGACTCACCCAGAACAGCCAGAGCGGCCACCCCGTGCCACGCGCAGACACGAGGACCAGTCCGAGCGAGAGATACAGCCCCCAGGTCGCCGTCTTGCCGAGCATCGAGACGTTGAGTGCAACCCCGCCGGGGACGACGATGCGGTACCCCGCAAGCAGGACGAGATCGCGTGCGACGATCGCAAGGGCGATCCAGGGGAGTCTGTCCCAGACAACGAGCAAGATCACACAGACATCGATCATCAGCCTGTCCGCTAAGGGATCTGCGACCTTCCCGAACGCCGATTCGACACGCCACCGCCGTGCCAGCCACCCGTCGAGTTGATCGGTCGCGGCCGCGAGGCCAAAGACGATCCCTGCGGGCCAGCTGGGCCCCTGCTGCTCGCTCCACAAGAGCCAGACGAACACGGGAATCGCCGCGAACCGTGCGACGGTGAGAGCGTTCGGCAGCTGGTGCAGCACGCGTGAGCCGGGCCGGGTCGCCATAGGACCTAGGGTAGTGTCGCGATCGGTGGCCGCGAAGCTCCAGACCCCCGGATTCGTCAACGCGCACTCGCACACGTTTCAGCGAGCGCTCCGTGGCCGCGCGGCGGGACGCGACTTCTGGGCGTGGCGCGAGGGAATGCTCGCAGAGGCTGATCGCCACACCCCCGCGAGCGTCACCGAACTCTACCGGGGCACCTATCGCGAGATGCTCGCTGCCGGCTGGACGGCGGTTGCGGAGTTCCACTACATCGGCATCGACGAGGCGTTTGCAGCCGCCGAGGCGGCCGCGGCCGCCGGAATCGACCTGGTGCTTCTCCACGTCGCGTACGGTCGCGGTGGGCTCGATCGGATGCGCCAGCCGTCTGTCGACGTGTATCTCGACGAGGTGGAGCGGCTGCGCGCAGCAGGGATTAGCGTCGGCGTCGCCCCCCACTCCGTACGTGCCTGCAGCCGCGCATGGCTCGAGGAGATCGGCGCCTACGCGCGGGCCGAGGAGCTCGTCTTGCACATACACGCCGACGAGCAGCCGCGCGAGATCGACGAGTGCCTTGCCGAGCACGGTGTCCGCCCGATCGCGCTTCTCGCGGAGACCGGCTGCCTCAGCGAGCGCACCACCGTGATCCACGCGACGCACGCCGACGAGGCCGAGCTCGTCCTGCTGCGCGACGCGGGCGCGACCGTGTGCGCCTGCCCGACGACAGAGTCGGATCTCGGTGACGGGTTCCTCGCCGCGACGCGCATGCGCGACCTTGGGATCCGGCTGTGCATCGGCACCGACTCGAATGTCAGGATCGACCCCCTCGAGGAGCTCCGCGAGATCGAGGCGATCGCGCGACGCCAGTCGGGGACGCGGCTCGTCTACGGGACCGAGGAACTGCTGGAGATCGGGCGGGGGAACGGCGCAGCGGCGATCGGCATCGGCGCGTGGCCGGACACGGCGATCGACACTGCCCACATCTCACTGGCCGGTGTCGCGTCCGAGGACGTGATGGCGGCGCTCATCGCAGGCTGTTCGGGCGAGTCTGTCCTCGGCGCCTGAGACGACCGCCGTCGATACGGTGATCGCGATGGATGTCACGGACGCGTCATTCGAGCACGATGTGATCGACGCCTCGGCGACGTGCCCCATCGTCGTCGACTTCTGGGCCGAGTGGTGCGGCCCGTGTCGCTCGCTCGGTCCGGTGCTCGCTTCAGCGATCGAGGCTCGCGGCGAACAGGTCAGGCTCGTAAAGGTGGATGTCGAGGCGAGTCCATCGCTCGCAGCCCGATTCGGGGTGAGCGGGATTCCGGCCGTGAAGGCGTTTCGCGACGGCCGTGTCGTGGACGAGTTCGTCGGTGCGCGGTCGCCGGCCTCCGTTGCCGCGTTCCTCGACCGCCTACTCGAGCCACCGGTGGAGAACGCGATCGTCGAGACGCTGCGCTCCAGCGGAGAGCATCCCGATGTCGTCGCTGCGCTCGACGCGGGTGACAGCGAAGCCGCACTCGCGCTGCTCGTTGCTGCGGTCTCGACGACCCCGGTCGATGCCCGCGCACGGCTCCTTGAGGTGGCAGTTGCGGTGTTCGACCTGCTCGGTCAGGACGATCCGATCGTCGCCGCACATCGGCGACGATTTGCAGCCGCCCTCTACTAGCCGCTGCTGCGGAGGCGTGCGATCCAGTACGCGGTTCGCATGGTGTAGGCGTGCTGGGCAGCGATGCCATGCAGCCCGTACGCCCCCTCGTAGGACAGGTAGCCGGGACGTCCAACTGCAGCCTCGATCTGCGTTCCCTCGTGCCACTCGTTGTACGACGTGATCGTGACCACGTCCGGCGCAGCTCGCACGGCCGCGCTCCAGGCGTGGTCGTAGCGTCGTCCGTGGCGCCGGTCCGCGACCACCGTGACGCTCGTCGCAGCACGGGCATCGAACCCGGGTCCGACGGACGGCGCGCAGACGAGCGCGAGCTTATGGGCAGAGGCGCACACGCGAGCGAACGACTCGGGGGGATAGACGACGACGTCGTACGGGTAGAGACCGTCGAAACCGCCACGCGCAGCCTTCGCCGGGAGCCACGTGTTCGCAAACACGCGCACCCCTTCGAGGGGAGCGAGCGCGGCGGACCAGGCATCGTCCGCGGTCAGCGCAGAGTCGTAGACGTAGAGATCGCGGACACCGCGCGCGCGCAACCCCGGGACCGCAGCCGCCACCTGGGTCGGGGTGCGGCCGGGCCAGGGCTCGACATGAGCGGCGACGCCCAGACCGTGCCGTGCCGCCTCCTGCGCGACCTCCGCGAGTCGTGTGTCCTCGACCGATCCGGGGCCCCACCACGAGACGATTACGGTGTCGACGCCGATGGTGCGCAACTCGCGCATGTGCGCTCGCAGAACTGACGGATCCGTCGACGAGTACGGCCCGCGCGCGGGATAGAACCCCGACGCGATACGTCCGGGCGGCGAGGCCGCTCCCTGTTGCCAGTGCTGCCACGCCGTGTCCCGCGAGGGCGTCCCGTACCAGGCGTAATAGAAGATCGCGACGCTCGTCTGGCGCCCGGCCGCCGCTGAACCACCGATCGCTACCGCCAGCGCTGCCACCAACGCTCCGCCGATCAGCAGGGTTCGTGCGCGGTGTCCGTTCACCCCGCCGCGATGCTAGTCAGGCGCGCCGACGGCAGACGTGTGACGCTGGTCCGCGCGCCACGTCGCCGGTAGCCGCGTGCGGCGTTCGCACATCGACGCGGGTCGACCGCGATCCACCAGACAGCGATCGGACTTGCATCCGTCCGCGACATTGTGTACATTCGCGACCTAGGCGGTGCCCGGACCCCCTCCCGGGCGCCGCCGACTTTCTCTGTGCGGCGACAGCGGCCGACGCGGCACTCCGATGTGGAGTGCACGGCGTCGATATCGGGGCGCCCGGATTCGAACCGGGGACCTCCAGTCCCCCAGACTGGCGCGCTAACCAGGCTGCGCCACGCCCCGCGATTCCGGCATCCTACCCGCCACTCACGGTTGCCCTACCCGTATGTCGCGCCCCGCGCTCTACTGGCTGGCGAGCCTGCGGTAGAGCCGATCCACAAGGTCGGGCAGCTCCTCGAGCCGGCTGGTGATGAGCCTCACCCGCACCTCCCTGAAGTGGTCGGGCTCGGTTCCGAGTGCTCGCGCGATCCGCGCCAGAACATCATCCGAGGGGACCGGCCGGTTCCCGTGGACGATGTGATTCAGGTAGCCAGCCGAGAGACCGGTCTCCGCCGCGAGCCCTCGATACGTGATGCCCGTCTCGACCATCAGCCGTTCGATCGTTGCCCCGAGCGGCTCACTCGAATGAGCCTTGCGCTTCCCCGCCATCACCCTCCTCCGATCGTGCGTGTCAGGGCGGCGCGCTCGACACGCGAGTCCGCGCCTTCGGAGCGGCGGCGCACATCCACGGCTCCGTCCTCGAGAGACTTCTTACCGACCGTTACACGCACCGGACACCCGAGCAGATCGGCGTCTGCGAACTTCTCCCCGGGGCGCCTCTCGCGGTCGTCCAGCAGGACATCGTTGCCCGCTTCCGCGATCTCGTCCGCCACGCTCGCGGCAAGCGCCGCGACCTCCTCCGAGCCCCCGGCGAGCGCAAGGACATGGACGCGATACGGGGCAAGGGCCTCTGGCCACATGATCCCCTCGGCGTCATGGCACTGCTCCACCGCGGCGGCCATCACACGGCCGGGTCCGATCCCGTAACTCCCCATCACGATCGGCGCCTCGCGCCCCTCCCCGTCCAGGAACGTCGCGCCGAGTGCCGTCGAATAGCGCGTCCCGAGCTTGAAGATGTGTCCGACCTCGATCGCAACCTGGAACCGAAGCGCGCCCGCGCAGCGGGAGCAGCGGTCCCCCTCGCGCGGCGCACGGATGTCCGCAAACCGGGCCGTGAAGTCGCGACCAGCTTCGACACCGAGGAGGTGGTAGCCGGTGCGGTTCGCGCCGCTGACGAACCAGCCCTCGTTCAACTGCAGGTCGGCGACGATCTCGCCCGTGAACCCGACGGGTCCCAGTGAACCGGGTTCCGCGCCGAACGCAGCGCGGATCTCGTCCGCGGTCGCGGGCCGAGTGCCCGCACCGAGCGCGGCCGCTAGTTTCGCCTCCTCGAGCCGGTCGTCGCCACGCACCAGCGCGAGTACCACCGACCCGTCGTCACGCACCACCGGCATCGCCTTAGAGGTCGAGGCGGGATCGATCCCCAGGAGCGCCGCGAGCGACTCGATCGTCGTCACACCAGGTGTCGCGACCTCGACCGGCACCGACCGCCGTTCGCCGAAGACGGGCACCGGCGGGACGCCGAGGGCGATCTCGAGGTCGGCGGCGTAGTCGCACGTGTCGCAACTGACGAGCGTGTTCTCGCCACTCCCGGACGGTGCGAGGTAGTCGATCGACTCGCTCCCCCCCATCATCCCCGACTCCGCCTGCACAGCCACCGCCTCGATCCCACAGCGCTCGAAGATCCGTTGGTAGGCGCTCGCGTGCTTGCGGAAGCTCACATCGAGGCCATCCTCGTCGCGGTCGAACGAATAGGCGTCCTTCATGATGAACTCGCGCACCCGGAGCAGACCCCCGCGCGGCCGCGCCTCATCACGGTTCTTGATCGAGAAGTGGTAGAGGATCTGCGGGAGCTGCCGATAGCTCTGAAGCTCCTGCGCGTGGAAGGTGACCGTCTCCTCGTGGGTCATCGGGAGTACGAACGCACGCCCCGCACGGTCCTGGAGCCGGAACAACTCGGGGATCCCGTACCGTCCGGTCCGCTCCCAGAGCTCCGCGGGGGTCAGCACGGGCATCAGCATCTCCTGCCCGCCGATCGCGTCCATCTCCTCGCGGATCACCTGCACGACCTTCTGGTGGACGGTCCAGCCGGTCGGCAGGTATGTCCACACACCCGCGCTCACCTGACGGATCAACCCCGCCCGGACGAGCAGCTTGTGCGAAACCGCCTCCGCGTCCGCCGGGTCATCCCTCAGCGTCGGCAGGTGGATCGCGGACTGGCGGCGCAGCATCGGGGCGCAGCCTACTCAACCACCCGCATGCGGTGCGCAGACCCGTCGCCCGTTCAGGCGACGCCGTTACGAGAGCGGGATGAGGCTGGCCTCGGCCATCGCGAGAGCGGCGGGCTTCGCCATCTTCCGCCGCTTCGGGCGGATCATGCCGGTGGCGATCCACTGGTCGATCTCCTCGAACAACTCGTCGATCAGGGTCGGCGAGGGCACCTTGCGCAGCACCCGGCCGTGGGCGTAGATGAACCCGACATCGCGGCCGCCAGCGATCCCGAAGTCGGCGTCGCCCGCCTCTCCTGGTCCGTTCACCGCGCACCCCATCACCGCGACCTCGAACGCCTGCGGATACCCCTTCAGCCGCTCCTCGACCACGACGGCGAGGCTCTCGACCCCCACGTTGTCGCGCCCGCACGACGGACAGGCAATCATCACCGGCCCGCGCTCCCGCAGTCCGAGCGCCTTGAGGATCTCCCAGGCGACCTCGACCTCCCGTACCGGATCCGCGGTGAGCGAGACGCGTAGGGTGTCGCCGATCCCGTCGGCGAGGAGCGTCCCCATCCCGACCGCGCTCTTGATCGAACCAGCGAACGGCGTCCCTGCCTCGGTCACGCCGAGATGGAGCGGATAGGGCACCTTCGCGGCGAGCATCCGATAGGCGCGGATCATCGTCGGAACATGAGATGCCTTCACCGAGATCTTGAAATCCGTGTACTCGAGCCGCTCGAGGATCGCAACCTGTTCCAGCGCCTCGACCACGAGCGCCTCCGCCGTGTCGGTCCGCGCGAGCTCCTGCAGGTGCTCCGGGAGCGATCCAGCGTTCGCACCGATTCGCATCGGGATCCCGGCCGCCTTCGCGGCCCGGACGACCTGTTCGGTCTTATCGGGCCCCCCGATGTTGCCGGGGTTGATCCGCACGGCATGGACGCCAGCCTCGATTGCCCTGAGCGCGAGTGACGCGTTGAAGTGGATGTCGGCGATCACCGGGATCGGTGAGAGCCGCACGATCCGCTCGAGCGCGTTCGCATCCTCGATCTTCGGCACCGCGACCCGCACGAGCTCGCAGCCCGCAGAGGCGAGCGCAGCGATCTGTGCGGTCGTCGCCTCGACGTCGTGGGTCTTCGTGAGGGTCATCGACTGGACGACGATCGGGGCGCCGCCGCCAAGCGCGACCCCTCCAACCCGGATTCCGATGCTGCTCGCCATCGCGCCTCAGGGTACCGGGGTGCCTCTACGGCGACAGGCGGTCGAGGTCGTTCTGGAGTCCGATCACAAACAGCACGAGCACGACCGCGATTCCCACCATCGAGATCCGCTCGTACACGCGCCGCGCGACGGCGCGCCCCCGAACGCCCTCCGCGACCGCGAACACGATGTGTCCACCATCGAGCGGAAGAAGCGGCAGCAGGTTCAGTAATGCAATGGACAGCGAGAGGAGCGCGAGCACGCCGATGAACGCCGCCGGGCCCTCCTTCGCCGCGTGGGAGGAGCCCTGCACGATCCCGACGGGGCTCGCGAGATCTTCGCGGCCCTCGCTCGTCCGCAGCCGGCCCAGCGACCGCACGATCTCGACCGAGACGAGACCCACCAACTGCCCCGATCGCACCAGCGCGCGGCCCGGCGGCATCGGCTCACCGGCGAGCATGATGCCGATGCGCCACGCGCCGCGGTCGTGTCGCGGCGCGAACGCCGGAAGCGGCACCTCCCGCCCCCCTCGGACGACGATGAGCCGCAGCGGGCGACCCTCGCTCGCCGCGACGCGGGTGGCCACGTCAGACGGGGTCAGCGCGTGCCCGTCGATCGAGACGAGCCTGTCCCCCGCTCGGACACCGGCGCGGGCTGCAGGCGACCCCACCCGCACGCTCTCGACCCGCGTGGTCGCGGTCAGATCGCTCGTGGCGAGCAGTCCTGCGAGCAGCGCGAAAGCAAGAACGATGTTCGCCGCAGGGCCGGCCGCGATCACCGCGACCCGCCTCCACGTCGGTGCCCGCCAGTAGGCGCCAGGCCCGAGGGCGTCCTCGAGGTCGTCGAGACCTCGCCCGAGCGCAGCCCGCTCGTGCTCACCGAGATGCGCCCGCTCCCCCTGGGAGCGCAGGCCCGCGAGCGCCTCGCGCGCGCCAACGTGATCGTCTGCGGCAAGCGCCGTCCGCACACGCGCCACATCGCGCTCGAGCGCAGGCGCGCCCGCCACGACCCGCCCGAAGGCCGCGTCCGCATCCGCGGCCAGCGGACGGTGCATCCCGGGGATCTTCACGAAGCCACCGAGCGGGATTGCGCCGATCGCGTACTCCACCCCGCCCCTTGTGGTGCTCCACACGGCAGGAGGAAACCCGACGTAGAACCGACGCGGTCGCATCCCGAGCGCGAGCGACACCAGGAAGTGGCCGAGCTCGTGCACTAGGACGAGCACCGCAAGACCCAGGATCGAAACAGCGATCGTCATCCGGCGACGCGCGCGCTCGAAGCGATGCTGCGGGCCCTCGCGTCGGCGTCGACGAGATCGTCGAGGTCACGAGCTGCGTCCCAGCCTCCGTCTGCGAGCGTCTCCTCGACGAGGCCCGCGATCGCAAGGAACCCGATCCGACCGTCGAGGAACGCTGCCACCGCGACCTCGTTCGCTGCATTGAACGCGCACGGCGCCGTACCCCCCGCCTCGCCCGCACTCCGCGCGAGCGCGAGCAGCGGGAACGCGTCCGCGTCTGGCGCCTCGAACCGGAGGTCAAGACCCGCCGACAGGTTGAGCTGCGGGACCGCTGTCGCCGCCCGCTCGGGGTACGTCAGCGCGTACGAGATCGGGACGCGCATGTCCGGCAACCCGAGGTGCGCGAGCAGCGCACCGTCACGGAAACGGACGAGCGAGTGGACGATCGAGGTCGGGTGCACCACCACCTCGATCCGGTCGTACGGGATCCCGAACAGCGTGTGTGCCTCGATCAGCTCGAGCCCCTTGTTTGCGAGCGTCGCCGAGTCGATTGTGATCTTCGCGCCCATCGTCCAGGTCGGGTGCACGAGTGCCTCCTCGGGTGTGACGCCCGCCAGCGACGCGCGCGACCGGCCGCGGAACGGGCCGCCGGACGCGGTCAGGACAAGACCCTCCACCGAGGCGGGCGAGCGGCCCTCGAGACACTGGTGAAGGGCGGAATGCTCGCTGTCCACGGGGATGAGCGCGCCTCCCCCGCGGGCCTGGGCCGCGAGCGCGAGCGGGCCTGCGGCGACGAGACTCTCCTTGTTGGCGAGCGCGAGCGTCACTCCGTGTTCGAGCGCCCACAGGGTGGCACGCACGCCCGCGAACCCGACGATCGCGTTCAGCACCACATCGGGCCTGCTTCGGTCGAGCAGGTCCGTCGGATCTCCACCGACCTGTGTGTGCAGGACGCCGTGCTCCGCGGCCAGCGCGTCGAGCGGTGTCGAACCGGACTGCAAGGCGACGAGCTCGAGGTTGTCATGCGCAGCCACGACCTCGAGTGCCTGACGCCCGATCGACCCGGTCGCGCCCAGAAGAGCGATGCGCGTCACCCCCACAGGATGCCCGTCACCGGTCAGGCGAGCAGGAGCAGCGCGATGTACGCCGCCGGCCCGGCCCAGAGCAGAGAGTCGAGTCGGTCGAGCACCCCGCCGTGACCCGCGAGAAGTGAGCCCGAATCTTTGGCGTCGAGATCGCGCTTCACCGACGACTCGAACAGATCGCCGAGCACCGCGGCCGTGGCGATCACGAGCCCGAGGACGAGCGACTGCCAGATCCCGACGGCGCCCTGCTCGTAGAGCGTGAAGAACGATGCCGCGACCGCCGCGACCGTGCCGGCGGCGAGCCCCTCCCACGACTTCGCGGGGGAGATCGTCGGCGCAGGCCGACGTCGACCCAGCACGCGCCCGACGAAGAATGCGGCCGTGTCGGCCGCGAACACAGTGATGAGCACCGTGAACACGAGAGTTCGCCCGTCGGCCAGCCCGCGGAGGAGCAGCAGGCACGCCAACCCACCCGCCACCCAGAGGACGCCGAGTGTGGTGATCGCGAACGCTGCGGTCGCGGCCTGACGAGCCGCGGAACCGAGAAAGAGCACGAACGACACCGCGATCGCCCCGAACAGGCCAGCGAGAACCCAGATCGGGCCCCCGAGGATGGCGCCGAGCAGCACGAGGCCGAGTCCGAGGTACCCCCCGAGGACAAGTGGTCGGAGCCCTCGCGCCATCGTGTAGAGCTCGTGCAGCGCGAGCAGCCCTCCGACGAGCGCAAGCCCGAACAGCCACCACCCTCCGACCCAGACAAGGCCGAGGGTGATCGGCAGGAGGATCGCTGCGACCACGACCCGTGAGAGCAGGTCGCTCACCGGCCCCCGAACCTCCGCGACCGGCCGGCGAACTCCTCGACCGCACCGGCCAGGTCGGCAGCTCCGAAGTCGGGCCAGAGCGTGTCCGTGAAGACCAGTTCCGCGTATGCGGCCTCCCACAGGAGGAAGTTGGAGAGCCGCCGCTCGCCCGATGTGCGGATCACGAGATCGATCTCGCCGAGCGCGGGAGCGGACAGGCGCGCGGCAAGAGCCGCCTCGTCCACAGCATCAAGGTGGATCCCGTCCTCGACGACACATCGCGCCGCAGCAACGATGTCCGCCCGACCGCCGTAGTCGAACGCGATCCAGAGCTCGAGTCGGTCGAGATGCGCCGTCGCAGCCTCGAGCCGCCCCATGTCGTCGGCCAGCGTGCCTGGAATCCGGTCGCGTCGGCCCATGAACCGTGTCCGCACCCCCTGCTCCGCGAGGTCGGGGAGCTCGCGGTGAATCGTCTCGCCGAGGATCTCCATCAGCGCCTGAACCTCGTCCTCCGGGCGGGCCCAGTTCTCGGTCGAGAACGCGTAGACCACGAGAGAACGGATGCCGAGCTCGAGTGCCGCCTCGACCGTGCGCCGCAGAGCCCGCGTTCCCTCACGATGCCCATCCGAGACCGGCAAGCCACGTGCCAGTGCCCAGCGGCCGTTGCCGTCCATGATGATCGCAACGCTTCTCGGCGTCAGGACATCCATCGCCGTCCCTCGTGTTCGTGGCAGGCCTGTGCGCGGAGCGCTCAGACCTCCATGATCTCCGCTTCTTTGTGCTTCAGGAGGTCGTCGATCCGCTTGACGTGATCGTCGGTCATCTTCTGCACCTGCGCTTCGGCGCGGCGCTCCTCGTCGTCTCCGACATCGCCATCACGCACGAGCTCCTCGAGGTGCTTCATCACGTCGCGCCGCACGTTCCGGATCGCGACCTTCCCGTCCTCGGCCAACCGTCGGACGACCTTCACCAACTCTCGGCGCCGCTCCTCCGTGAGGCTCGGGATCTGCATCCGGATCATTCTTCCGTCGTTCGACGGGTTGATCCCCAGGTCGGACTCCATGATCGCCTTCTCGATCGCGCGGATCTGCGACGAGTCGTACGGCTGCACGGTGAGCAGCCGAGCCTCCGGAGCGCTGACCGAGGCGAGGTTGTTCAGCGGTGTCGGGGTCCCGTAATAGTCGATCGAGATCCGGTCGAGCAACGCGGTGGACGCCCGCCCGGTTCGCACGGTGTTGAACTCCGCTCGCGTGTGCTCGATCGCAGTGTCCATGCGCCTGGTGCAGCCCTCAAGAAACCCTTCGATCGCCGCCATCAGTCCTCCTTCGGCATCCGGATGATCGTCCCGATCCGCTCGCCCGACGCGACGCGGCGGATGTTCCCCGCAGCGAGCCGGAACACAACGATCGGGAGGCTGTTATCCATACAGAGCGAGAGTGCCGTGGTGTCCATCACGCGCAGGCCACGCTCGATCGCCTCGAGGTGCGTTACCTCGGCGAGGAAGGATGCGGACGGATCAAGACGCGGATCGCCGTCGAACACACCGTCGACGCCGTTCTTCGCCATCAGGATCGCCTCCGCGCCAATCTCGAGCGCTCGCAGCGCGGCCGCGGTGTCGGTGGTGAAGAACGGGTTGCCGGTACCGGCCGCGAACAGCACGATGCGACCCTTCTCGAGATGGCGCATCGCGCGCCGGCGGATGTAGGGCTCTGCGACCTCCGCGACGGAGATCGCCGACTGGACGCGTGTCTGCGCCCCCGCACGCTCCAGCGCATCCTGCAGCGCAAGCGCATTCAGAAGCGTCGCGAGCATTCCCGCGTAGTCGGCGGTGGCCCGATCCATCCCTTCCGCCGCTGCCTGCATGCCCCGGTAGAAGTTCCCGCCGCCGACGACGATCGCAAGCTCGAGCCCGTCGCCGCGCAACTCGGCGATCTCCTCTGCGAGCCACCCGAGCGTCACCGGGTCGACGCCGTACTCGCGGTCGCCCATCAGGCTCTCGCCCGAGAGCTTCAGCAACACCCGGCGAAACGGCGGCGCGGTGCCCTCGGGCGCACTCATCGACCGCTCCCGAGGCTCCGGTTCACGACCCTGAGACGGAGACGCGGGTGAACGCCTGCACGGTCGCGCCTGCATCCGCGAGCGCCTTGCCGACGGTCTTCGATGCGTCGTGGATCCACGCCTGATCGACGAGGACTCCCCCGGGTGACGCCGCGAAGAACCGCTTGCCGAGCATGCCGTCCACGATCTTTGCACGCGCGGCCTCGGGCTTCGAGCCCACCTCGTCGGAATTCAGGTAGACGCTCCGCTCCGCCTCGAGCACCGCGGCCGGAACATCGGCGCGCGTCGCGTACTCGGGTGCCGCGAATGCGATGTGCATCGCGAGAAGCCGGGCGAGGTCGTTTGTGCCTCCATCGAGCTGGACGAGCACGCCGATCTTCCGCGCGGGCGGGTGGACGTACGCGGCGAGTGTTCCTCCCTCGTACCGCGCGGCCCCCACCGCGACGATGTTCTCACCGAGTCCCGCCACGAGCTCGACGCGGTCGGCCTCGAGCGTCTCGAGGCCCTCGGCACCGCGTTCGCGCACGACACCGAGCGCGCTGGTCGCGAACGCGCGGAACGCGTCGTTCTTCGATACAGGCTCCGTCTCGCAGCCGATCGCCACGATCGTCGCGACGCCGTCCTCGATCGACGCGTCGACGACGCCCTCGGTCGTCGCCCGACCTGCCCGCTTGCCCGCGGCCGCCATCCCCCGCTCACGCAGCAGCGTCCGCGCCGCGTCGAGGTCGCCGTCCGTCTCCTGCAGCGCGCGCTTGCAATCCATCATTCCCGCGCCCGTCGCTTCGCGAAGCTCCTTCACGAGCTGTGCTGAGATCGCTGTCACGCCGACGCCTCCTCTTCGCCTGCTGCGTCCGCGTCGGAGGCGGCGGGCTCTACCGGCTCGGCTGACGTCTCGACCGCTTCCACGACCGGTGGCTCGACAGCAGCGGCGCCTGCGTCCTCGACAACGTCCGAAGCCGAGGTTTCGACCGCTTCCGCGACCGGCGCCTCGACAACCTCCGCCGGGGCTGTGGGGGCGACGAACGCCTGTGCGGAAACCTTCTGACGGCCTTCCGCGATCGCATCCGCGAGGACGCGACTGATCAGCCCGCACGAGCGGATCGCATCGTCGTTGCCGGGGATGATGAAGTCAGCCTCGTCCGGGTCACAGTTCGTGTCGACGAGCGCGATCACCGGGAGACCGAGCCGGCGCGCCTCGCGCACCGCAAGCTGCTCGGTGCGGAGGTCGATCACGAACACCGCGTCCGGCTGCCGCTTCATGCCGGAGACGCCGCCGATGTTTGCCTCGAGCTTCTCGAGCTCGTTCAGCATCGCGATCCGCTCCTTCGCGGGCAGCAGCTCGAGCTGGCCCTCTGCCCGCAGCCGCCGCAACTCGTGGAGGTACGTGATCCGGTCGGACATCGTCTTCCAGTTGGTGAGCAGACCACCGAGCCAGCGGTTCGCGACGTATGGCATTCCGACGCGGGTCGCCTGCTCCGCCACGGCATGCTGCGCCTGCTTCTTCGTCCCGACGAAGAGGACCGTGCCGCCACGCTCGGCGATGTTCCGCGTGAACTCGTACGCCTCCTCCAGCAGCGCCTGTGTGCGCTGGAGGTCGATGATGTAGATCCCACCGCGCTCGCCAAAGATGAATCGTCGCATCTTCGGGTTCCAACGGCGCGTCTGGTGGCCGAAGTGCACCCCGGCCTCGAGCAGCTCCTGCATGGAGGCGACTGCCATGTCTCATGTCCTTTCGGTTGTGATCGCAATACGCCAGCGGGACCGAGCGGAACCACGGTCAGGCCGTGGCACCACCGCCCGGATCCCCCACCGGGGAGAGGGAGGTCTTGACGAGGAGAATCGTACCGTCAGGCGGCTCTCGCCCGCTCGAGCGCCGCCGCGAGATCCCCCGGCAGCGGCGAGACGAGGTCGATCCGACCGCCTCCGAACGGGTGCTCGAAGGCGAGCCGGTGGGCGTGGAGGAACTGACGCCTGAGCCCGAGGTCGGCCGCAATTCCGTACACGGGGTCACCACAGACGGGAAGTCCGATCGCCTCGAGGTGGACACGGATCTGGTGCGTCCGCCCGGTCTCGAGTCGTACCTCGAGGAGTGAGCGCTGCCCGATCCTCTCGCGAAGCTCAAACCATGTCACTGCGTCGCGCGGCGTCGCGGTGTCGAGGCTGCGGCGGAGTCGATCCTTGCGGTCGCGGCCGAGCGGCGCGTCGACCCGGCCGGTGCGCGAGCGCGGCGCACCCTTCACAAGCGCGAGGTAGGTGCGCTCCACCTCGCGGCGACGCACCAGCTCGCTGAGACGCTCGTGCGCCCGCTCCGACCTCGCAACGACGAGCAGCCCCGAGGTGTCACGGTCGAGCCGATGGACGATTCCCGGCCGATCGGGCTCTCCCCCAGCCGCGCCGAGCGCGAGGAGTCCATGCGCAAGGGTCGTCTTCCCGTCACGCCCTGCTGGATGGGTTGCCAGGCCCGCCGGCTTCTCCACCACGAGAAGGTGTGGATCGGCGTGGAGGACGTGGAGCGAGAGGTCTGTGGCCTCGAGTACGCCGGCCGGGAACGGTGTCGCCTCGACCGTCTCGCCGGCGATGACGCGGTAACTCTTCCGTTCGACGCGCCCATCCACAAGCACCCGCCCCGCAGCGACCAGACGTTCCGCCTCAGCGCGCGCTCCGATCCCGGCCTGCGCTCCCAGCCAGGCATCGAGACGCAGGCCCGCGTCAGCCTCCGCGACGGTGACCTTGATCGATGTCACGATCGATCGCTCGCGGTCATGGCGAGAAAAAGCAAGGCGACACCCACGACGATGAACGTATCGGCGAGGTTGAACGCCGGCCAGTAGTCCGGATCGAGAAAGTCAACGACCGAGCCGAGCCGTAGCCGGTCCGCCAGATTCGAGATGCTCCCGCCGACGAGCAGGCCGAGCCCGGCGGGCAACAGCGGGTGCCGACGCGCGCCACGTGCGTAGAACACGACCATCGCCACCACCGCGACCGTGGTCAGGACTGCCACGACCGGTACGGAACCCGCGAAGAGCCCGAATGCGATCCCGGTGTTCCGGACATGGTGGATCGAGAAGGGCCCGATCAGCTCGATCCGCTCGTCGAGCGCGAGCGTTCCTGCCACGAGCGCCTTCGTCAACTGGTCGGCCGCGACCGCAGCGCCCGAGACGACGGCGAATGCGACCCACTGGCCCACACCGGCTCCAAGCGGGCGGGACGCTCCAGGCGTCGGCACCGTCGCGTCCACCGCGGACCCGACCCGAACATCCGGATGACGGCCGCTGTCAGTCACCCGCGACCCTTCGTGCGCACGCTCGCGTCGAGGCGCGACCGGAGACGCTCCTCGACAGCCACCTGATCAAGTCCGGTCACCTCGACGAGCTTGTCGCGCGATGTTTCGCCCGCGACCACTCGGACAGCACGTCGGGAGAGACCAAGAATCCCGGCCAACAGCGCCGCAAGCTCGACGTTCGCGCGACCGCGCTCCGGCGGCGCGGCGACCTTCGCCGCCCACGCGTCGCCCCTACGACCCGTCAGCCCCGGTGTGCGTGCCCCCGGTGTGACGCGGACCGCGATTCGGGTGGGCGTGCTCTCCACCCGTCCAAGGATAGGGCTACCCGGTCGCGATCGAGCGGACGACGGCCTCGGCGCGCGGCTCTTCGCGCGCCACCTCCACCACCTCGAGCGCCGATCGGAGGAGGGCCCTCACGCGCTGTGCCTCGGTTGTGATGCGCTCGCGCTCGGCCGACGCGTCCCGCGTAACCCGACGTGCCTCCGTGTGAGCCTCGCCAAGAATCAACTCCGCCTCGCGGCGCGCCTGCTCCTTGACGTCCTGGGCTGAACGCTCTGCCGAGACAAGCGTGGCGCGCAAAGCCTCCTCCATCTCGGTGTGACGCGCGATCTCCCGCTCGAGGCCCTCGACCCGGTCGAGGAGCTCGGCGCGGTCGCGCCACACGGTCTCGTAACTGTCGGCGATCTCATCGAGCGCCTTGCGGACTGCGGAGCGGCCGAACCCGAAGGGACTGCCCGGGAGATCAAGATGACGGACTTCGACTGGCGTGATCGACACGGGGGCTCCTTCTCTAGAGGACTCGCCCGATCAGCGTCTCCAGAAGGCGCCCGGCCATCTGGAGCACGATCAGAGCGACAATCGGGGATAGGTCGAGCGGGCCGATCGACGGGATCACCCGCCTGAACAGCCGCAGGACGGGCTCGCACGTGTCGTCCAGGAACCGGCGCACCGGCCCCAACTGCAGCGTCGGTACCCAACTGAGCAACACGTGGACGAGGACGAGGAGCGTGTACACCCCCGTGGCGACACGGACAAACGCCTGCAGCGAAGAGGCGATATCTGCGAGCACGGTCATGGCAGCGCTGGCGCCCACGCGCCAGTCTTCGCCGAAGCTGGCCCGATTCCTACGCCTGGTTGAAGAACGGCGACGGGTCGAGCACGCGTGCCCTGTCCTCCGCCGAGAGTTCGACATCACGTGGAGTGAGCAGGAATACCCGGTCGGCGACACGCTGGATCGACCCGTCGAGCGCGTATGTCAGCCCGCTCGCGAAGTCGATCATGCGCCGCGTCAACTCGTCGTCGGCGCCCTGGAGGTTGACGATCACGGGCATCTCCGCCTTGAACCGGTCGGCAATCTGCTGCGCGTCGTTGAACGCTCGCGGCATGACGAGATGCACCCGAACCTGCGCCGGGGTCGGTTCGGCAGGCGATTCGAGCCCGCGGAGGCGCGGACGGCGGAACGGCAGCGGTGTGGCAGGTTCGGGCCCCGCGGGCGCGTCGGACCAAGCGTCCGGCTCCGCAGCCGGGAGCCGTCGGACGTTCTGGCGCTGACGCCGTCGCTCGAACCGGGCTCCCTCGTCCGAGACCGGCCCGTCCTCCTCCCACCCCTCCTCCTCGGCGATCCCGAAGTAGACAAGGGTGCGGCTCCACGCGTCAGCGAATCCCATCGGCGCGGATCCTACTGCGGTTGCCGGTCGACGGCGATCACGACCAGAGCGCCGAACCGATACGGACGTGGGTCGCGCCCTCGTCCACCGCGACACGCCAATCCTGCGAAGTACCCATCGAGAGCTCTCGCAGACCGTGCTCCTCCGCGAGTCGACGGAGCCTCCGGAACACCGGTCGTGATGCTTCAGCGTTGTCGGCAAGTGGTGGCATCGTCATCAGCCCGCGGAGGGACGGATACCGCGTGACCCAGGCCCCGATCTCGTCCGGCGCGACACCGCCCTTCGTCGCCTCACCGCTCAGGTTTACCTCCAGCAGCCACGGAACGGTGAGCCTCCGCGCCGTCGAGTCGCTGTCGACGGCATGGATGCGCTCGCAGACGCGGTCCACCCCGACCGCCTTGTTCGACTGCAGGCGCCCGATGAAGTGCCAGCGAAAAGCGTCTCCGTAGACCGCGTGCTTCGCGAGCAGATCCTGCGCACGGTTCTCCCCGACCACTTCGATACCGGCCTCGACGAGCGCTGCCATCTCCGGAACGTTCACGTACTTCGTCGCGGCTACCAGGGTCACTCCGGGTCCTGCGAATGCTCGCGCGTCGGCGTACGCGGTGCGGATGCGCTCGATGTTCACGCGAGCTTCCGTGCGAGATCCATGAGCGTGGCCTCCACGTTGAGCACGGGATCGTCCACAACGCGATCGAGGAGTTCGGCCAGGATCCCACCAACCCTCGGCCCCTGCGGGATCCCGAGCGCGAGAAGATCCGCGCCGCCGACCGCGAGAGCGTCGATCGTGTGCGGCGTCTGTCGCTCCTCCCGCAAAAGGCGCGCGAGGTCGTCGAGGCGCGCGTGTTCGTCCGGCCCGACGGTCTTCGCCGCGAGATCCGCGCGCTTGTGTGCGACGAGGTCGTCGGCGAGAGCCACCCCATGCGCAAGCAGGAACCGTCGCGCCGCTCGCGCGTCGATCGGGCCGTCGAGCCGGAATGCGTGCGCGCGGATGATCGCCTGGACACGCAGTCGCATCACACTCGGGTATCGGAGCCGGGCGAGGATCCCCCCCGCGATCTGCGCCCCGTCCGTCGCGTGCTGCGGGCCCGGCACAATCGGCACGGCAACGTCGTGGAGGAGCGCAGCGAGCCGCACGGCGAGCGCTGCGCCCGCAGCCGCCGCCGCTGCAACGGTGGCGAAGATGTGCTCATCGAGTGCCCCCGGGCGACGATCCGAGCCGCTGTCGAAGCCGACCGCCGGTGCGAGCTCCGGCAGCACCACCGCAAGGATCCCGGTGTCGCGCGCGAGCCGGAGCGCGGTGAGCGGATCACGACCGAGGAGGAGCTTCGACAGCTCGCCCATCCCGTCCGCGGCGAGTCCACCGCCGATCCGCTCCCCTGCCACGTGCCGGAGCCCATCGGCGTGAAGGCGCATCGAGGCGAACGTCTCCCCGATCACCGTGAAGCCGAGCTGGCTGACCAGTCTGAGCCCGCGGAGGATCCTCAGCGGATCCTCCGAGAAACTCTGTTCGGACACGACACGGAGCTCGCGGCGAGCGAGATCGGCGATGCCGCCGTACGGATCGACGAGCTGCCCATCGGAGAGCCGCCGGGCGATCGCGTTCACCGTGAAGTCCCTCCGCCCGAGATCAGCAGCGACCGTGACGTGCGGGCCCGTGTCAATCTCGAAGTGCCGGTGACCCGGCCCCGTTGACCGTTCGGCACGGGGTGGCGTGATTTCGATCCCCGCCCGCACAAGCCGCCGGATGTCCGGGTCGGACGGGTGGAGGCGCACGCCGACGAGCTGGCCGTGCACCTCCATCTCCTCCACCCTCCCGTGCGGCTCGAGCGCCGCCCTCAGCGCGGCGTGATCGACGCCCGCGACGAGGAAGTCCTCATCCGTGTGCTCGATCCCGAGCAGTTCGTCGCGCACCGACCCACCGACGACGTAAGCGTCGAGCGCCAGGGACCGGATGTACCGACGGATCGCTGTCGACATCGTGGCCGCACCGCCGCTCAGAGGTGAGCGACGGCCTCGATCTCGACGAGCGCGCCCGACGGGAGCTTTGCCACCTCGAATGTCGAGCGGGCAGGGGGCCGGTCGCCCGCATGCCGCGCGTACACCTCGTTCATCGCCGCGAAGTCTCCGAGATCCTGGAGGAACACCGTCGTCTTGACGAGGTTTGCGAGACCGCTCCCGGCCGCTTCGAGAATCGCTCCGAGATTGCGCATCGCCTGCTCCGTCTGTGCCGCGATCCCGCCTTCGACGATCCCGGCACCCGGGACAACCCCGAGCTGGCCGGCCACGAACACGAACTCACCGACACGGATTGCCTGGCTGTAGGGGGCCCCCTGGAACGGGGCTGGCGCGTTCTCGGTGCGGATCACCTGCTTCTCCACGTGTGCTCCTCTCCTGTCTGTTGGTTCAGATCTCGACGCGCTCGATCGACGCGCCAAGCGTGCGGAGCCGCTCGTCGATGCGCTCGTACCCACGGTCGATCTGCCGGATGTTCCCGATCGTCGAAACACCCTCCGCACAGAGGGCGGCGATCACCATCGCCATGCCCGCGCGGATGTCCGGGCTCTCGAGGCGCTGGCCGTAAAGCTGCGCGGGACCGGTCACGACCGCTCGATGTGGGTCACATAGGACGATCCGTGCGCCCATCGAGACGAGCTTGTCGACGAAGAACAGGCGGCTCTCGAACATCTTCTCGAACACGAGCACGGTGCCGCGCGCCTGCGTTGCGGCAACCACCGCGATCGACGTGAGGTCGGACGGGAACGCGGGCCAGATCCCGCTCTCGATCTTCGGAATCTGTCCGCCAATGTCGTCTTCGATGTGGAGCTCCTGCCCGCCTGGGACGCGAAGCGTCGTCTCCCCCACCTCGAGCGTGATCCCGAGCCGGCGGAAAGCGGGCGCAATCGCGACGAGATCGTCCGGCTCGATGTCCTCGACGGTCAGCTCATCGCCGGTCGCGGCCGCCAGCGCTGCGAACGAGGCCACCTCGACGTGCTCCGGCCGGATCCGATGTGTCCCACCGGTGAGTCGCTCGACGCCACGGATCCGCAACACGTTCGAACCGATCCCCTCGATCTGCGCTCCGATCGAGACGAGGAAGTGGCAGAGATCCTGAACGTGCGGCTCACACGCGGCGTGTCCGATCGTCGTCTCGCCCTCGGCGAGCACCGCGGCCATCACGGCGTTCTCGGTTCCCATCACGGACGCCTCGTCGAGAAAGAGCCGCCTGCCGACGAGGCGCGGTGCCTTCAGGTCGTAGGCGCCGTCGATCGCCACCTCGACCCCGAGCGCAGCGAACGCGTGAATGTGCGTGTCGAGCCTGCGGCGCCCGATCACGTCGCCGCCCGGACGCGGGATGACCACGCGACCGAACCGAGCGAGCAGCGGGCCAGCGAGCAGGAACGATGCGCGAATCTCGCCGGAGAGCGCGGGGTCGAGCGCGGTCTTGCGGATGTCCGACGGATCGACCCGAATCTCGTTTGCACCCGTCCACGCGATGTCCGCTCCGAGGTCGGCGAGGATCTCGGTCATCGTCTCGACATCCCGGATCCGCGGGACGTTCGAAAGCGTCACCGGGTCCGAGGCGAGCACGGTCGCCGCGAGGATCGGCAGCGCGCCGTTCTTGTTCCCGGCCGCGCGAACCGTTCCACGGAGCGGACGCCCACCCTCGATGACGAAGGACTCCATGCGGGGCGGTATCGTAACCGCGCGGTGGACGTGACCCGGGAGAGGGCGTGGGAAACGCTCACGCGCTACACGAAGAGCGAGTCGCTCCTCCGGCACGCGCTCGCGGTCGAGGCGTCGGTTCGGTGGTATGCACGCGCCGCAAACGCTGACGAAGAGCTCTGGAGCGCGGTCGCGCTGCTCCACGACTTCGACTACGAGATGCACCCCACGCTTGACCTGCACCCGCAGGCCGGCGCGCCGTTCCTTCGCGAGGAGGGCTGGCCGGAGGAGGTGATCGCGGCTGTTCTCTCGCACGCCGACCACCTCTCACTCGACCGCGACACCCCCCTCAAGCAGACCCTCTACGCCTGTGACGAGCTCTCGGGGTTCGTACACGCGTGTGGACTCGTGCGGCCCACGGGGTTGGAGGGCCTCGAACCGAAGTCGGTCCGCAAGAAGCTGAAACAGCCGTCGTTCGCGGCGGGCGTGAACCGTGACGATGTCACGCACGGGGCGGAGTTGCTCGGGATCGAGCTCGACAACCACATTGCCAACGTCGTCGCCGCGCTCCAGCCGATCGCGGTCCGGCTCGGGCTCCCAGCGGCGTAGCGGCAGACCTCTAGACCCAGCGCACTGTGGGCTCGCCCGACGGTGGCGCGCCCGGGTACGCAGGAATCCCGCCCTCGGGATCGTCGTCCGGCGGCGGGAGCCAGCCGGGATCGGAGGCGACCCAGATGTGCGCCGCGACGACGAGCGCCGGCGGCGCGTCCAGCGTGTCCACGCCGACCGAGATGGTGTCGCGTGCGGGCGCGTCCCAGAACACCACAGTCGCGCACCGCTCGCACACCCCGCGACTCGCGCCGTACATCGAGGTACGGCAGCGGCGCCAGCGAAGCCACTCTCCGCTCACCAGCGCGAGATCACGGCGATACGCAGCGGTCGCCGCCCATGGCCGACCCGTCGCTGCGAAGCATTCGCGGCAGTGGCAGACGATCACGTCGCGCAGCGGACCATCGACGGTGAACCGCGTCCCACCGCACCGGCAACCGCCCTCGCCTGTTTCCGTCAAGGCAGCGCTGCCATCAGCCGGTCGAGATCGTCCGCGTTCGACCACCACCCGCACGAAACGCGGACGAGACCCGTCCCGGGAATTTCGCGGACGTGAACGCCCCCGTCGTGGAGGGCGGTGACGACGGCGGCTGGCGAGCCTTCCGGGCGGAACGAGACCATCGTCGAGCGCGCGGGCGGGTCGACCACCTCACACCGGGTGCGGAGGAGAACGCGACACCGCTCTGCAACCGCCGCTGCGTGCGCGAAGCACCAGTCGGGCCGGAGATCGAGCGCGGCGGCGAGTCCCTCGAGGGAACCCGACGACCACCAGTTCGGCTCGAACCGCGCGGCCCCCGGTTTCGGATGCAGGGTTGTGCCGTGCGAGTGCCCGTCCTGGGACAGCCAACTCGGAGCACCGACCTCAAGCCGCTCCGGGTCGGCGACGACGAGCGCGCCCGTCGGGTCGGGGCCGCACAGCCACTTCTGACCGGAGACGGTGAGGAAGTCGAGTCCGGCCGCGTTCACGGGGATCGCACCCACCGACTGAGCGCCGTCCACGAGAATCGGGATCCCCGTTGCCGCTCGAATCTCGTGGACGGGGAGCACCTGGCCCGTGGTCCAGAGGACGTGCGAGACGGCGATCAGCCGCGTCCGTGAGGTGACGGCAGCCGCGATCGCGTCCGGGTCGGGCGGGACCGCGACGATCCGCGCGCCCGATGCTCCGAGCGGAAGCAGGAGTCCGGGGTGCTCGTCGATCGTCGTCACGACCTCGTCGCCGGGGCCGAGACCGATCCCGCCCAGCACGATGTTGCAGCCGTCCGTCGTGGAGAAGGTCAGCGCGACGTGCGCGCCACCAGAACCGACAAGCGCGCCGATCCGTTCGCGGAGCATCGCGCGGAGCGCGAAGACGCGGTCGTAGTACGGCCCGCCCGTCCTCCCCTCCTCGAGGTCACGAACGGTCTCGCGCACGACCACGTCCGCGACGGATCGAGCGAGCGGCCCGAACGTTCCAGCGTTGAGATACGCAATCCGTGCAAGGGCGGGGAACGCCGAGCGCGCAGCCGAGTGGTCTCCCGGCTCCAGATAGCGAGTCACCGCTGGCACCGCCGTAATCTACGGCGGTGCACGTCACGCTCGCAGACCCCGCCGCATTCACGCCGCCGTACGACCACGAGCTTGCGTCGGCGCTCGCCCGGGCAGGGGTCGAGGTGGAGCTGGTGACATCGCGATTCCGCTTCGGCGACCGCCCCGCCCCGTCGGGCTATGTGCTCCGCGAGAGTTTCTATCCCCTCTCGGCGCGCATCGGCGCGCGCGCGGCCCGGATCGCGCTCCGAGCGATCGAGCACCCCGTCGGGTTGACGCGACTGCTTGCGGCGTCACCCGACGTCCTCCACGTCCAGTGGCTCCCGGCCCCCGAGCTCGACGCGGTGCTGTTCCGGCCGCGGGTGCCAGCCGTCTTCACCGCGCACGACCTTCTCCCGCGTCGAACCGCGCGCCGGGCGCGCCTCTGGCGCGGGTTGTTCGGCCGGTTCGACCGGGTCGTCGTCCACTCCGAGCGCGGGCGAGAACGGCTCGAGGCATTTGGAGTCTCGCCGGGTGCCATCCGCGTGATCCCCCACCCCGTCTTCCGCTCGTCCCCCGCCCGGTCGGATGACGGCGCGACCGTGCTCGCGCTCGGCGTGATCCGGCCGTACAAGGGTCTGCCGGATGCGATCGAGGCGGTGGGGCGGATTGCGGGAGCACGACTCCTCGTCGCGGGAGATCCCCGCATCCCGCTCGAGCCGCTGCGCGCCGCTGCGGGTGACCGCGCAGAGTGGCGCCTCGGATATCTCGGGCCGGATGAGATCGAGCGCGCGCTCGGCGACGCGACCGTCGCCGTCTTCCCGTACCGCGACGAACTCGACCAGTCGGGCGCACTTCTCCAGGCGCTCGGGGGCGGCGTGCCTGCGGTCGTCTACGACGTCGGCGGGCTCGGGGAGGTCGTGCACCGCTTCGGCGCGGGCGTCGTCGTGCCACCCGGCGATGTCGAGGGGCTCGAGGCAGCGTTGCGGCGCCTACTCGTCGATCCAGACGCGCTCGCCGAGGCCCGCGCGGGCGCTCTTGCAGCACGGAGTGCCCTCACTTGGAATGCGGCCGCGGCCGCGCACCTCGCGCTCTACCGCGAACTCCTCTAGCCCACGAGCCGACGGCCCAGCCGCGCTTGCGGGCGCCGAGGCGGCGTGCCGCGGTGGCGGCGAACCTGCGTCAGCGTGCGGCGATGATCCGTTCGACCTCGTCGAGGATCGCTGCGGCGATCCGCTCCTTCGACGCCTTCGCGATCGGGGTCTGACGGTCTCGCGCGACGAGCGTCACCTGGTTGTCGGGCGCGTCGAACCCAATGTCGTCCCGCGCGATGTCGTTGAAGACGACGAGATCGACGTTCTTCTCGGTGAGCATCGCACGCTTTCGTGCGAGCCCGCGCTTTCCGGTCTCCGCCCCGAACGCGACGAGCACCTGCCCGTCGCGACGGACTGCACCGAGCGCCTTCAGGACGTCCGCGGTCGGAACGAGCTCAAGGACCCAGGGGTCCCTGTCCTTCACCCGCTTGCCACCCACCCGCGTAGCGGGCCGGTAGTCGGCAACCGCGGCTGCCATCACGACCACGTCTGCGTCTGCGCGCGCCAGCGCCTCGCGCCGCAGATCGGCCGCGGTCGGCACCGCGACCACCTCGAGCCCCGCCGGTGCCGGCACCTGGAGGTTCGCGGCGAGGACTGTGACCCGCGCGCCGCGCCGCGCTGCCTCGGCGGCAACCGCGACACCCATGCGCCCCGACGATCGATTGCCGAGAAAGCGGACGTCGTCGAGCGGTTCGCGCGTCCCGCCAGCGCTCACCACCATCCGAAGCCCGACAAGCGCGGACCGCGTTCCAGCGCCGTGCAGCAGAGCCTCCGCCGCCTCGAAGATCTCGTCGGGCTCGGCCATCCGGCCCTCCCCGACTTCCCCTTCCGCCAGTTCGCCCGTTCCCGGCCCGACGATCCGGACACCGCGCTCAACGAGGGTCGCGAGGTTCGCGCGGGTCGCCGGGTGCTCCCACATCCCGGTGTTCATTGCTGGCGCCACGAGTGTCGGCCCGCGGTGCGCGAGCGCCACCTCGGTCAGCACGTCGTCCGCGAGACCGTGCGCGAGCCGCGCCATCGTGTTCGCGGTGAGTGGCGCAACCACCAGCAGGTCGGCACCGAGGAGGTGGGGATACGGATCGGCGCTCCGTTCCTTGCGCGCGAGCGCGAGAAACGTCTCCGCCGCCACGAATCGTTCTGCTGCAGCGGTCGTGACCGGATGGACGTCATGCCCGGCACGCACGAGCAACCGCACCACTTCGCACGCCTTGTAGGCGGCGATCCCGCCCGTGATTCCGACCACGATCCGCGCCATGCGCGGAACGATACGGCCCGCTGCCTAAGTGGCGGCGGAGTCCGCGTACGAGAACACGAGCTTCTTGCCCACCATCTCCTCCATCGCCATCGTCAGGTAGTTCTTCGAGCGCGACTCGACGAGCGGCGGCGGACCGTCGGTGAAGCCAATGCCCTCACCGATCTGGTGGTAGTGGCTGTTGATCTGACGCGCACGACGCGCAGCCGCCATCGCGAGCCCATAACGCGACGGCGTCTCGCCGCTGATCAGAGTCGTTGCGAGGAGCTTGTCGATGCGCGGTTCGATCATTCTGCAGCGATGGTACCTGCGCCGGCGAGGTCGAGCTCTCGTCCGACGATCGCCACGAGCGCCTCGGTCGCGCGGTGGACGTCGTCGTTCCGCACCAGGTATCGGAATCGGTGCGCGCGTTCGAGCTGGCGACGCGCAAGCGCAATCCGCTCCCCGATCTCGCCCGACGATTCCGTCGCCCGTTCCCGGAGCCGCCGCTCGAGCTCCTCCACGTCGGAGGCCACGAAGATCGTGACGGAACCCTGCACCTCGTCCTGAACGCGCTCCGCACCCTCGAGTTCGAGTTCGAGCACGCAGATGCGCCCGTTCGCCGCGATGCGGTCGAGCTCCGAACGCAGCGTCCCGTACCGCTTCCCCGACACGTACTCCACGTGCTCGAGAAAGAGACCGTCGCCTGCCCTGCGGACGAACTCCTCGTCCGTCAGGAACCAGTACTCGCGCCCGTCCGCCTCACCCGGGCGCCGCGGCCTCGTGGTCGCGGAGATCGCTACCTCGAGCTGCGGCAGCCGTTCGCCGAGCGCGCGGATCAACGTCCCCTTCCCGGCCCCCGACGGACCGGTAATCACGAACACGCAGGTTGCCCCTCCGCTCGGCCGCCGGGCCGACGCAGGGCTCACCGGTTGTTGAAGAGGTTGACCAGCTCGCCGCGTTGCCGCTCAGAGAGCCCGCCCACGGTCTTCGACTGGCTGATCCGGCACTGGTTGAGCAGACGCGCCGCCCGGACGTGGCCGAACTTCGGCACCGCGAGCAGGAGGTCGAAGACCTTCGCGGTCTCCACCCAGTCGGGCGGATCGAACAACACGCCCTCAAGTGCGACAGCGCCGCTCTTCAGATCCCGCTTCAACTGCGCGCGGCGGGTGCGGATGTGGTTCGCCCTATCAAGTGCCTCCAGCCGCTGATCCCGAGATCGGAGGGGCGTCTGCGTCTTCGGGGCGGTCATAGGCGCAGGAGTCTATCAATGTCCACCCTCAGGTCAAACACGTGCAAATAGGGCTAGTTTGCAGGTCTTTCGCCCGTTCTGACAACGCTTACGCGATGCAAGCCCGAAGCATCGACGTGTCCGCGGGTCATCGCCTCGTGTCGAAGCTCCCTCCGCACCCGGTCGGGAGCCTCCGGGTCTGCGAAGAGCACGGTGCCGAGGGCGACCGCTGTTGCACCGACTGCAACGAGCTCGATCGCGTCGCTGCCCGTCATCACACCCCCCATCCCAACAATCGGAAGATCGACCGCTGACGCACACGCATGGACGGCGGCAAGCGCCACCGGGCGGAGCGCAGGGCCGGAGTATCCACCCGCCGAACGCGCCAGTACGGGACGCAGCGTCCGTGGATCGAGTGCGAGCCCGCGGATGGTGTTGATCAGTGACAGACCATCGGCTCCGGCCGCCGCGACCGCCCGAGCGGTCTCTGCGACGTCGGACTGCGCGGCCGAGAGCTTTGCGTAGAGCGGTTTTGCCGTGGCACGACGCGCGGCGGTCACGAGCTCGGCCGATGTCTCGGGTGCTTCGTCCACGTTCGGGCACGAGAGGTTGAGCTCGATGGTCGCGATCGATGGCTCCCGGTCGAGCCTCTCGCACACGAGCGCGAAGTCGGCGGCCGAGAACCCCCCTACCGAGACCCAGAGCGGCACACCGAGAGCCGAGAGCCGAGGCAGCACCGTCTCGACGAACGCCTCGACACCCGGGCCCTGTAGCCCGATCGAGTTCAGCATCCCGTGCGCGGTCTCCGCGATCCGCGGTGTGGGATTTCCCTCGCGCGGACGCGGCGTGATCGTCTTCGTCACGAACGCGTCGAGGGTCCGCGCGACCTCCGGCGCTGCGAGCGCATCGAGGCAGCCAGAGGCGTTGAGGATCGGAACGCTCATGCGACGCGCAGCACCGGCCCCTCGACACAGAGACGGCGGAGCCGTCCCTCGTGCTCGACGACGCAGCCAAAGCACGCCCCGTACCCGCAGGCCATCGGCGCCTCGCGCGCGAGCTGTGCGGTAGGAGCGCGGTGCCGGATGGCATCGAGCATCGGCTCGGGCCCACACGCGAGAATGTCGCCGGGATCGGCCGGTAGCGCGTCCGTGACGAACACGGGATCGAGCACCACCTCCGCCCCTGGGACAAGCGCCGCGATCTCCGCGTGCTCGCGGGTCCGGAATCCGAGGATCGCGGGTGCGTGCGGGATGCGTTCGCGGACGTAGGGGAACGGCGCGGCGCCGACGCCACCACCCACGAGCAGCGGTCGCGCGACGCGCAGGTCGAACCCGCGGCCGAGCGGTCCGAGCACGTGCGCGCCGTCGCCGGGCGAGAGCGCAGCGATCGCGGCCGTTCCTGGCCCCACCGCGTCAACGAGAATCGCAAGCTCGCCCACCGGCGCAAGACAGAGGCTGAACGGGCGCGGGAGCAGCCGACCGGGCGCCTCGACCATGAAGAACTGACCCGGCTCACCGGGATCAAGCGAGCCGCGAGCGAACCGCACCAGCCGGTATGCGCCGACCGGCTCGTTTCCGCGAACGATGAGCCGTTCGCGTCTCACGTCGACCTACCGCGCCTCGGCCGCGCCGACGAGGCCGAGCCGTTCCTGGAGCGAGATCGCGACCTCGCTGCGTGCGTTCGCGATCGCGTGGGCCGCAGCCGCTGCGCCCGCGAGCGTCGTGACGCACGGAATCCGGGACGTGAGCGCCGCTTCGCGGATGAGGTAGCCGTCTGCTCGCGCGCCCGAGCCCTGAAGGGTGTTGATGACGAGATTGCAGCGGTGGTCCCGGATCAGATCGACGATCGTCGCGTCGTCTCCGACCGCGTCCGCGACCTTCGCGACCTCTTCGACCTCGAGCCCCGCCGCGCGAAGCGTCGCCGCCGTGCCGCTCGTCGCGACCAGTCCGAACCCGAGCCCTGCGAGCGCCGCCGCGATCGGCGCGATTCCCGGCTTGTCGGCGTCACGGACGGAGAGGAACGCGACGCCCGCCGTGGGCAGCGGACGCCCGGCGGCCCGCTCGGCCTTCGCGAGCGCGGTCGGGAGGTCAGAGGCGGTTGCCATCACCTCTCCCGTGGAGCGCATCTCCGGCCCGAGGATCGGATCGGCGCCCGGGAAACAGGCGAACGGCAGCACCGCCGCCTTCACGCTCACGTCGGTGACACGGGGTGTCGGCAGTCCGAGGTCGCGGAGCTTCGCACCTGCAGCGAGTTTGCAGGCGGCCTCGACGAGCTGGACGCCGATCGCCTTGCTCGCGAACGGCACGGTGCGCGACGCGCGCGGGTTCGCCTCAAGGACGTAGACGACCGAGTCGGCGACGGCGAGCTGAACGTTCAGGAGCCCCACCACACCGAGCGCTGGACCGAGCCGCCTCACGATGTGCTCAATCTCGAGCGTGTTCGCGAGCGTGAGGGACTGGGCCGGCAGGACGCACGACGAGTCCCCCGAGTGGACCCCTGCCTCCTCCACGTGCTGCATCACGGCGGCGACGTACACGTCCTCCCCGTCGCAGAGCGCATCGACGTCGATCTCGATCGCGTTCTCGACGAACCGGTCGACGAGAACCTGCCCACTGACCGCGGCCATGGCCGTGTGCAGGTCGTCCTCGGTGTAACACACCCGCATCGCGCGACCGCCGAGCACATACGAGGGGCGAACAAGCACGGGGAACCCGATCCGGGCGGCCGCGACGAGCGCCTCGTCGATTCCCTCGACGGTCGCCCACGGTGGGCAGCGGATCCCGATCGCGTCGGCGAGCGCACCGAACCGCTCGCGGTCCTCGGCAAGGTCGATCGCAGCGTGCGGGGTGCCCATGATCCGGTAGCCCGCCTGCTCGATCGAGCGGGCGAGCCGGAGCGGCGTCTGCCCCCCGAACTGGGTGACGACCCCCTCGGGCTTCTCGCGATCGAGGACGGCCAGCACTTCCTCGGGCGAGAGGGGCTCGAAGTAGAGCCGGTCGGAGGTGTCGTAGTCCGTCGAGACGGTCTCGGGATTGCAGTTCACCATCACCGCCTCGTAGCCGAGCGCCCGGAACGTCTGCACCGCGTGCACACAGCAGTAGTCGAACTCGATCCCCTGGCCGATCCGGTTCGGCCCCGAACCGAGGATCACGACTCGCGGTCGGTCGGCCGGGGGGAGCGGTTCGTCCGCCTCGCCCCAGGTCGAGTAGTAGTAGTTCGAGGCCGCCTCGACCTCACCCGCGCACGAATCGACGCGCCGGTACGACGGCCGGATCCCCTTCGCGTAGCGCGTGCGACGCACGTCCTCGCCCGAACTTCCCCAGGCCGCACCGATCGCATCGTCACCCCAGCCAGCCCGCTTCGCGCGCAGGATGTCGCCCGTCCGGAGCTCGCGTTTCGCCGCCTCGATCTGTTCGACGAACCACGGGTGGACGCCGTCGGGGATGTCGTCGATCGTCGCCCACGGGGTTGGCGATCCGGGGTCGAGCTCCCGTGACCCAAACGCCTTCAGGAACGCCTCGCTGAACGTTCGGCCGATCCCCATCGCCTCGCCAACCGACTTCATCTGCGTCCCGAGGGTCGGATCGGCGCCCGGGAACTTCTCGAATGCGAACCGGGGGAACTTCACCACCACATAGTCGAGCGTCGGCTCGAAGCTCGCCGGGGTCGTCTTCGTCAGGTCGTTCGGGATCTCGTCGAGTGTGTATCCCATCGCGAGCTTCGTCGCGACCTTCGCGATCGGGTACCCCGTCGCCTTCGAGGCCAGCGCCGACGAGCGTGAGACACGCGGGTTCATCTCGATCACCCGGATCGTCCCCGTTGCACGGTCGCGCGCAAACTGGATGTTCGACCCGCCGGTCTCGACTCCAACCGCCCGGATGATCGCGGCCGATGCGTCACGGAGCTCCTGGTAGGCCTCGTCCGAGAGCGTCATCTGCGGTGCGACGGTGACCGAATCGCCGGTGTGGACACCCATCGGGTCGAGATTCTCGATCGAGCAGACGATCACCACGTTGTCGTTCCGATCGCGGATCACCTCGAGCTCGAACTCGTCCCATCCGACGAGCGACTCGTCGACGAGCACCTGGCCGATCGGGCTCTCCCGTAGCCCCCGCTCGACCTGCCAGCGGAGCTGTTCGATCGTTGCCACGAACCCGCCGCCGTGGCCACCGAGCGTGAATGCGGGCCGCACAACCGCGGGCGCCGGAATCCCATCGAGCTGGTCGAGCGCTGTCACGATCCACGAGTGGGGCACCTGAAGCCCGCAGCTCTCGACCGCCTTTCGGAACAGGTCGCGGTCCTCGGCGCGCCGGATCACGTCCACCCGCGCTCCGATCAACTCGACACCGAGCTCCTCGAGCACCCCAGCCTCGTCCAGTGCGATCGCGAGATTGAGAGCGGTCTGCCCTCCCAGCGTCGGGAGGAGTGCGTCGGGGCGTTCGCGACGCAGAACCTCGGTGACCCCCTCGACGTCGAGCGGTTCGATGTATGTGCGGTCGGCGAAACCGGGGTCGGTCATGATCGTGGCGGGGTTTGAGTTCACCACGATCGTCCGGTACCCGTCCTCGCGCAGCACCTTCAGCGCCTGACACCCCGAGTAGTCGAACTCACACGCCTGCCCGATCACGATCGGGCCGGAGCCGATCACGCACACGGATGAGATGTCCCTCCGCGCAGGCATCTACAACCCCTCGACCCAGCGCTCGAGGATCGGCCACGAATCGTGCGGCCCGGGTCCTGCCTCCGGGTGGAACTGGACGCTCGCCGCGCGCAGCTCCGGGAGGTCAAGACCTTCGACCGTGCCGTCGTAGAGCGATACGTGCGTCGCCTCGTCAGCGTCTGTCGCCTCGACCGCGAAACCGTGGTTCTGGCTCGTCACGAGCACGCGACCCGACCGACGGTCGAGAACCGGGTGGTTCGCGCCGCGATGGCCGAACGGAAGCTTGTACGTCGCATGCCCTGTGGCGAGCGCGAGCAACTGGTGGCCGAGACAGATCCCGAGGATCGGCACACGTCCGAGCGTCGCGCGAATCGCGTCGACCTCGCCGACCAGCGGCTCGGGATCGCCCGGCCCGTTCGAGAGAAGCACGCCGTCACACGCGGCGAGCGCGTCCGGGTCGGGGAGGTGTGGGAACACCGTCACGGCGGCCCCTGCTGCGGCCAGCCGCCGAGCGATCGACCGTTTCGCGCCGTAGTCCACAAGCCCGACGTGCACGCGCCCGTCAGCGTTCGCGATGTACGGCTCAGACGTCGAGACCTGGGCAACGAGAGCCGAACCGGCCATCGGCGGTGATGCGAGCACGCGCCCCAGCGCGTCCGCCACCGGGTGTTCACGCTCATCGGCGACAATCGCCGCGCGCATCGAGCCGACCGCTCGGAGGCGCAATGTCAGGGCACGGGTGTCGATCTCGTCGAGCGCGACAACGCCGTGCCCTGTCAGCCAGGCTGCCCAGTCGGCCCCGCCGAGCCGGCGCATCACCACACCCTTGACATGGGGCCCGGCCGCCTCGAGTCGCGCGTCGTCTACCCCGTAGTTGCCGATCATCGGGGCGGTGAAGGAGACAATCTGATCGCGAAAGCTCGGATCGGTGACCGTCTCCTGGTACCCCGTCATCCCGGTCGTGAACACCGCCTCACCGAACGACACGCCACCGGCCGCTACCGAGCGCCCGCGGAACACCGCACCGTCCTCGAGCACGAGATACCCGCCGCTCATGCCGCGTGCACCAGCCGTCCGTCCGCGATCGTCTGCACGACCGCACCACGGAGCGTGCGCCCGATGAGCCACGAGTTGGCCGAGCGTGAGCGGAAGCCGTCGGCCTCGACCGCCCACTCTCTCGCGAGGTCGAGCAGGACGAGATTCGCAGTCTCCCCGACAGCGATACGCGGACGCGGGAGACCGAACACCTCCGCCGGCCCGGCCGACAGGCGCTCCAGCAGCGTCTCGAGCGGCAACTCGCCCGTCTCGACAAGATCGGTGTTCAGCACCGCGAACGCGGTCTCGAGGCCCGTCACACCGAAGGGCGCCTCCTCGAATGGGACCTGCTTCTCGTGCAGCGCGTGCGGTGCGTGATCGGTCGCGATGCAGCGGATCGTCCCATCGCGCACCGCAGCGACGAGCGCGGCGCGGTCGGCCTCCGATCCGAGTGGCGGGTTCATCTTCATGTTCGCGTCCAGCGACCTCACCAGCTCGTCGGTGCCGCACAGGTGGTGCGGTGTTGCCTCGCCGCTCGCGCGTGTCCCCGCCGCCAGCGCGCGCCGGAGGGCAGCAACCGACTCGGCGCTCGAGAGATGCATCAGATGGACCGGCCGCGCCTCACTCGCGGCGAGCGCGAGATCGCGCTCGACCATGACGCTCTCGGCGACCGACGGCCACCCGGCCAGACCAAGCTCGGCGGAGACCGCCCCCTCGTGCATCTGGCCGTCCCGCGAGAGCGACGGCTCCTCGCAGTGGAGAGCGAGGACTCGGTCGGTCAGCGCTGCGTACTGGAGCGCACGTCGCATCAGGCCCGCGGAGACGACCGGTTTGCCGTCATCGGTGAACGCGGCCGCACCGATCTCCGCGAGCTCCACCAACTCGGCCAGCTCCTCCCCGCGCTGCCCCTTCGAGATCGCTGCCATGAACCCCGTCGGGACGACCGCGTCCTCGCGGGCGCGCTCAAGGAGCGACGCGAGCACCGAGGCGTTGTCCACGACCGGGTCGGTGTTCGGCATCGCGATGATCGCGCAGTAGCCACCGGCGGCCGCCGCACGGGTGCCGCTCGCAATCGTCTCCTCATCCTCCCGGCCAGGCACGCGAAGGTGGACGTGCGGGTCGATGAACGCGGGCGCAAGAACCAGACCGTTGGGGGCCGTGGTCGATGGGGTGAGCGCCACGATCACGCCATTCTCGACGTGGACGTCGAAGGCGCCATCGATGCCCTCAACAGGATCAAGCACACGCGCCCCGAGGATCGCGCACGTCGTGCGCGGATCATCCCTGCAGACCAGCGTCATGCGACTTCCAGCGCACGCACGGCGGCGACCGGGCCGGTGGTGAGAAGGTCGTAGAGACAGGCCATGCGCACGACGAGGCCCGACCGTACCTGCGCGGTCACGAGCGACGCCCCGGAGTCTGCGACGGCCGGATCGATCTCGACCCCGCGATTCATCGGCCCCGGATGCATCACGACCTGGCCGACGCGCACCCGGTCGGCGGTGATGCCGTAGAGCCGCGTGTACTCGCGGAGCGACGGGACGTACGCCGCCCCCGGGAGCATCCGCTCGTGCTGCATCCGGAGCACGTACACGACGTCGGCGTCCGCGATCGCCTCGATCCGGTGTGAGACCGCACAACCCATGTTCTCGATTCCGAGCGGGATGAGCGTGGGCGGACCGACGAGCGTGGAGTGTGCACCGACGAGACGCAGCGCCTGGACCAGGGATCGCGCGACGCGTGAGTGCGCGACGTCGCCGACGATCGCAACATGGACCCCCTCGAGCCGACCGACGGCTTCCCGGATCGTGTAGAGGTCGAGGAGCGCCTGCGTTGGGTGTTGATGCTTTCCGTCGCCCGCGTTCACGATGTGCGCGTCGGTGACTGCAGCCACGAGCGCGGGCGCACCGATCTGCGGATGGCGGAGCACGATCACATCGGGGTCGTACTGCGCCAGCGTCAGCGCGGTGTCCCGCAGCGACTCGCCCTTGTCGACGGACGAGCCGGACGACCGGAGCGCCATCGTGTCGGCCGAGAGACGCTTGGCAGCCAGGTCGAAACTCGAGAGTGTCCGCGTGGACGACTCGTAGAACAGGTTGACGACCAGACGGCCGCGGAGTGTCGGGAACTTCTTCACCTCGCGGTCGAGCGACCGTTCGAGCGCACGCGCGGTGTCGAGGATCCGCCCGACGTCCTCCTGCTTGAGATCGCCGACGGAGATCAGGTGCCGTTTCGTCGCGTCAGGCATCGTCGCCCGCCCCGGACCCGCCGATGAGCACGACACGATCACGTCCGTCGGTCTCCTCGAGCTCGACCTGCACCCGCTCGTTCCGCGCGGTCGGCACGTTCTTCCCGACATAGTCGGGGCGGATCGGAAGCTCGCGATGGCCACGGTCGATGAGCACCGCTAGCTGGACTCGGCCCGGCCGACCGAACTCCATGAGAGCGTCGATCGCGGCCCGGATCGTCCGCCCCGTGTACAGCACGTCATCGACGAGCACACACGTCATCCCTTCGAGCGCGAAGCCGAGACGCGTGTCGCGGACGACCGGTTGGACGTGGCGGGGTGACACTCCGCCCCGTACCGCGACGTCGTCGCGGTGGAACGCGATCTCGATCGCCCCCGTCCGCAGCGCGTGACCGCTCCGTTCTTCCACGAGCGCCCGCAAGCGCTCGCAGAGCGGAACGCCTCTCGTGTGGATCCCAACAAGCGCGACGTCCTCGAGGTCGCCGCTGCGTTCGATCAACTCGTGCGCAATCCGCGCAAGCGTCCGCGCCATCGCATCGCTGTCGAGAATGGTGCGGGCTGCCGTAGCGCCCGCCGTCTCCGCATCCATCCGTTCGCTCCTTCCCGGTCTCGCTGGGCCGGTCTTAAAGGGGCTTGTGCCGTTCGTCGCAGTCTAGCGACCGCGGCCGACGCTCACGCTGCCGCGGGCTCGGGCGTGTCGGGGAGATCAGATTTCACCGGGTCGCGCGGAGGACGAGCGCCCGCGGAGACAAGCATCGGGGGGCCGCGCTCGGGGAACGGCACGACAAGCAGATCGAAGTCGCGCGGGACGACGGTCGCGGGGAAGATCGCGCGCGCCTCGTCCTCGATCGCGCCCGGCCCCTGTCTGACGGAGAGATGCGTGAGCACGAGCAGTCGAACACCCGCTGCAGTAGCGGCGAGGGCGGCGTCGGCTGCGGTGGAGTGGCCGGTTTCGCGTGCGCGGTCGCCCTCGTCGGCGAGGAACGTTGCCTCGTGGACGAGCACGTCCGCGCCGCGCGCTGCCTCGACCACCGACCGGCACGGTGCCGTGTCCCCGGTGAGCACAACCGATCTCCCGCGTCGTGACGACCCAAGCACGGTCTCCGGTGTGACGATCGTCCCATCCGGCAGCGTCACGCTGTCGCCGCGCTGGAGCGCACCCCGGAGCGGCCCCGACGGGACGCCCTGGCGGTCAGCCGCGTCCGGGTCGAACGCTCCGGGCCGATCTGGCTCGTGGAGTGCGTAGCCGACCGCCTCGACTCCATGGTCGACCGCGATCGCATGGATCGCATACCCGTCGAGGGCGATCTCTGACCCCGCCACGACCTCGTCCACCTCGAGCGCATACGGGACCGACCCGAACAGGCGCCTCATGCCCTCCATGAGCGCACGGGTCCCCCGCGGCCCGTGGATTGTGAGCGGCGCTGCCCGGCCCCGGAGCCCGAACGTCTTCAGCATCCCGGGGAGCCCGAGCACGTGATCTGCGTGGAGGTGGGTGAGCAGGATCCGATCGAGATCGACGAGTCCGAGATCAGAGCGGAGGAGCTGGCGCTGCGTGCCTTCCCCGCAGTCGATCAGAAGACGGTCGCCACCGCGTCGGATCAGCGTCGCGGACGTCGCGCGCCGTGCGGTGGGGACGGATCCTGAGGTTCCGAGAAAGGCGAGGTCGAGGTTCACGGACGCGGATCGTAGCCCCGCGTCCCGCCGCGCTCCTAGAGCCGAAGGTCCGTGTAGACGATCTCACCGCTGAAGAGGCGTGCGGCAGGATCCCCACGGAAAGAAGATCGCATTCCGCCAGGCGAGCGCGTCACCGGTGGGTGCGCGCCCCTGCCACGTCCCGAGATGCGTCGCGGTGACATACGCCTCCTCGCAGACACCTTGCGGGCCGATCACGATGTTCTCGAGCTCGAAGTGGATGTCCGGAAAGGCGGTGAGCAGCTCGGTATAGAACCGCACAGAGCCCGCGTGTCCCTCCCACCGTGCGCCAGGCCACCCGCGCACCTCGTAGACGCAGTCGGTCGTCAGGGTCGCGATCAATCCCGGCAGGTCGCGCGAGTCCTCGGCGACCGAGTGGGCCTTCCAGAGGTTGCGCATCGCCGAGACCTCTTCGGGATCGACGGGCCGACGCAGGAGTTCGAGGATCCGGTCGTCGGCCATCGGGCATCGTCCGTTCGTCGCTGGGGAGCGCCTGTGCGCACGTCCTTCTACCACCCGATGCGGGCGACCGACGGCTCTATCGCGGTGCCCGAGGCGTCAGGCAGGCAGTACGAGTGTCTGACCCACACGGATCGAAGACGTCGTGAGACCGTTCACCTCACGGATCTCCCAGACCGCCTCGCGCGGGTCACCGCCGACATGGTGTGTCGCGATCGACCACAACGTATCCCCCGGCCGGACCACATATCGCGTCCCGATTCCGGAAGCACCCGACTCGCCCGCGAACAGCGCCCAGAGCAGCACGAACACCAGTGCCAACCCCACGATTCTCAGCATCGTTGATGCGAACACGTGTTCCATCATACAGAACACCTGTTCGATGTCAAGCGCGTCCGTCCTCCCCGTCCGCCCGGTCTCAGTAGACGATGGAGCGCCTCAGCGTGCGGCGACGACGGCGTCGAGCAGGCGACCCGGGCCGTTCCTCACGGGGTCGTCGCTCGGCAGCCCGGTTTCGGCCTCTGCCGCCACGATCGCAGCCGCAGCGTCGCGCTCCGACATACCCGCGGTGTTGAGCGCGACACAGGCGACGCGCGCCTTTCGGGCCGGGAGCGAGATCAACTCGTGCAGGTCACGGAGTTCCGCGAGCGAGAGGAGCGCGTGGCCAGGCATCCCCTCGACCTCGGTGGTCCCGGGGCGGTGGCACAGGACGAGCGTATGGGGCATCGAGCCATGGAAGAGTCCGAGGGTCACGCCCGAGTACGCCGGGTGCGAGAGCGACCCCTGGCCCTCGACGAGGATCAGATCACCACCCCGCGTACGCGCCTCGACGACGAGCTGCTCTGCAGCGCCCGCAAGGAAGTCCGAGACGACGGCGTCGACCGCGATCCCCCAGCCCGCGATCGCGATCCCCGTCTGTCCCGTCGGCACGAACACCGAGGCGAGCCCGCGCGCTCGTGCCTCGCGGTCGAGCTCGAGCATCACTGTCATCTTCCCGATCGCGCAGTCCGAGCCGACCGCCAGGACAACATGCGCGTCACCCTCGAGGTTCGCTCCGGTCGGGCAGTCGAGCCCTGCTGGCGCCCGCCGCAGGTCGCGGACGCGTACTCCGGCCTCTTCTGCGAGCGGGCCGAGCTCGGGATCCGTGAGGAGAAACTCGTGCAGACCGTTCTCGATCCCGATCCCATTCGCGATGCAGTCCCGCAGCAGCGCGCGCCACGCGGGCGGAAACCGTCCCCCCTGTGTGGCGACACCCACGAGTGCCACCTCCGGTCGGTACGCGAGCGCCTCGGAGACCGTGGCGACGATCGGGATCCCGTCGTGCCTCTCACCGGGGCGGGTCGAATCAAGGATCGCGACAACGTCCTCGCCGCGGTAGCGCACGACGCCGCGCATTGTCTTGCCGTAGTGCGGATCCGCCGAGTACCCCTCGGCGAGGATGAGCGTCCGCTCTCCCTTCACGCGACGCCAAGCCCGGGCGCGTCCGCGGGGATCTGGACGCCATCCACAAACCCGACGCCAGGTGCGGGGTCCTCCGCGAGCAGAAGGTTCCCGTCGAGATCGACGTGATCGCAGAGCGGCGCCACGACACAGCCGGCCGCGATCCCGAGTCCCGATTCGACCATGCACCCGAGCATCACCCCGAGCCCGAGCGCGCGTGCGGCGTGCGCCATCCGGATCGCCTCACGGATCCCACCGGACTTCGCGAGCTTGATGTTGATCCCGTGCGCGATCGCGGCGCAGGGCGCCACATCCGCGAGGGTGTGACAGTCCTCGTCCACGTACACCGGAAGCGGAGAGCGGGCCTTGAGCGTCGTGCCGCCCTCGTCCCCTGCACGGAGCGGCTGTTCCACGTACTCGCACCCGAGCTCTGCGAGCTGCGGGATTGCGTCGAGCGCCTCGTCGAGTGACCACCACTCGTTGACATCCACCATCAGCGGGAGCGTTGTCGCCCCCCGCACCGCGCGGACGCGCTCGACATCGAACCCGTCACCACCGCCGAGCTTCAACTTGAGCCGGGTGAACCGCTTCGACGCCTGCTCGGCGCGGCGCGCCATGTCGTCCGGATCTCCGAGCCAGACCGTCCACGACGTGGGCGGGCCCACCTGTGGGAGGCCGAGGAGCCGCCACACCGGCTGGCCGAGGATCTTCCCCTGGAGATCATGGAGCGCGGCGTCGAACGCGCTCTTCGCAGCCTGCTCCCCGGGCATCCTTGCGAGTCGCTCGCCGATCTCCTCGAGGGCGAACGGGTCGTCCCCCACGAGTCCGGCGTGCTCGGTGATGAACGCGAGCGCGCTCTCGGCGCTCTCGCCATAGCGTGCGATCGGAGCCGCTTCGCCGCGTCCGATCACACCGTGGTGTTCGAGCGCGAGTTGGACCACATCCTCGAAGTCACTCGACTCGCGCGCGATCGTGAATGTCTGCGCGAGCCGGAGCCGCACGATCTGTGCTGTCACCCTCACCCCGCGAGCATAGAGTGGCGCGCGGAACGGGGGTGCACCGAGGGGCGGCTATGATGAGGTCTCCTCAGGCGCCCGTAGCTCAGGGGATAGAGCGCTCGCCTCCGGAGCGAGAGGTCGCAGGTTCGAATCCTGCCGGGCGTATCTCTCCGAGTCGGCCCGGGCGGTGGCCGCCCCGCTCCTGCACGCTCAGCGGCGCGGGGGTAGAATTGTGGACGACGATGTACGCGACCGACGACCCGCTCAGTACCGATGCCGAGCCTGCCCCGCATCCGGCGGAGCGAGCGCCCGCGCGTCGCCGCGAGGATCGCGCGTCCCGCCCCACCGTCTGAACTCGCCGACGGCGGTCTCACCTGGGTGAACGCGGTTGCGCCCGAGTTGGGTGCGGCGCAAGATCTCGCGGCCCGCTTCGGGTGGCACCCGCTCGATGTCGAGGACATCGTCTCAAAGCGGCAGCGCCCGAAGGTCGATGACTACGAGGATGACGGGTATCTGTTCGTCGTCCTCCACTTCCCGGTCTACGACACCGCCGTCCACCGGCTCAACACCGCCGAGCTCGACATCTTCGTCGGGCACAACTATCTCGTGACGCTCCCGAACCGGGAGCTGCTCCCGGTCACGCGGCTGTTCTCGCGCTGCGGCGAGGACGCCGCGCTCCGCGAGAGCCTGTTCGCGAAGGGATCAGGCCGGCTGCTCTACGAGGTGCTCGACGACCTCTTCGATTACTGCTTCCCGATCCTCGACAAGATCGGCCACAAGCTCGACACGATCGAGGACGAGATGTTCGAGGGGCGCGCCGAGGATGTGGTGCGCGACATCTCGAACGTGAAGCAGGAGATCATCTCCTACCGCAAGGTGATGAAGCCCGTGCGCCCCACGCTGAGGGCGCTCGAGCGGCGGATCGACCGGTTCCGCCCGGAAGAGCTCGACCTCTACTTCGACGATCTGAACGATGCGGCCGAGCGGATCTGGGATCAGCTCGACAACTACAAGGAGGTTGTCGAGGGTCTCGAGTCGACCAACGAGTCCGTCATCTCGCACCGGCAGAACGCGGTGCTGCGCCTGCTGACCCTGATCAGCGTCACCATGCTCCCGCTCACCGTGATCACGAGCCTGTTCGGGATGAACGTGCTCTACCCCGGGGAGGGGACGCACACGGCGTTCTGGGCAATCGTCGCCTCGCTTGTCGCGACCCTCGCGGGGATGGTCGCATTCTTCCGCTGGAAGCGCTGGTTCTGAGCGGTCCGCGGCGCTAGCTGTACTGACCACAGACGTGTGAGACGCGGCTGATGGGTGGTCGGGCTGC
>CAYXAS010000002.1:0-73083 GCA_964461665.1 uncultured Gaiellales bacterium
GCTCACGCTTCCATCCCTAACCCCCACCCGCCCACGGGGTTCCTATTTTCGCGGGTTCGGCGTGCCGTGTCTGCACCAACTTCGCACCGGATGTGCGACGCGACGCCCGATGCATGACTCAAGCAGCCTCCAGCACCCGGCCGTGACTACCATCGTCGCCGGTGGCGGGTATCGCACATCTCCTCGAGCGGAACCGCGCCTGGTCCCAAGGGATGGTGGATGCCAACCCCGACTTCTTCGCCAGGCTTGTCGAACGCCAAGCACCCGCGTACTTCTGGATCGGCTGTTCCGACAGTCGCGTTCCCGCCAATCAGATCCTCGGCCTTCCGCCGGGCGACGTGTTCGTGCACCGGAACATCGCGAACATCGTTGTCCACACCGATCTCAACTGCCTCTCTGCCCTGCAGTACGCGGTCGACGTCCTCGCGGTCTCGGACGTGATCGTCTGCGGCCACCACGGCTGCAGCGGTGTCACGGCGGCGCTCGAAGGGACCCGCCACGGGCTGGTGGACAACTGGTTGCGGCACGTCAACGACGTAGCCGAGCGACGGTCCGGGGCGCTCGCAGGGCTTTCGGGGCAGGAGCGTGTCGATCTGCTGTGCGAGTTGAACGTGCTCGAGCAGGTCACCAACGTCTGTCAGACCACGGTGATCGAGGACGCTTGGGAGCGCGGCCAGTCCGTCACGGTGCACGGGCTCGTCTATTCGCTGCGCGACGGGCTGCTGCGCGACCTCGGTTGCAGCCGCGGGCCGGCAACGGGTAGCGGACGCAGCTAGAAGACCTTGACCTCGCGATAGAGCGTGTCGCGCTGCACCGGGGTCTTGCCGATCGCCCGGATCAGGTGCACGAGCTCATCGGTCGAGGTCCGGTGCGTCGTCCCGGCGGCTGAGACGACGTTCTCCTCCAGCATCACCGATCCCATGTCGTCGGCGCCGAACCCGAGCGCGACCTGGCCGATCTTCAACCCCTGTGTCACCCACGACGACTGAATGTGCGGGATGTTGTCGAGGAAGATCCGCGACACCGCCTGCGTCAGGAGGTAGTCGAACGAGGTCGGCATCTGCTCGTCGCGCACCTGGGCGTCTAGCCGGTTCCCGTCACGCTGGAACGTCCACGAGATGAACGCGCGGAAGCCCCCGGTCTCGTCCTGGAGTTCGCGGACGCGACGCATGTGCTCGACCCGCTCCTCGAGCGTTTCGACATGCCCGTACATCATCGTCGCGGTCGTCGAGATCCCCAGCCGATGCGCGTCGCGCATCACCCCTAGCCACTCGTCGGATTTCGTCTTCTTCGGCGCAATGATGTCGCGCACCCGATCGACGAGCACCTCGCCGCCACCACCCGGGAGCGAGTCCAGCCCCGCGTCGCGGAGCCGCGACAGGGTCTCCGGCACCGTCAGCTTCGAGCGGCGGGCGATGTGCTGCACCTCCGGGGGTGACAGCACGTGCAGGTGGATCGGGTAGCGCGCCTTGATCGACCGGAACAGATCCTCGTAGAAGTCGATCCCGAGATCCGGGTGGTGACCGCCCTGCATCAGCACCCCGGTGCCACCGATCGCGAGCGTCTCCTCGATCTTGCGGAAGATCACGGCCTTCGGCAGGAGGTACCCCTCGCGCGTGTCCCCGGGGGAGCGGTAGAAGGCGCAGAAATCGCAGTCGGTGACACAGACGTTCGTGTAGTTGATGTTGCGATCGACGATGAATGTGACCTTCGACGCGTCGGTCTTCCGCTCCCGGATCACGTTTGCGACCCGGCCAACCGCGAGTAGGTCGCGCGACCGGAGCAGCGCAACCGCGTCGTCGTCGTCGATCCGTTCCCCGTCGAGCGCCTTCTCGAGCGCCTGCTGGACCGCTCCTCGTGTCTCCAGCGTCGTCACGAAACAGCCGGCGTCTCTTCGCGAAGGAACCGGAGCTCGGGCACGTGGGGGAGCTCGCCGACGTCGTGCGCCATCTCCATGAACGTGTGGAGACCCGCCCGCTCGCGCGGCCCGAAGCTGAACCGGAGCTTCTCGAAGTACCGCGCAAGGAACCCGGCCGGATAGCCGTAGGCGAGGCTTGCCTCGTGCGCCAGGACGTCCGGCTCGGAGCGCGCGAGCCTGACCGAGGCGACAAGCGCGTCCTGCAACTCGAGGAGCCCCTCGGCCACCGGTTCGGGGGCGGCCCAAACCGCGAACACCATCGGCAGGCCAGTGCGCTCCAGCCACAGCCGACCGAGGTCGTAGTGCGGAGTCGGGTCTTCGAACGCGCTCCGCAGCGCCGCATCCCCGATCAGAAGCTTTGCGTCGGCCGCGTGCTCGAGTTCGAGCGGCAGGATCTCCGCGTTCGGGAGCAGGACCCGGGTGAGAACGACCGAGGTGGCGCTCTCCGGGGTCACTGCAACCGACCGCACGCGCGCCAGCGGGATCCGTGTCACGAGCTGGATCGAGTCCACAGCGCCCTCGGACGAGACGCAGAGGCGCGGGAGGAGCCGCAGCCGCGGGGCGTTTCGCGCGTACTCGATCGACGAGATCGGCGCGACGTCGAGCTGCCCATCGACGAGCATCCGGTTCAACTCGGTCGGAACGCCCACCACCTCTTCCACCTCGTGCGTGAGCCGGTGGAAGACCGGCGCCATGTTGACGTACGAGATGCGCCCGAGGCGGATCACGCTGCGTCCTCGGGATCGAACCGGCGGATCGTCCGATGAAGCGAGTCGCGCTGCACCGGGATGCGCCCGGCCGCGCGCACGAACCGGACGAGTTCGGACACCTGCTGTTCGGTCGCCGTCCGTGCGCCTGCGGCGTGGAAGATCGTTTCACGCATCACGGTGCCCTGAACGTCGTTCGCACCGAGATGCAGCGCAACCCCGGCCATCGGCATCCCCATCATGATCCAGTACGCCTTGACGTTCGGGATGTTGTCGAGCATCAGCCGCGAGACCGCGATCATCTTGAGGTCGTCCGCGCCGGTCGTGTGACGGAACCCGCGCCGTTCGAACACCGTGTTCTCGGGATGGAAGGCGAGCGGGATGAACGCGACGAAGCCACCGGTCGCGTCCTGCTGGTCACGCAGCCGCAGCAGATGGTCGATCCGCTCCTCGTAGGTTTCGACGTGCCCGTAGAGCATCGTGCACGTGGAGCGGAGCCCCATCCGGTGCGCGGTGTCGTGCACGTGGAACCAGGTCTCCGCGGGCTCCTTCCCCGGCGCGACGAGCGCGCGCACCCGACTCGCGAACACCTCGGCACCACCACCAGGGAGTGATCCAAGCCCCGCCGCGAGCAGTTCGCGGAGCACCTCCTCGTGAGTGAGTCCCGAGATCATCGTCATGTGGTGCACCTCGGAGGCCGTGTAGCACTTCAGGTGCACCTCGGGCAGCTCGCGCCGGAGGGCGCGGAGCGTGTCGAGGTAGAAGTCGAGCGTCACGTGCGGGCTCTCGCCGTTCACCATGTGGATCTCGGTGAACCCGGTCGCGCGGTGCTGTTCCACCGCATCACGCACGAGCTCGTCCGTGCTCTGCGTGTAAGCGTGCCCCTGCTTGCTCGTCGCCGCGAAGGCGCAGAACTTGCACTTGACCCGGCAGATGTTCGTCTGCGAGATGTAGAGGTTCTGGACGAACCCGACCTCGTCCGTCCCGCCCCGGAGGCGCCGCGCAAGGTCGGCGAGCTCCCCGATCCCGAGGAGATCGTCGGACTCGAGGAGCGTCAGACCGTCCTCGAGGTCGAGTCGTTCGCCCGCGAGAACCTTGTCCCGGACGGGTTCTAGGGTTGAGGTGCGGTCGAGCAGGGCCATTGTCGGGAAGTCACCTAGTGCGATCGACGACGGCGCTCGCGAGAGCCTCGAGTTCCACACGGCGTGAGACGCCGTCGAGGGTCGCGATCGCCCGGGAAGCGTAGTCGACGGCGATTGCGCGGGATCGCTCGAGCGCACCCGTTGCCGCGACCCGCGCGAGCGCCCCCTCGAGCGAGCCTCCGGCCAGCGCGGCGCGCACCACGTAATCGTCGGCCGCTGCGAGCAGGAGCGGAAGCGTGGGTGTTCCGTCGCGGAGATCTGTCCCGGCGACCTTGCCGGTCTCTGCCGTCTCGCCCGCGCAGTCGAGGATGTCATCCGCGATCTGAAACGCGATCCCGAGCTCGAGTCCGTAACCCGTGGGCCCTCCACCGAGCGTGCAAGCCGCCTCGAACAGCGTCCCGGTCTTGAGCGCGACCCGCTCGAGGTACGCGTCGATTGGCGTGTCGGGGTCATGCCGCTGAAGTCGCTGCATCGCCTCGCCGCGTGCGAGCGCGAGCGAGGTGGCGGCGAGCGTCCGGGTCTTCTCCCGATCGCCCGTCGCCGCCAGCGCGGCAAAAGCGAGCGCGAACAGGTGGTCGCCGGCGGCACGTGCCGCATCCTCCCCGTGCGCCGACCAGGCGGAGGCGCGGCCGCGGCGCACCGCGGCGCCATCGACGATGTCGTCGTGGACGAGCGTCGCCATGTGGACGAGCTCGACCGCAACACCCTCCGCCACCGGGAGCGGCCCGTCCGGTGGCGAGGAGAGGAACGTCAGGATCGGTCGCAGCCGCTTGCCACCGGCCGCGAGCGCGTCGGCACCCACCGCGGCGACCAGTCCCGGATAGGAGATCACCGCCTCCTCGAGGCGCTCTTCGACCTCGACCAGGTACTCGCCGAGCCCGGGCGCGGTTTCGATCAGCGCGACGCTCACGTCGCAGTCCCGTGGTGCAGCGCGACAATCGAGCCACCGAGTAGTTCGAAGCGCACATCGCTGAAGCCCGCGGCACGCATCGTCTCCACCAGCGCTTCTGCGGTCGGGAAGCGGCGGACGCTCGCGGGGAGGTACGTGTACGCCTGGCCACCGGGCAGCACCCGGCCAAGCAGCGGCACGACCCGGTCGAACCACACCCGGAAGCACGGTGCAAGCACCCCCCGCGGTGTGGTGATCTCGAGGATCGCGACGCGCCCACCGACCCGGAGCACGCGGCGGAGCTCGCACAGCCCTCGGTCGAGATCATCCACGTTTCGAACGCCGAACCCGACGGTGGCCGCATCGAAGGCGCCGTCCGCGAACGGAAGCGCGAGCAGGTCTCCCTCAACCCACGTCACGCTCGACGACTTCCGCCGGGCCCGCGCGAGCATCCGTGGTGAGAGGTCGATCGCGGTCACCGTCCCACCCTCGCGCTCGGCGGCTAGCGCTAGGTCGCCGGTGCCGCAGCAGCCGTCGAGGACGCGGGCGCCCGGGGTCACGACCGCAGCGGCCGCGCGGCGCCGCCACGCACGGTCGAGACCGAGTGTCATCACGCGATTCATCACGTCGTACACCGGCGCGATCCGGTCGAACATCGCCCGTACGCCGTCCGGTGTGAGACGGCCCTCCTCGTGCGTCACGTGCCCCACCGGCGGATCAGCGTGTTGTCCACGCCGAGCTGGTCGAGGCAGCGTGCCACGATGAAATCGACGAGATCCTGCACGGTCTCGGCTCCGTGGTAGAAGCCGGGCGCTGCGAAGAGCACGACTGCGCCCGCCTCGTGGAGCGTCGCGAGCCCGCGGAGATGGATCGACGAGAGCGGCGTCTCGCGCGGAACGAGCACGAGCTTGCGCCGCTCCTTCAGCGCGACCGACGCAGCGCGGTGGATGAGGTTCGTCATCGCCCCTGCGGCGAGCGTCCCGACCGTGGACATCGAGCACGGGCAGACCACGTACGCATCGACCTTGGCGGAGCCGCTCGCATACGGCGAGCGCCAGTCCTGGATCCCGTGCAGCGTCACCTGCCCGGCCGGCGCAGCTCCCACGAAGCGTCGCAACGTCTCCTCACGATCGAGCGACGGATCGCGGTACAGCTCGGTCGCGAGCACTTCGATTCCGGCCTCGGATGCGCAGATCCCCACCTCGACTCCGGCGGCGACGAGACCGTCGAGAATCCCCTTCGCATACGGCGCACCCGAGGCGCCGGTCACACCGAGAAACACGCGCATCCCGGGAGGGTAGCCCCCGACGGGCAGGCCGCTATTCCGCAGCCGCGTGTGCCTCGCCGCCCCTCGACTCCGAGAGGAACGTCGCGAGGTTCGTGAGGTTCTCGTCGCCGAGGTACGAGTACGAGATCATCACGTTGTTTCCGAATTGGGCGGGGTTCGAGATGTAGGACTTGAAGAAGTCCACCCCGCGATCGGAGGCGCCAACCTCGGTCAGCACGGGGGCGCCGAGATTCGCGCTCCCCTCCGAGAGGTAGACGTGACAGTTCATGCAGCCGGACTGCGCGAACAACTTTGCGCCCGCCTCGGCCTGGGTGTTCCCGGTGAACCCTTGCTCTGCGCCCCACTTGACTGTCGTCCCGGAAGCGATGATCTCGGCCCCGAGCGCCTCCTTCGCGGTCGCGCCCTTCCAGGTGAGAACGCCCATCGAGATCACCGTCAGGATCGCGGCGACAACGGCGACGGGGCGACGACCGAGTCGCCGCTCAGGGCGCCGATCGTAGAACGGGAGCGCGATCAACAGGATCAGGAGCAACGTCGGGATCCCGACCGTGCCGAGGATCACCGACTCCGGCCACTTGAAGATCCGCAGCAGATAGAAGAGGAAGTAGAAGAACCAGTCGGGGCGCGGGATGAACTCGATCGTCCCCGGGTCGGCCTCATGCTGGTACCAGGGGCCGAGGAGCCCGGCCTCGACGCCATCCGCGGTCGTGTACCAGACGACCGAAAGCGCGATGATCACGACCACGACGACGAGCGACATGACCGTGTCGTGGAACACGGCGTACGGGAAGAACGGCTTTCCCTCCTCCTCGACGTCACGCTTGTAGCGCTTGAACTCGTCGCGCTGCCGCTGCTTCAGCGAGGTGCCCATCTCAGTGACCCTCGTCCTCGCCGTCCGGGCGCTCACGCCCGGCTTCGGTCGACGACCACGGCGGCGAGGTGACGCCGAGCCGGATCACGAGGTACATGTGGAGGCCGATCAGCGCCATGATCCCGCCGGGGACCGCGAGCATGTGCAGCGAGTAGAACTTCGACAGCGTGTCCGGGCCGATCTGCGTGCCGCCCTGGAGGAACTGCGCGAGGAACGGCCCCGCGATCGGCGCGGTCGCGTTCAGGTTGATTCCGACGACCGTCGCCCAGTACGAGGTCTGATCCCACGGCAGCAGGTAGCCGGTGAAGCCCTCGAGCATCCCGAGCACGAGGATCAGGACGCCGACGATCCAGTTGAGTTCGCGCGGGTACTTGTACGCGCCGAACAGGAACGTGCGGGCCATGTGGAAGAACATCAGGATGATGAACACGCTTGCGCCCCACTTGTGCATCCCCCGCACGAGCCAGCCGAGCGTCACCTCCTCGGTGATGTGCGTGATCGAGCTGTACGCGCTCGCGGGGTCGGGCTTGTAGTACATCGCGAGAAACACGCCTGTCGTCGCCTGCACGATGAACGCGGTGAGCGACGCCGACCCGAGCGTCTGCATCCAGTTGATATCGCGCGGGACGTTCCGGAGCAACATCCACTGGACGTAGCCGACGAGACCGGAGCGCTCTTCGAGCCAGTCGACAGGGGCGAGTGCCGCCTTCTCGAGCTGCCGTCTGCGGAGTGACTTCGCCATCGTCTACCCGGTCGATCCGGGGGTCGGGATCGGATACAGCCAGCGCTCGACCCCGTCCACATGCACACCGGGGTACGCGCGGTAGTACTTGCTGATCTTCGCCTTGGCGCCCGAGCCCTCGACGTCGCCGACCGAGAACAGCCGCCCGAGAATCAGGTTGCCGTTCTTGATCGAGAACTCGAACCGGTCGAGCGAGCGGACCGGTGGGCCCGCGGTGCGGTTCCCCTCCGAGTCGTACAGACCACCGTGACACGGGCAACCGAAGCTCGCCGCGAGGACAGGTCGGAGCTCCACGTCACCGTGGATCGACTTCGCCTCCTCGTCGATGGGGCCGTTGGGCTGGACGGGACACCCAAGATGGACGCAGCGGCTGAACAGCGCGGTGAAACTCGGGAGGCCCGCTTCGGTAAAGCCGTTGTTCCGAACGAATGCGGTGCGCCGCGTGACCTCGCCCTGCTCGGGATCCTCCATGTAGGTGGCGATCACGAACTGACCCTCGGGGAAGCCCGAGATCGGACCGAGATCCACATCGTGCGACTCGACCCGGCTGCCGATGAACGACGGCAGCACCGCGAAGCCAAGTGAGGGGAGCGTCGCACCAGCACCGATGACTCCGCCGATCCCAGCGCTTGCAACCGCGAGGAACGTGCCGCGCCCGTACGTCTCCTTCGCGGCCTCGACCACCACAGGCTCGGGGGCAGGCTCGGGCGCGGCGGGAGGACGACGGTCGCGCACCCAGGCAATCGCGAACCCCGCCGTGAGCAGCACACCAACGACAAGCGCTGCGGTCGAGGCGACGAGTCCGATGATGATGCATGCGACGCCGACGGCGAACCCGAGCGGCCACAGGCTCGTGGTCGGGATCGTCTCGTGCTTGCCCTGATCGCTCGTCATCCGTGCATCTCCGCGGCGCAAACCTACCGCACCGGCGCGCCGCTCAGCGCCGTACCCTGCGGCCGCGCCGGGCTCCGGCGACGGGTCCGGTCGCGTCTGTCGCGGCAACTCCGTACTCGGCCCAACGCGCATCGACCAGCGCCCGAACCTCGGCGCTCATCTCGATCTCCGGCGGCCACGTGCGCGCGCCCTCGTCGGGGCCCTTCGCGGTCGCGTCGAACCCGATCTTCCCGCCGAAACTCGGGAGCACCGAGGCATGGTCGAGCTGGTCGATCGGGCCGTCCGCGAGCACCACATCGCGCTTCGGATCAACGTTGGCGCAGACGCGGAAGAAGACTTGCTCGTAGTCGTGGACGTCGACATCCGCATCGACAATCACGACCGCCTTCGTGAGCGAGAGGAGCCCGAGTCCCCATACCGCGTGCATCACCTTCCGTGCGTGGCCCGGGTAGCGCTTGCGGATCGACACGATCGCGCAGTTGTGAAACGCGCCAGCGGCCGGAAGGTCGTAGTCCACGATCTCGGGGACACTCATCCGGATCGCGGGGAGGAAGAGCCGCTCGGTCGCCTTCGCGAGCCACTCGTCCTCGGCAGGGGGTTTTCCGACCACGATCGAGGAGTAGATCGCGTCGCGGCGCATCGTGATCGCGGTGATCCGGAAGATCGGGAACTCCTCCGCCGGGGTGTAGAAGCCGGTGTGATCGCCGAACGGGCCTTCGAGCCCGACATCGGTCGCGTCCACCCAGCCCTCGAGCACGATCTCCGCGTTCGCGGGCACCTCCAGATCGACCGTCTTGCACCTGACGAGCTCGACGGGCGACCCCTTCAGAAGCCCGGCGAGCATCAGCTCGCCGACGTGCTTCGGGAGTGGTGCGCTCGCGGAGTACGCGGTCACGGGGTCGAGCCCGATCGCGACCGCCACGGGGATGCGGCCGTCGGGCGCAGCGAGCAGGTCCGCGCGACCATCCTTGTGGATCTGCCAGTGCATGAAGGTCGAGCGGCTGTCGATCTTCTGCATCCGGTACATCCCGACGTTGCGGACACCCGTCTCACGATCCTTCGTGATCACCGCAGGCAGCGTGATGAACGGCGCCGGATCGAGCGGCCAGCAGCGCTGGATCGGAAGCAGGTCAAGATCGACGTCGTCGCCGGTCAGCACGATCTCCTGGCAGGGCCCCTTCGACACGACCTTCGGCATCGAGTCCGCGATCGACTTGAGCGTTCCAAGCTTCCGAACCTTGTCCATCAACCCCTGCGGCGGTTGGAGGTCGAGCACCTCCTCGAGCGTCGCGGCGATCTCGTCAAGCGTCTCGACGCCGAAGGCGAGGCACATCCGCCGTTCGGTGCCAAACTGGTTGATGAGCAGCGGGAGCCGCGAGCCTCTCGGCCGCTCGAACAGGAGCGCCGGACCGCCGCTCTTCACGACCCGGTCGGTGATCTCCGTGATCTCGAGGTCGGGATCGACCTCGGCGCTCACACGAACAAGCTCGCCCTCACGTTCGAGGAGCGAGATCCACTCGCGGAGATCGGCTGCGGGTGAACCCATCGGGGGCGCCCTGACTAGAGGGGGCGCCGGGCCCTGTCGCGCTTGCGCCTGGTTCCGAGTGCGTGCGTCGCCTCGCCGAGCGCGATCACACCGATGAAAATCAGGCCCACGACGAGCATCGCGAGGATGACATTGCGCCCTTCCTCGGCAGCGTCCGCGAGAAAGAGGTCGATCACGGCCATCGCGGCGATGCTACCCGACCCGCCGCGCATGCGCGGCGAGCGCTCGTTCCACGGGGCCGTCACCGGCGGCTACCCGTGCGACCTGCTCGAGCGGCGCAGGATCGCGCCGCTCGCGGAGCGCCGCGCGTGCGTCATCGAGTCCGCCCGCACCGAGTTGAGCGGCGGTCGCCGCCCACGCGGCGCCGTCACCTGGACGGTGTTCGGCCCGCGCCTGCGAGCAGAGCGAGAGAAGACACGCGAGATCCTCGACCGCGACGAGGCTCCCTGTCTCCGCGACCCGGACGAGTCCCTGCGCGAGCAGCGCGTCGCCGAGGAGCAGTGCGAGGTCACGATCCGGCGGCGCGAAGACCCGCGACCGCCCGTGATGCAGGAGATACCCCTCGTACACCGTCTCGAGTCCGAGCGCCAGCAGCGGGTCACCGAGGAGCGGCGAGAACACGAGCTCCTGCTCGCGCTCAGGATCAGGCCGCAACGCCGAGGCCCACAGCGCACTCTCGGCCGCCGCGCCCTCGGCGATCGCGTCGATCAGCGCCGACAGACCCGTCACGCGGCGAAGAACGACCGGACGGCCTCGACGGTGAGCACGACCTCCGCGTCTCCGTGCGCCGTCGAGGGGAACAGACACTCGAACTGAGAGGGCGGCAGGTAGATCCCCTCGTCGAGCAGGTGCCGGAAGAGCGCCCCGAAGCGCACCGTGTCGCAACCGGCTGCGTCGTCGTGGTCACGGACAGGTTTGTCACGGAGGAACAGCGTCAGCATGCCGCCGACCCGCTGCACCGTCCCGAACGGCGCGAGTCCCGCCTCGAGTGTCGCACCGACCCGTTCGAGGTGTGCATACACCCCGGGATCGCGCAGCCGCCGGAGGGTCGTGATCCCGGCCGCAGTTGCGAGCGGGTTCCCGGAGAGCGTCCCGGCCTGGTACACGTCGCCCAGCGGGGCGAGCCGCTCCATCAGCTCGGCCCTGCCCCCAAAAGCCGCAAGTGGGAGCCCGCCGCCGACGATCTTTCCGAGCACGGTCAGATCGGGCAGCACGCCGTAGCGCTCCTGCGCCCCACCGCGACCGACCCGGAACCCTGTCATCACCTCGTCGAACACGAGCAGCGCGCCGGTCGCATCGGCGAGCGTGCGGAGCGCCTCGAGAAAGCCTGGCGCGGGCGGCACGAGACCCATGTTTCCGGCGACCGGTTCGACGAGAATCGCGGCCAGACCCTCCCCGTACCGGGCGCATGCAGCCGCCGCCCCGTCGATGTCGTTGAACGACACGACGACCGTGTCTGCCACCACCGCCGACGGAACTCCGGGCGTGGAGGCGATCCCGAGTGTCATCACGCCCGACCCGGCGCTCGCGAGGAGCGCGTCCACGTGCCCGTGGTAGCAGCCTGCGAACTTCAGCACCCGATCACGGCGTGTCGCGGCCCGCGCGAGGCGGAGCGCGCTCATCGACGCCTCCGTCCCGGAACTGACGAGGCGCACCATCTCGATCGACGGCACCGCGTCCACGATCTCCGCGGCAAGCTCGACCTCCGCCTCCGTCGGTGCACCGAATGTCGTCCCGTTCGCCGCAGCGGCGGTCACTGCCGCAACGATCTCCGGATCTGCGTGGCCGGACACGAGCGGCCCCCACGACTGCACCCAGTCCACATACCGCCGACCGTGGGTGTCCTCGATCCACGCACCCAAACCCCGGCGCATCACAACCGGCTCGTCGAGTCCGACGGCGCGCATCGCGCGGACGGGCGAGTTGACCCCACCCGGGATCAACGACGTCGCACGGCGCCAGAACGCGGAGACATCGCTCACGCGAGCCAGCGGGCGAGATCGCGCGCCCAGTAGGTGATGATCGCGCCGGCCCCGGCCCGCTTCACCGCCGTCAGCGACTCGAGCACCGCCCGCTCCTCCTCGAGGTGGCCGGCGTCGGCGGCAGCACGCACCATCGCGTACTCGCCCGAGACGCTGTAGGCCCAGACGGGGCAGTCAAACCGCTCGCGCACCGCTCGGATCACATCGAGATATGGCAGCGCAGGCTTCACCATCAGCACGTCCGCGCCCTCCTCGACGTCGAGCGCGCACTCCAGGAGCGCCTCGCGGACGTTTGCCGGATCCATCTGATAGCCGCGCCTGTCCCCCTCAGACGGCGCTGACTCCGCCACCTCTCGGAACGGGCCGTAGAAGGCGGATGCGTACTTCGCAGCGTACGAGACGATCGGAGTGTCTGGGAGCGCGGCGCGGATCGCGCCGACGCGCCCGTCCATCATGTCGCTCGGCGCGACGACGTCTGCCCCGGCGGCGACATGGCTGGCAGCGGTGCGCGCGAGCAGTTCGAGCGTCTCGTCGTTCACGACCTCACCGTCACGGAGGACACCGCAGTGGCCATGGCTCGTGTACTCGCAAAGGCAGACGTCCGTGATGAGCGTCAGGTCGGGGACCTCCGACCGGAGTGCTCGGAGCGCCCGCTGGACGATCCCGTCGCCGGCCCACGCGCCCGATCCGAACTCGTCCTTCTCGTCCGGGATCCCGAACAGGAGCACCGCAGAGACACCGAGCCGGTGGAGGTCGGCTGCCTCGCGCACCAGTTCGTCGACAGACCGCTGCGCGATCGCGGGCAGTCCCTCGACCGCGTTGACCACGCCCTCGCCGGGACGGACGAAGAGCGGTGCGATTAGATCCGCGAGGTCGAGCCTGGTCTCGCGAACAAGTGATCTGAGCGTCGGGGTGCGACGCAGCCGACGCGGGCGGTTAGCCGGGAAGCTCACGGCGGCAGGGTACGCGAGAAATCGCGGCCTCCTCCTCAGCCTGGCGGGCGCTCCTCCTCCAGCGGTCGGGCGATCGCCTCCGGCCCGGAACCACGCCACCGCTCCAGCGTCACCCGCTCACCGAAGAACTCCCAGATCGCCCTCGCGGCAGCCATCGTCGGAAGCGCGATGAGAACGCCGGGGATGCCGTACAGGTCTGCGCCTGCGAGCAGGCCGAAGATCACGAGCAGCGGGTGGAGCCGGAGCGCGTTCGCCATCACGTTCGGGACGACCACGTGACCTTCCACCTGGTAGATGAAGACGAACAGCAATGCAACTGCGGGGAACCCGAACCCGACCGGGTCCTCGATCAGCGCGTAGACCCCCGGCGGCACCGCGGAGAGCCACGGCCCGATGTACGGGATCACCTCGATCAGCGCCGTCCAGACGCCGAACAGGAGCGCGTAGCGGTCGGCACCCTCGACCACGCCGGTCTTGCCGAGGATCCACATCCCGGCCCCAGCGCTCGTCCCGATCACCGTCGAGAGGATCAACTGGCCGCGGACGTACCCCCAGAGCGACCGTTCGATCCGGTGGACAAGCGGGGGCCCACCCGCCGGCGGGAACCGCCGGTCGATCGCCCGCTCGAGCCGCGGCATCGAGAGCAGCATGTAGACGGCGATCACGATCACGAGGATGAGCGCGAACAGCAGCACGATCACGCCGAATGCGGCTCCCTGCGCTAACGCGATCGCGTCCTGCGCGTACCCCGACACGTCGCCAGCACTCAGCCCGCTGACGAGCTCGTCGAGTTGCCCGTCGACACGGACGCTCTCGAGACCGTGGTCGTCGAGCCACTGCTGAAGGTGCTTGATGTCCACCTGAGCGCCCGTCCGGTTCAAGCCCGGAGCCTGTTCCTCGGTCAGGTACGCGTCGATACGCTCAACCGCTGTCCGCGTCTGATCGACAACCACGGTTCCGAGCGCGGCGACCACCGACCCGACCGCCGCGACGAACAGCGTGAAGACGATCGCAACCCCGAGGCCGCGCCGGAGCCGCAGTCGCCCCAGGTCGCGCACGAGCGGGTTCAAGGTGAATGCGATCACCGCCGCGGCGAGAAACAGGAACAACACGTGCCCGAGCGTCCCCGCGAGCAGGAATGCGGAAAGCGCGAGCACCGGCAGCCCGATCAACTGGACCCAGCGTGGGATCCGGATCGGGTGCGGATGCGGTGTCACGGGGCGATCGTACGGCACGATCCAGACCCCACGGGACGCCGTGTCCGGGCGCGCCGACAGGTGCGGCTGCCACGGGGCGACGGGACACTCGGGCACAATCGCCCCGATGGGCTCTCCCCGCGACCGCGAGTTCTCCCGACTTCGCGCGCAACACCGGCGAACCCGGCTTCGCGCGCGCAGGCTCGTGCTCGGGGGCGTCACCGTGGGCCTCCTTGTCGTGGCGCTCGCGCTCGTCGCGTTCGGTGGTGGCGAGGCTCCGCTCCCGTCCGCAGGCGATCCGTCCTCGGTGCTCCAGCCGACCCCCGAGGAGGCGGAGATCGGGGTGGGCCGCCCGACGCCGAAGGTGCTCGCATCCATCGGGAACCTCCCGATCCAGCTTCCGGTCGCGGACGGCGAGGTGACCGCGATCGGCTTTCACGGCGCCGATGACGGTTCCGTTGATCTCCAGCCTGCTGGCCGACAGGGGAATGAGGGGGTGCTCGCGCGGCTCTGGCGACGGATCGCGGGCGGCCCGACGACCCCGGTCTGGTACCAACTCCCCGGCCCGCCCGGCACGGATGTGCTCGATGTCGGCGCCCGCGTGGGTGCGGACGTCTACAGCCCGGCCGACGGCGCGGTGATCGCGATCTCCGACCGCGTGCTCGACGGCGTCGTGGTCGGCGCGCGTATCGATCTCCGACCGACGCTCGCGCCCTCCGTGACCCTGTCGGTACTCAACGTCGAGCCCGACCCCTCGCTCGTGGTCGGCACCCCGGTGTACGCGACGACGTCGCGTCTCGGCACCGTGGTGGACGTCGCTCGGGTCGAGCGACAGTCGCTCGCGGCGGTCAGCAATGACGAGGGCAACGGCGTCGCCATCTCGGCGTACCCCGCCGCGGGGTCGCTTCCGTGAGGATCCTGTTCGTCGGAGATGTCGTCGGCCGACCCGGGCTCGACGCTGTGCAGGGGCTTCTCCCTCGCCTCCGCAAAGAGCTCGAGATCGACGCGTGCGTGGTGAACGGCGAGAACGTGGCTGATGGTGCGGGGATCACGCCGCGACTCGCGGACCAGCTGCTCGCAGCGGGCGCCGACGCGATCACGCTCGGCAACCACGTCTGGCGCCGCGAACAGATCGGCCCGTATCTGGCGACCTCCGAACGGGTCGTACGACCCGCGAACCTCGCGGATCTCGCACCCGGCCGAGGCCTCGTGGTCGTCGAGGCGGCAAACGGCGTCCGCGTCGCGGTGATCAACGTGCTCGGCTCACTCAGTCTCGATCCGCCGACGTCCCTCTGGGACCGGATCGACGCGCTCGTGGACGAGGCCCGCGCCGCAACACCCGTAGTGGTGGTCGACGTCCACGCCGAGGCGACGAGCGAGAAGATCGCGCTCGCGTCGTGGCTCGACGGACGGGTGACGGCGGTGCTCGGAACCCACACGCACGTCCAGACCGCCGACGCGCGCGTCCTCCGTGGCGGCACGGCAGCGATCACGGATGTCGGGATGACCGGACCGCACGACTCGGTGATCGGGGTCGAGACGCGTCTCGCGGTCACGCGGATGCGCACGCGGATGCCCGTGCGCTTCGAGGTCGCGTCAGGCGATGTTCGGCTCGAGGGTGCGGTCGTCACCTGCGACCCCTCGACCGGCCGTGCGACGGCGATCGAGCCGGTCCGCGTCCCGTTCTGAAAACCGCCGGCCTACCCCGGCGAGGCGACTAGCGTCGTCCGAACGACCAGAGCCGGTTGCCGATGAAGTTCACGGGTGTCACGAGCACGATCGCGACCGCCTGTGCGGGAATCTCGGGGAGTCCGGCCGCGACGAGCAGAGCGAGGGCGGCGAGGTTGCCCCCGAGCGCGGTCGCCGAGACGACGAGGAACCGTGCACCCTGGACGACGAACTCTCCACGAGAGTCGCGGAACGTCCAGGCCCTGTTCCACCAGTAGTTGCTCGTGACCGCGACCAGGAACGAGCCGATCGCGGCGGCCGCGTAGTGGAGCCCGGCGAGGTCGAGCAGGAAGATGTACACGGCGAGGTTCACGCCGTAGCCGGTCACGCCGACGATGCAGAACTTGACGAGCTGCTCCCAGTTGCCGCGCCGCCCGAGGGCGCGCCGAGCGCGGGCCGCGGAGGATCGGCCGCGGAGGATCGGCTCGGTCACCGCGCGCGAGCGTAGCGCAGTCAGCCGTCGAACCCGTCCGCGTCGATCGGCGTCACGAACGGGCACCGAGCCTCGGCCCGCCGCGACGTGTCGCCTCGGCACCTGACCGTCAACCGCGCGCGCTCATGCGCGCCCGTGACTCACTTCGCAAGCGTTCGCAGCCCCGCGTGCCGCTCGGGTCGGGCGCGCGAGCGCCACCGGGCAGCGACGGGAACAGCGAGCACGAGCACGTAGCCCGCGATCGGCACGAACGAGATCGCAGCGAGCAATGCGGCAGTTACGACCGAGAGAGCCGCGACCCCGCTCGCCGTCCCCCCACGCCCGATCGCACCGACCACGACCGACGAGCCTGCGAGTGCGCCCACGACCGCTCCGACGACACCGATCGCCCCGATCGGCCACCCCGCAACGAGAACTCCGACAGCGGCACCACCGACGAGCGCAACGGGCACGGTGACGACCGCCCCCGGTCCCCGACCGCCGACGAGCCCCGCGGCGAGGACCCCGACCGCGAGCGCGAGCCCGACTGCGACACCGGCCCAGTACCAGGTTCCCACGCACTGAGTGTATTCCCGACCCCCGGGGTGGCTGGGCTACGGTGCGGCGATGCGGCCCGTGCACCACAGCTGGCGGATCGTCGCCGTCGCGTTCCTCGCGCTGCTGATGGCAGCTGGCTTCCGCTCCACTGCTGGAGTCCTCCTCGTCCCGCTCCACGAGGAGTTCCACTGGACGCACGGGCAGATCTCGTTCGCGGTCTTCGTGAACCTGATCTGTTACGGCCTCGCGGCCCCGTTCGCGGCCGCGCTCGTCGAGCGGTTCGGGGTGCGAGTGGTCGCCGCAACCGCACTCTCCACGATCGCCGCGTCGTCGCTGCTCACGATCGCGATGGACAGCCCCTGGCAGCTCTACCTCCTGTGGGGTGTCATCAACGGGACGGCGACTGGTGCGATCGGTGTCCCGGTCGCGGCGATCGTGGCGAACCGCTGGTTCATCGAGCGGCGTGGGCTCGTGACGGGGATCCTCACCGCCTCGAACGCGACGGGAAGCCTGATCTTCTTCCCCGTCCTCGCCTGGCTCACCGGCTTCGACTGGCGCTGGGCAGCCGCCACAGTCGCGATCGTCGCAGTCGCGGTCGTGCTACCGCCGGTCCTCGCCTTCATGCGTGAGCGCCCGGAGGATCTCGGGCTCGCGCCGTTCGGCGCGCCGCCTGGCTGGACACCGGCACCCGCCGTCGTCGCTCGCTGGTCGGACGCCCTCACGGGGCTTGCGATCGCGTCCCGGTCACGCACGTTCTGGGTCCTCGCCGGGACGTTCTTCGTGTGTGGAGTCACGACGAACGGACTGATCTCGACCCACATGATCCCGGCCGCGCACGACCACGGGATGTCTCAGATGGCCGCCGCCTCGCTCCTTGCAACGATCGGGGCGTTCGACATCATCGGCACGCTCGCGTCGGGCTGGCTGACCGACCGCTTCGATCCGCGCAAGCTCCTCTTCGTCTACTACGGGCTCCGAGGAGGTGCGCTGCTCGCGCTCCCGGTCGTGTTCGAGGGGCCAGCAGTGGCGATGGCGGCGTTCGCGATCGTGTACGGACTCGACTGGGTTGCGACCGTCCCGCCGACGAGCGCGCTCGCGACGGAGACGTTCGGGCGCCGTGCGGGGGTCGTGTTCGCGTGGGTGTTCGCAGCCCACCAGTTCGGCGCCGCCACCGCAGCGTGGGGGGCTGGCGCGATCCGCGATCACACGGGGGATTACGCGCTCGCGTTCATCATCGCCGGGGCGCTCGGCGTCGTCGCCGCGCTCGCGATCGTGCTGGTCCGACGCTCGAGTCCGACCGCAGCCGCGACAGCCTGAGACGCCCTACACGAGCACGGTGACTGCGCCGGGCTCCGCCTCGAGCGTCACCGAGGCGACCTCGCCGAGCCCTTCCCCATCCACGTGGAATGGCAACGGACGATCAGCGCGAAGCTCGAGTCGCGCGAGATCGTGGCCGCGAATGTGTCGCGATCCGCGCCCGATTGCCCACCAGCCGAACCGGATCGCTCCACCGGTGGGGATGCGCTCGGGGGCGAAGACATCGAGGCCCGTCTCGAAGCTCGCCTCGGGCGCGAACCGCAGCCCGACCGGGCCCGCGAACGTGTAGGGGCTGCAGTTCACGACGAACGCGAAGGCAGCGCGTCCGATCCCGACAAGCTCGATCTCGGGTTCGAACCGGTGCCGATGACCGACGAGCGCACGGAGCGTCTCGCGCGCAAAGACGATGTCACCTGGCCTCCGGCCTTCCGGGCTGCGCCCGAGTGCGTCGACCCGACCAACGATCTCCGCATCGAAGCCGAGCCCTGCCGCGAACCCGAACCGGCGGCCGTCCGCGCGGCCGAGCCCGATGCGGCGCTCGTGCCCGGCGAGCGCGCGCCGTGCGGCGGCGACCGGGTCACGAGGGAGTCCGAGCGCGCGCGGCAGCACACTCGTCCCTCCCCCGGGGATCAGCCCGAGCGGCGTCCGTCCGTCGATCCCATTCAGCACCTCGTTGAAGGTGCCGTCACCTCCGAACACGTAGATCCGCTCGACCGAGCCCACGAGCGAGCGGGCGAGCTCGACCCCGTCACCGTGGTGTTCCGTCTCCACGACGCCCGTCTCCGGTCCGAGCACGGCAAGAACCCGCTCGACCGCCTCGGGCGTGACCCCGGTTGACTTCGGATTGACCATGAGCGCTGCCCGCATGCCATCACGTTAGACATCTACGATCATCCTGCGATGCGGGTCGACATCTTCTTCTGCCCCGTCTGAGGGGGCTACGACCGAGAGGCCGCGCGTGTCGCGGCCGAGCTACAGGAGGTCGGAGTCACTGCAACGGTGATCTCCGGAGAGAAGAGCCAGTTCGACGTGGTAGCCGATGGCGCACTGATCTTCTCGAAGCAGGCGACGGGGCGCTTCCCTGAGCCGGGCGAGATCGCCGCGCTCATCGCCCCCGCGAGCGGCTAGACCTACCGCAGCAGGAAGCCCTCGCCGATCGGGTCGGCCGGATCGAGCGAGAACTGCGCCTCGCCCGTCCTGAACGCACGCCCCTCCACCTCGGTCACGACCGCTGGGCGGCCTGCGACCTCCGTCTCCCCGACGACGCGACCCGTGAACTCGCTTCCGACGATCGAACGGTGACGGAGCGTTGCCCCACGCGGAAGCATCCCCTCCGCATCGAGGAGCGCGAGCCGCGCGGAGGTGCCCGAGCCGCACGGTGACCGATCGACCTCGCCGTCCGCGAACACCGTCACGTTCCGCTGCGTGAACGGCGGGCCCTCCTCGTCCTGCCAGAAGATCACCCCATACACGTCGCAGAGCTCCGGCTCGAGCGGATGGACGACCTCGTGCGCCTCCTCGATCAGCCGTTTCACCTCGCGGCCGAGCGAGATCAGTCGCGGTAGCTCGTCGGGCGCAACCCGCTCGCGCATGGTCGCGTAGAAGGCACCCCCGAACGCCACATCGACGGTGTGGGGGCCGACCGCGAGCCCGCGTGCCCACACGAACGAAGGGACGTTCGTGAATCGGACGGAGACAACCCTGCCGTCCCAAACAGTCGCGACCGTCTCGAGCCGACCAGAGGGGACGTCCACGACGACGCGGTTCTCACCCTCCCGCCGCTCAACAACACCCTCGTCGAGTGCCCACGTGACGAGTGCGATCGTTCCGTGCCCACACGCGGTCGAGTACCCCGCGTTGTGGAAGAAAACGACGCCGAGATCGGCGCCCCCATCGTTCGGCGGAACGACGTGGCAGCCGTACATGTCCGCATGACCGCGCGGTTCGAGCACCACGAGACGGCGGACGTGGTCGAGGCGCTCGAGCGCATCACGACGCCGCTCGAGGATCGTCGTCCCGCGGAGCGGCTCGACACCACCCGTCACGATCCGGAAGGGCTCGCCGCCCGTGTGGTAGTCGACGACCTCGACCGTCACGAGCCCGTGAACCGGGGGGGCCTCCGCTCGAGGAACGCTGCGACACCCTCTGCGAAGTCCGCCGTCGCGACGATCCCTTGTTGCGTGGCCGCCTCGCGAGCAAGCTGGTCGTCGAGCGTCGATCCGCGCGCCGCATCGAGGAGGGCCTTCGTCCCGGCGATCGCGGCCGTCGGCCGCTCCGCCCACCACGCCGCCGCCTCCGCGACCCGTGCGCGGAACTCCTCGTCAGGTACGACCTCGTGGACCAGCCCCCACTCGAGCGCCTCCTCCGCGGACACCCGGCGGTTCGAGCACATCCACTCGAACGCGCGCGCCGCCCCGAGCAGCCGCTCGATGAAATACGTCCCGCCCGCGTCCGGGACGAGCCCGATCCCGATGAACCCGGGGACGAACGTGGCCGTGGACGAGGCGATCCGCACGTCACAGGCGAGCGCGAGCGAGAGTCCTGCCCCCGCCGCAACTCCGTTTACCGCAGCGAGCACCGGTTTCGCGAGCGAGCGGATGAGTCGCACGTTCGGGTGGTACGTCCGCTCGAGCCCGTCCGCGATCGAGCCGGCGACCTCGCCGAACTCGCGCAGGTCCTGCCCCGAGCAGAACCCCGCACCTTCGCCGGTGAGCACGACGCAGCGCACCGCAGGGTCGCCTGCCTCCACGAGTGCCGCATGAAGTTCCGCATGCAACTCCCGCGTGAGCGCGTTCCGTGTCGCGGGACGGTTGAGCGCGATCTCCAGCACGGCGCCGTCACGCCGCGTGAGCACCTCACCCGCCATGGAGCCGAGTCTAGACGTGTAGGTTCGCCGTCATGAGCATGGGCGGAGCAGCAGGGATTTTTGCGGTCGCCGGCGGACTTGCGGCCACCGTCCAGCTCGCGGTGCTCGGCCGGCTCGGGGAACGGATCGGGACGCTCGAGGCAGGCGCGGTCGCGTGGCTCGTGACCGCGCTCGGCGGGGTCGTGCTGCTGCTGATCGCAGGAAAGGGATTCGGTGCGTATCGGGACGCGCTCCACGTCCCGTGGTGGATGGTTGCGGGCGCGCTCTCCGGCAACGTGATCGTCACCTCGATCATCGTCGCGGGGCCGCAGATCGGGATCGTCGCAACCACCGCGCTGCTTCTCGTCGGCCAGGTCGCGAGCGGCGCGATCGTCGATCGCTACGGCCTTCTCGGGATGGAGCGGATCGCACTGAGCCCGACTCGCTGGGTCGGGATCGTGCTTGTGCTCGCCGGCGCCCTGCTGACGCTCCGGCGCTAGGGTTCGGCATGGCCTCCGACCTCGCGCGCCGCATCCGAATCGCGCGGGGTGACGAGCCCGCAGATCTCGTGGTCCGGGGAGGCCGCGTCTTCTCCTCGTTCACGCGTGAGTGGCTCGACGTGGACATCGCGGTCGCCGACGGGATCGTGGCCGGACTCGGCGCATACGACGGCGTGGAGATCCTCGATGCGAGCGGACGGTTCGTCGTCCCGGGATTCGTGGACGCGCATCTCCACCTCGAATCGGTGAAGCTGCTGGTGGACGAGTTCGCGCGCCTGGTGCTGCCGCTCGGGACGACCGCGGTCGTTGCCGACCCACACGAGATCGCGAACGTGCTGGGCGTGGATGGCGTCCACTGGCTGCTCGACGCATCCGCCGGGCTCCCGCTCGACGTGTTCTTCATGGCGCCGTCGTGCGTGCCCGCTTCCCCGTTCGAGTCGCCACGACGGGCACTCTCGGCGGGCGATCTCGAGGCGCTGATGCGACGCCGTCGGGTGCTCGGGCTGGCCGAGATGATGAACTTCCCCGGGGTCGTGAACGGCGACGCAGCGGAGCTCGCGAAGCTCGAGTTACGGGGAGCGGAGCATGTCGACGGACATGCGCCAGGGCTTCGGGGCCGCGATCTGCAGGCCTACGCGGCCGCGCGCATCTACTCCGATCATGAGGCGCTCACCGTCGAGGAGGGCCGTGAGCGGATCCGGGCGGGGATGTGGCTTCTCGCCCGGGAGGCGTCGATGGCGCGCAACCTCGAGGCGCTGCTCCCGCTCGTCGCGGAGTTCGGCCCTTCGCGCATCGCGTTCTGCACCGACGACCGAGACCCGGAGGACATCGCGGACACGGGCCACGTGAACGGGATGGTGCGCACCGCGGTCGCCGCCGGGGTTGCACCCGAGGATGCGCTCCTGATGGCCTCGCTTCACGCGGCCCAGTGGCACGGCCTTTCACGCCACGGGGCGATCGCTCCGGGCTACCTCGCTGACCTCGTCTTCCTCCCAGATCTCGTCTCCTTCCAGCCGGACCGAGTCCTGAAGCGCGGACGACCGGTGGGCGAGATCCCGCCCGCGATCGTCCCGGACTGGGTGCGCCAGACCGTGAGGATCGCGCCGGTCGGCCCCAATGACTTCGCGATCCCGTGGGCGGGTGGCAGGGCCCGCGCGATCGGGCTGATCGACGACCAGGTCGTGACCGAGTCGCTCACGTGCGAACCGGAAACGCTGAACGGCGAGGTCGTCGCGTCCGTGGCCCGGGATCTTGCAAAGGTCGCGGTGGTCGAGCGCCACCTCGCGACCGGGCGGATCGGGATGGGCCTGCTCTCAGGCTCAGGGCTGCAGCGGGGCGCGCTCGCCTCAACGGTCGCCCACGACGCCCACAACCTCGTCGTGGTCGGGATGAGCGACGACGACATGACACACGCGGTGACACGACTCGCCGAGGTGGGTGGCGGGATCGTGGCGGTCGTGGACGGGAAGGTCGTCGCCGAATGCCCGCTGCCGGTCGCGGGTCTGCTCTCCGACGCTCCGCTCGCCGAGGTAATTGAGCAGAGCCGTGCCTGCAACGAGGCTGCGGCCGCACTCGGCTGGCGCGGCGCGACGCCGTTCCTCACACTCGCCTTCCTCGCGCTCTCGGTGATCCCCCACCTGAAGTTGACGGATCAGGGACTCGTGGACGTCGATCGGTTCGCGATCGTCCCGCTCGCCGCCGACGCGTAGACGGGCGGCCCCTCCCGCCCGGGTGGCGAAACACGAGCGCGAGACCGAGCGCGTGAGCTACGTGGCTCGCATGGGAACGCGCCTCACCATTCGCTGTACCCGGCTGCGGAGGCGTGCGATCACCTGCTTCGGGGTCACGCGGGCGTCGATCGGGCCGCCCGCAGGCGGTCGGAGCGCGTCGACCGCCGCGACGGTGTAGTAGCACTCAACAAACACCGCGACGATCGCCGCGACGAGGCGACGGCTCGGCTCCCAGGGTTTGCCGTTCTCACCAAGCGCGCTCCACGGTGCATGAGAGCCAGCCCAGCGAATCACCTCGAACGACGGCCAGTAGTAGACCCCAGCGCCCCCCCGTTCGATCACCTGCTCTATCGCGACACGGAGGGTCGACTTCGACACACAGTCCGCAGCCACCGCCGGACGGTTCCGGAAGGTCACGGCCAGGGGGACCGGCGACAGGGTCAGCACGATCGGAGCGGACGCATTCACCGATCTGATGAGTCTGACGATCTCGGCGATGTTGTCCTCGTTCTCGTCCACGCTCGACAGCCGAAGCTCATGCCGACTCGCGTCGAACGCTGCCGCCGGGACGCCTCGCCAGAACGCCCCACCGGTCTCGCGGTCGCGCCAGACCTCGGCGACCCCGATCGTGAGGACATAGGCGTCCGCATTGGCAAGACGTTGTGCATAGACAGCTCGGTCGGCGTCGGGCATCCACTCCTCCGCCGCTTCGTCGGCGATCCTGTTGTATCGGTATCCCGTCCCGGACTGCTCGCCCGTCACACACCACGAGAGAAAGTCGACGAGCGCGAAGGTGTTGTTCAGACCCTCCGGGACCCAGTAGTTCTCGGACGCGCATCCGATGCTGGCGAGGTGGTCACGCAACTCGCGAGCGAAGCACGATCCAAACGTGACGACGACCGCACCGGCATCGAGGAGCGGGGCTGGTGGCGCGTATCCGCGGAGCAGCCATTCGCGGATCATGTGGCGTACGTCGCCAGCAAATATCTGCATGTCGCGCGGATAGGGCGACGCACCTTCGACGTGCCACTCCGGGTGCGCCCACGCGAACCCTGATTCCTTCGCGGGTGCCGCCTGCAGCGATCCCAGCGTTCCGCCGTGCGCCCGCTTCGGCCTCCGGGGCTTGGCTCGATCACTCGTGTCGCCGTCCCTCACACGGCGATGCTACAGCGTCGAACTTCGCTCGCTCCTGCGGGCGGCCTGAGCGTTCTGGCGTTCCTGACGGCGCTCGAGCACGGCTCCGCCCACGAGAACCCCGCCGATCGGTACGCGTCAGAGCGCGATGTCGTCCGGGCGCACCGGAACGCGCATCAGAGAGCGCCCGGTTGCGGCTCGCAACGCAGACGCGATCGCCGCGGTCGAGACGACGGTCGGTGGTTCACCAACGCCCTTCAGCCCGTAGGGCGCATCTGGCTCGGGATCCTCGACGAGATCGATCGTGAGTGGCGGCATGTCGAGCGCGGTCGGGATCAGATAGTCGGTGAAACTCGCGTTCGCGATCCGCCCGTCACGGGTCACGATCTCCTCCATCACGGCGAGACCGAGACCCTGCGCGGTGCCACCCTCGATCTGGCCCTCGACGGCGCGGGGGTTGAGTGCCCGCCCGACATCCTGTGAAACGCCGATCCACGCGATCCGGCTGAGACCGAGGTCGACGTCCACCTCAGCGACGACACGCATCGCACAGACGGCGAATGCGACGTGCACACGCTCTCCGAGAGCCTGGCCGTTCTCCGGATCGAGCGCGCTCGTCGGTACGTGACGATGGATCCGCTCGACATCGACCTCGCCGCCGCCCTGGAGCTCACGCTGCTCGAGCGCGGCACGACAGGCATCCCGCACGGCGCCCGCCGCCATCCAGGTCATGCGTGACGCGGACGCCGATCCCGCTGACCCGACGGTCGCGGTGGTGTGCGGCGCGAGGGTGACGTCGTCGGTCCCGAGCTCGGTGCGCGCGACCTGGAGGATGATCCCCTGGACACCCTGTCCGACCTCGGTCGCAGCGCTGTGGACGACAGCGCTGCCGTCGCCCTGGAGGACGACCCGGGCTGCGCAGTAGTCGTCGAACCCCTCCGAGAAACAGAGGTTCTTGAACCCGACAGCGAACCCGACCCCGCGCCTGACGCCTTCCCCGTTGGTGGTGTTGCCCGCACCACCGGGGAGCCGGATCGGGTCGCGCGGGAGCGCCTCGGCCTCCGGGACGGGGAGCGCAGCGGCGCGGCGGATCACCTCGCGCGTCGGGAGCGACCCGGTGACGATCTGGCCTGTCGGCAGGACGTCGCCCGGCTCCATCGCGTTCAGGAGCCGCAGCTCGACCGGATCGATCCCGAGTGCCTCGGCGAGCCTGTCCATCTGCGCCTCGATCGCGAAGCACGCCTGCACGGCCCCAAACCCGCGCATCGCGCCGCAGGGAGGGTTGTTCGTATAGACGGAGGTGGACTCGATCGCGAGGTTGTCTACGCGGTACGGGCCGATCGCCATCCCGGCCGCGTTCGAGGTGACGGCCGCCGAACTCGAGGCGTACGCGCCGCCGTCGAGCAGGATCCGCGCGCGGACGAACGTGAGGCGGCCGTCGCGCGTGGCGCGATGCTCGTACCAGAGCTTCGCTGGGTGTCGGTGGACGTGGCCGATGAAGGACTCCGCGCGGTCGTAGACGATCCTCACCGGGCGATTCGTGTGGAGCGCGAGCAGCGCCGCATGGATCTGCATCGAGAGGTCCTCGCGACCGCCGAACGCGCCCCCGACACCGGCGAGATGGACGCGCACCTGCTCGGGTGAGAGCCCGAGACACGGCGCGATCTGGTCGCGGTCGACATGGAGCCACTGGGTGGCGACGTGGATGTCGACGCCTCCCTCGCTATCCGGGACTGCAAGTCCGGACTCGGGGCCGAGGAACGCCTGATCCTGCGTGCCGACCTCGTACACGCCTTCGACGACGACGTCGCCCGGGGTATCCGGGTCGCCACGACGGATCACCATGTGACGGACGATGTTGGGTCTCGGGTCGTCGCGATACCCGTGCGCCATTGTCGGTCGGTCGGGATGGAGCGGGGGCATCTCGGTTGCGCGCTCCATGTCGGCGATCGGCTCGAGCGGTTCGTACTCGACGACGATCGCCGCGACCGCGCGGCGCGCCTGTTCCGGGTGCTCCGCCGCGACGATCGCGACCGCCTCCCCCTGGTAGCGAACGACATCGCGGGCGAGAACCGGCTGATCGGCGAACTCCAGTCCGTATGTCTTGCGGCCGGGGACGTCCTGCCATGTGAGCACGGCGTGCACGCCCGGCATCGTGAGCGCCTGCGTGATGTCGATCGAGACGATCCGTGCGTGCGCGTGCGGACTGCGCAGGGTGTCCCCGACCAGCATCCCGGGGGCCACGAGATCGCTCGAATAGGCGAATTCACCCCTCACCTTGGCGGGCGCATCGAGGCGAAGTGGGCTCTCGCCGATCCGCCCAACCGAGAGCGCACGCTCCCGCTCTGCGACGCTCACGCGCGCGTCTCCGCAGCGAGCCGCACGGCCTCGAAGATCTTGGCGTAACCCGTGCAGCGACAGAGATTTCCGGAGAGCTCCTCGCGGATCTCATCCTCCGTCGGATGCGGGATCCGGTCGAGTAGGGCGGCTGCGGCGACCACGAGTCCGGGTGTGCAGAACCCGCACTGGACGGCACCGGTCCGGACGAACGCATCCTGCACCGGGTGGAGTTGGTCGCCGTCGGCGAGCCCCTCGACCGTGCGGACGTCGTGCCCGTCCGCCTGAGCCGCGAGGACGAGACACGAACAGACAAGATCGCCGTCGAACAGCACGGAGCAGGAACCGCATTCGCCCTGTTCGCAGGCGTTCTTGGAGCCCGGGAGACCGAGCCGGTCGCGGAGGAACGCGAGCAGGCTCTCCCCGCCCCACGCGTCGCCCTCACGGGCCTCGCCGTTCACGGTCAGCTCGATTCTCACGCGAGACACCTCGACAGCGCGCGGCGGGTGAGCACCCGGAGGGCGTGGCGTCGGTAGGCGGCGCTCCCCCGCACGTCGTCGATCGGGCGCGCTGCCTCGGCAACCCGGTCGGGGAACGTCGCAGAGTCTGCAATCGCTCCGGTGACGAGCGTTACGACCGGCGCAGCCGAGCCAAACGCAGCGCGGAGCGTCCCGCGTTCACGATCGACGGCGAGTGCGAGCGAGCACACGGAGATCACCATCGCGTTCCGCGGCCCCACCTTCATGAACGTCTCGCGGGTCTCGGCCACCGGGACACGCACCGCCACGATCAGCTCGTCCGGGGCGAGCGCGTTCCGCTTCACACCGAGCAGGAACTCCTCGAGCGGCAGGACGCGTCGGCCGCGTGTGCTTGCCAGTTCGATCGACGCACCTGCGACGAGCAGCGGGGGCAACGCGTCGCCCGCGGGTGAGGCCGTTCCGAGATTCCCACCGAGCGTTCCCCGGTTGCGGATCTGCGGGGAGCCGACCGTTCGCGATGCCTGGGCGAGAGCAGGGAGCGCCGAGGCGAGCGGCTCGCGCATCACCTCCGTGTACGTGAGGCCCGCCCCAAGGACCCACCCGTCGCCGTCCCGCCTGTACCCGCGCAGCTCGTGCACCTCGTTCAGATTGAGGAGCGCTGGCGGCCGCGTGTGGTCGAAGTTCAACTCGACGAGCAGGTCGGTGCCACCCTGGATCACGCGTGCGTCCGGGTGCTCGGCGCGCAGGCGCAGCGCCTCATCGAGGGTTCGCGGAGTGAGGACGTCCATCAGCGTTCTTCCCGCTCGTAGGGAACACCGAGCGCAGCGGGTGCCCCGAGGCGGCGGCGACCGATCCCGCTGGAGACAAGGACCAGCACGAGGATCGTCATCACGTACGGGAGCGCCTGGAAGAGCTGCGGCGTGATCGTCACTCCGCGCGCCTGCAGGATCAGCGGGAGGGCGGAGAAGGCGCCGAACACGTAGGCGCCGACAAGACAGAGGTCGGCGCGCCAGAACGCAAAGATCACGAGTGCGATCGCGATCCAGCCCGCGCCCGCTGTGAGTCCATCCACCCACTGCGGCGTGAGCGAGAGGCTGAAGCAGGCGCCGCCGATCCCCGCGAACGCACCACCTGCGACCGTGTGGACGTACCGCACGCGCGTCACGTTGATCCCGACCGCATCGGCAGACGCCGGCGCCTCGCCGACCGCGCGCACCTCGAGCCCGGGACGGGTGCGCGACAGGTAGAGCCCCACCACGATCACGCAGCCCCACGACGCGAACACGAGCCAGCTCTGCGCAAACACGATCGGGCCGACCACCGGGACTTCGGCGAGACCGAACAGGTTGCTGTCCCCGAACGAGAATCGGGCGGGGTTCTCGGGCAGGTTGAAGTCGTTGCCGACGTACGACGAGAACCCGATCAGGCCGAGCAGGATCGTGAGCGCGAGCCCTGTCACGATCTGGTTCGCCCTCAGGGTCACGACGAGGAATGCAAGCAGCAGTGCGGCGACGCCACCCGCTGCTGCGGCGGCGACGAGCGCGAACCCGAGCGCCGTCCACGCCGACGAGCCGACGTGCTGGACGGCAAGAAACCCGATCACGGCACCGGCCAGCATCATCCCCTCGACCCCGAGGTTCAGGACGCCCGATCGCTCGGCGAGTAGCTCCCCGAGAGCCGCGTAGAGCAGCGGGGTCCCGTACGCAACCGCGGCGGCGAGCACGACAACGACGAGCGAGTTGTTCACGGCGTCCCCACGCTCCGCCGGGCCGGGCCGAGTCGGGCCGTCAGCGCGACCCGGTAGCGAACGAGGATCTCGCCGCCGAGCATGCAGAACAGGATCGTCCCCTGGATCACCCCGACGAGTCCGGAGGGGAACTCCGCGCTCTGCAGCGTGTAGCCCGCGTTCTGCAGGCCCCCGAGCAGGAAGGCGACGGCAACCGCCGCGAACGGGTTGTAGCGCGCGAGGGCGGCAACGACGATCCCTGTGTAGCCGTAACTCGCCTGCTGCAGCCCGCGTGCATCGAGGATATGGCGGAAGTCGCCCATCTGGCTCGCGCCGCCGATTCCGGCGACCCCGCCCGAGAGACACAGCACCGCGAGGATCTTGCGACGTGTGCGCATCCCCGCGTAGCGCGCCGCCCGCGGGGAGTCACCGATCACCTGCGCCTCGAAGCCGAACCGGGTGCGGTTGTACAGCACCCAGAGCACGGCCGCGACCCCGATCGCGAGGAAGAAGCCGGTCGGAATCCCGAGACCCCCGATGTTTGGGGTCCACCACCACGACTGTTCCGGCAGCTGCTTGCCCTGGGGGAAGACCTGCCCCGTGGCGGAGTCGTCGCGCCAGTACGACATCGAGTCGAAGATGAGATAGTTGAGAAGCAGCGCGGCGCAGTAGTTGAGCATCAGCGAGGTGATGATCTCGTTGGTCTTCAGAAAGGCCCGCAGGAGACCGGGGATCGCACCCCACGCTGCACCGAGGAGCGCGCCCGCGACGATCATCAGGACGAAGTGCACGGCGGTCGGCCGTACACCCAGCCAGATCGAGACCCCGGCGGCACCGATCGCGCCGACGTACAGCTGCCCTTCGGCGCCGATGTTGAACAGCTTCATCCGGAACGCGACCGCGGCCGCGAGCGCCGTGAATGCAAGCGGGGTTGCCGTGATCAGCGTGTCGCCGAGCGCGCCCTCGTCGAAGAACCCCGCCCCGTAGAGGCGACGGAAGGTCGCGAATGCCGGATGGCCGGTCCCGACGAGGAGAAGTCCCACGATCGCGTGCGCGACCACGAGCGATGCGAGAGGCACGAGCACGATGTGTCGGCGGCGGCGTTCGAGCCGCTTCTCGAGCCGGATGCGCGGCACGCTCACGCAGCCTCCCCCGTGACCCCGGCCATGAGGAGACCAAGTTCCTCGATCGACGCGGTGCGTGCGTCGCGCTCACCGGCGATTGCGCCCTCGTACATCACCACGACCCGGTCGGCGAGCGCCAGCACCTCGTCGAGGTCCTCGCTCAGGAGGAGAATCGCCATTCCCCGCTCCGCCGCCGCCCGGAGATGGCCGTGCACCGTCTCGATCGCCCCGACGTCGAGTCCACGCGTGGGGGCGGCAGCGACGAGCACCCGTGGCTCACCCGAGAACTCGCGCCCGATGACGACTTTCTGGAGGTTCCCCCCCGAGAGTTGCCGCGTAGGGATCGACGGACCGGGCGTCCGCACGTCGTACCGCGAGATGAGCTCGAGCGCCCGGTCGCGCATCCGTGCCAGGCGCAGGAACGGCCCCAGCGAGCCGCCGTTCCGATAGTCCTTCAGCGACACGTTGTCGGAGAGGGTCATGCCCGGCGCCACCGCGGTGTGGAGCCGATCCTCGGGGATGTGCGCCAAGCCCGCGTGGATCGCGGCCCGCGGGTCGCCGGATGCGAGTGGCACACCTCCGACCTCGATCGTCCCCGAACTGACGGGGCGCAACCCCGTGATCGCCTCGGCGAGTTCGCGCTGGCCGTTCCCCGCAACGCCCGCCACCCCGAGCACCTCGCCAGCGTGCACCACGAACGACACGTCGCGGAGCGCGGGCATCCCTCGGTCGCCGATTGCGCACAGTGCGTCCACTCGGAGCATCTCGTCGCTGCGCGTTGTCGACTCTCTGCGTCGTTCTGTCTCGATCTCCCGCCCGACCATCAGCGCCGCGAGCGACCGCGTGGTGGCACCCGCAGCAGAGACGGTCGCGATGGAGCGCCCGCCCCGGAGAACGGTGACGCGGTCGGCGACCGCGGTCACCTCGTGCAGCTTGTGCGAGATGAAGATCACCGTGCGACCCTCGGCCGCCATCGCGCGCAGCGTCACGAACAGCTGCGTGGCCTCCTGCGGCGTGAGCACCGCGGTTGGCTCATCGAGGATCAGGATCCGCGCCTCGCGGTAGAGCGCCTTCAGGATCTCGACGCGCTGCTGCTCGCCAACGGAGAGCTGCCAGATCCGGGCGCGGGGGTCAACCGCGATCCCGTATCGCTCCCCCAGCTCTACGACCCGACGCTCGATCGCACGCTGGTCGATCACGATGCGGCCAGCTTCACGGTGGTCGCCGAGCACGATGTTCTCCGCGACCGTGAACGGCTCGACGAGCCGGAAGTGCTGGTGCACCATCCCGATTCCGGCAGCGATCGCGGCACGCGGCGACGTGAAAGCAACGGGCTCGCCGTAGAGGACAATCTCGCCCTCGTCGGCGTGGTAGAGACCGGTGAGGATGTTCGACAGGGTGCTCTTCCCGGCCCCGTTCTCACCGAGCAGCGCGTGTACCTCGCCGACGGCCGCCTCGAAGTCCACCGCGTCGTTCGCAACGACCCCGGGGAAGCGCTTCGTGATCCCACGAAGCGATACCGCCGGTGCGGTCGTTCCTTCGGTGGTGGGTGTGGCGGGCGCGATGCGGCTCATGGTGCCGTGCTCTGACGCGGAGAGGGCGCCGCATGAAGCGACGCCCTCTCGCGCGAATCGGGGCGGTCGGGAGGCTAGCCCTTCGCGCTTCCCTCGATGCCCTTCACCAGCCAGTCGACGCTGAGGATCTCCCCGAGCGTCATCCGTTTACCCTTCGGGACGCGGAGCTTGCCGGACTGGTCGTACAGCGGCCCCGTGAACTCGTAGAACGAGCCGTTCTCGATGGCCTTGTACTGCTTCTTGATCAGCGCCTTCGTCTTGGCCGAGACGTTCGGCCCGTACGGGGCGAGCGTCGTAAAGCCGTCGGCGATCGAGCCCCAGTAGCTGCCCGTCGTCCACGTGCCGTCCATCGCCGCCTTGACACGCTTCAGGTAGTAGTGACCCCAGTTGTAGACCCCTGCGGTCTGCCAGGAGGTCGGGGCGAACTTCCGCGCGTCGTTGTTGTATCCGACCCACGGGAGCTTCTTCGACTGGGCGTACTGGCCTGCAGCGGTGCCGTCCACGTTCTGCCCGATGACATCGGCGCCTGCCTTGTGGAGGCTCTCTGCGGCCTTCCGCTCGCCTGCCGGGTCGAACCACGACTTCGTCCACACGAGCTTGACCGTCGCATCTGGCCGCACCGCCTGCACACCGAGCGCGAAGGCGTTCGCGTGCCGGATGATCTCGGGGATCGGGAACGGGACGATGTAGCCGACGACCCCGTTCTTCGTCGCCGCACCCGCAGCGATCCCGGAGAGGTAGATCGTGTCCTCACCCGCACCGAAGTAGTTCGCGTAGTTCTTCGCCGACTTGTAGCCGGTCGCGTGCTCGAAGTACACCTCCGGGTGTTTCTTCGCAGCGGCCTCCATCGCGTCCATGTAGCCGAACGAGGTGGCGAAGATGATCTTGTTGCCGTCACGGATCAGGCTCTCGATCACCTGCGCGGCCTGCGGTCCCTCGGGGACGATCTCCTTGAAGGTCGTCTCGACCTTCGAGCCGAGCGCCTTCTGCACCATCAGTCGCCCGCGGTCATGCGCCTGCGACCAGCCGCCATCGTTGTGGGGGCCGACATAGATCCACGCGGCCTTGAACGTCTCCTGCCCCTTCGCAGCACCGCTTGCCGCCGCCGCCAATGCGACGGCCGACAGGATGGTGATCGCCGCGAGCAGGGCTCCCTTTCTCCTCCTCAGCTGCACCGTTCCTCCTCTCGGGGGACCCGCTCGCATCCAGCGACGGGTGTGTTGCAAGGCCGCCATCCTCTCACGTTTCGCGGACGTGTGCCGACCGCGTGACCAAGCCAGCGCACAGGCTGTGGTGGGCTGCGTCAACCGCGCGCGGCGCGGGCGAGGTGTGCCGCCGCCTCGCGGACGAGAACGGCAGCGCGGCCGTACGCCGCCTCCGCGGAGCCGCCAAGTTCGATGAGGGAGAGCACGCGGGTGTCGGGCGGGAGGAGTGCGCGGACATCGGAGTCGACCGTGCCAGCCACGATCGCCACGGGAACGCCCGCCGTGGCGGCCGCTTCGAGCACGCCGCCGACCGTCTTCCCGGCGAGGCTCGTTCGGTCGAGCCTCCCCTCGCCGGTCAGAACGAGGTCGGATCCGGCGAGCGCCTGTCCCAGGCCGACCGCCGCCGCGACGACTCCGAAGCCGTCTCGGAGCTCCGCCCCGAGCGCGGCGAGCCCGCCCGCGAGCCCGCCTGCGGCGCCGCTGTGGTCGAGGAGGCGCACGTCCCGCCCCGTCTCGCTTGCGTACCTGTCCGCGACCTCCTCGAGCCGGCTACTGAGCAGCGCGATCTCGGCCGCGCGCGCGCCCTTCTGCGGCCCGTAGACCCGTGCCGCGTCGGAGAACCGCGTGACGACATCGCAGGCGACCGTGACGGGGAGCGGGAGCTGCCAGCCGAGCGCCTCGACAGCCCCCAGGCCCCCGTCGGTCGTCGCTGAGCCCCCGACCCCTACGAGCACCGACCGTGCGCCCGCACGCGCAGCGCACGCGATCAACTCGCCCGTGCCGCGGGTCGTCGCGGCGACGGGGTCGCGGCGCCCGCGTGGAACCAGCGCGAGCCCGCTCGCACGCGCCATCTCGATCACCGCGACCCCGTCGGGGAGAAGACCCCAGGCCGCGCTGACAGGCGCCCCGAGCGGACCGGTGACACGATCCTCGCGACGCTCGCCGCCGCACGCAGCGAGCAGGGCGTCGAGCGTGCCCTCCCCACCATCCGCGAGCGGCAGCTCGACGACACCGTCGAAGCCAGCGTCGCGCGCGCCATGCGCGAGCGCCGCCGCCGCCTCGGGTGCCGTCAGCGAACCGCGAAACTTGTCGGGGCAGCAGACGACCCGCGCAGTCATCCGAGCCGGTGGAGCAGCCTCTCCAGCACATCGAGACAGACCGCGACATCCTCCTCGGCGACCGCCTCCGCAGGGTTGTGGCTGACGCCACCCGCGCAGCGGACGAACAGCATCGCGACCGGGGCGACGCGGGAGATGATCACCGCGTCATGGCCCGCGCCCGAGCTGAGACAGCGCACCGGAATGCCTGTCGCCGCGACCGCACCCTCGAGCGCGCCGGTCAGATCGGGTGCCATCGCAACCGCACCGTCCTCCTGCAACGTCTCCCACTCGAGTGCGACACCGCGTGCGGCTGCGGCTGCGTCGGCGCGGGCGCGAACCTCCCCGACCGCCGTCTCGCGCACTCGGTCGTCGGCGTGCCGCACATCCACGGTGATCACCGCGCGTCCGGGGACGACGTTCCCCGCGCCCGGTTCCGCGGCAACCATCCCGACCGTCGCGACAAGCCCGTCGCGGGAGCGTCCGATCTCCTCGACTGCGAGGATCGTCTCGGCGGCGGCCGCGAGTACATCGCGGCGGAGCGCCATCGGCACCGTCCCCGCATGGCCCGCCTGCCCGGTGAAAGTCAGCCGCGCGCGGGTCTGGCCCGCGATCGCCGAGACGACGCCGACCGCGAGTCCTTCGGCCTCGAGTAGCGGCCCCTGTTCGATGTGCGCCTCGACGTAGCCGATGAGGCGCTCCGGCGGTCGCGCGGCGGTCGCGATCGCACCCACGTCGCTGCCTGCGGCGCGGATCGCCTCGGCGACAGTGACCCCGTCGGAGTCGCGGAGCTCGAGCCAGGAAGCATCGAACGCTCCGCACCAGGCGGCGCTCCCGAGGTACGCGGTCGTGAACCGCGCGCCCTCCTCGTCGGCAAACGCGACGACCTCGACCGCGAACGGGAGCCGCTGTCCCGCCTCGTGCAGCCGCTCGACGACCGCCAACCCGGCGAGCACCCCGAGCGGCCCGTCGTAGCGACCCGCATCGGGGACGGTGTCGAGATGTGATCCGATCGCAAGCGCGCGCGCTCGGCTCGGTCGCCGCGTAGCGGCCGGTGAGGTTGCCGACAGGATCGACCTCGACGCTCATTCCGGCCGCCTCCATCCAGTCCGCCACGAGCGCCCGCGCCTCCGCGAGTGCGGGGGTTGCGAACCGTCGCGTCAGCCGTCCTGGCTCCTCGCTGATCTGGCCGAGCAGGTCGGCCCGTTCGAGGAGCGTCCGCGCATTCATCGCGGGAGGAACCGCGCCGACTGGATCCGATGCTCGCGGGCGATCTCGGCCTCGTCCGCATTGACGAGTTCCCCGTCGCGCACGACCTCGGCACCGCCGACGACAAGACGATCGACACGGTGGGGCCCGCCGAACACGAGCCCGGAGACCCGGTCCGCGGCGCCCTGGAGCGACAACGCATCGGTCGGCCACACCGCGAAGTCGGCGCGCAAGCCGGGTGCGAGCTTCGCGATGTCGGAACGGCCGAGCACCTCCGCGCCGCCGACGGTCCCGAGTCGGATCGCCTCGCGCGCCGCGAGCGCCCGCGGGCCGCCGCGCCCTCGCGCGACGAGCAGCGCCTGCTTCACCTCACCGAACAGGTCGCCGCGCTCGTTCGAGGCAGATCCGTCCACCCCGAGCCCGACCTTCACACCCGCGTCGAGCATCTCTCGGACGGGCGCAAGCCCCGCGCCAAGCCTGAGATTGGAGGTCGGGCAGTGTGCAACGCCGACCCCGTGGCGCGCGAACGTCTCGATATCCACCTGCAGGAGGTGGACACAGTGCGCGCACCAGACGTCGTGGCCGAGCCAGCCGAGCGTCTCGAGGTACTCGGTCGGCCGGCAGCCGTAGAGCTCCGCGCAGAACGCGTCCTCCTCGACCGTCTCGGCGAGGTGGGTGTGGAGCCCGATTCCGAGTCGGCGTGCGAGCTCGGCCGACTCGATCATCAGCTCGCGCGAGACCGAGAACGGCGAGCAGGGCGCGGCGACGATCTGTACCCAGGCGCCATCCGCCGAGGCCGCGAGCCGCTCGGTGTCGGCGAGAATGTCGTCGATCCGCTCGACGAGGCTGTCGGGCGGCAGACCACCGTCGGACTGGCCGAGGTCCATCGAGCCGCGTGAGGCGACGATCCGGAGCCCAAGTTCGCGTGCGGCCCGGATCTCCGCCTCGATCAGGCCCGTCTGCCCGCGCGGGAACACGTAGTGGTGGTCGAACACCGTCGTGCAGCCGGAGAGCGCGAGCTCGGCGAGACCGGTGCGCGCGGCAGCGTAGACGGACTCCGCGTCGATCCCCGCCCACACGGGATACAGCTCGACGAGCCATTCGAACAGCGTGTTGTCGGTCGCGCGGGCGCGCGTGAGGGTCTGATACAGGTGGTGGTGCGTGTTGACGAGCCCTGGGGTGACGACCGCGCCGCCGAGATCGACGACTCTCTCCGCCTGCGGGGGGACGCCACCCCCGACTGCCACCACGAAACCGGCTTCCTCGAGCAGCCACCCGTCGGCGTGTTCCCCGGCCGTCTCGTCCATCGTGACGAGATGGCATCGCTGATACAGGGTCTTCACGAGCGATCCACCATCCGTCGTCCCACCGTTTCCTCCCGTGGCCGCGGCACCAGACGGGCCGAATCGACAAGATACGCACATGGCGGCGTCCGTTTCGACTCACGTGCTCGACACCGGGACCGGCCGCCCCGCGGACGGCGTCCGGATCGAACTCTGGCACGGTGATGTGCAGGTCGTCGTCGTAGCAACGGACAGCGACGGTCGCGCCCGGCTCGCGGACGGGTTGGAGCCTGGGCTGTACCGCGTCGTCTTCCACCCCCCGTCCGCGTTCTTCCGCCAGGTCTCACTCGAGGTCGCGCTGCCTGACGGCCACACTCACGTCCCCCTTCTGGTCTCCCCGTACGGATGCGCGAGCTACCGGGGAAGTTGACGGTCGAGGAGCTCGCCGCGCTGTTCGAGGGCCGGACACGGCTTGTCGAGCGGCTCGCTGCCTGTGACGACCCGCTGGCCCGCGCGGCGACGCTTGTCCAGGAGATACCGCACGCCGAGAAGGTCGAGCAGCTCGCCGCCCATCCGGCGATCGGCCAGCGAACCGGTCTCTCGGCGCGCTCGGCCGCGGAACAGGGCGCCGACGTCGATCCGGTGGTGTTCGAGGAACTCGCCCGCCTCAACACCGACTACGAGACGCGGCATGGCTTCCGCTTTGTCGTGTTCGTGAACCGACGTCCGAAGGCGCAGATCCTCGAGGTGCTCCGCGACCGGATCGGGAACCCGACCGCCCAGGAGCTCGACACCGCGCTCGAGGAACTCGTCGCGATCGCAACCGACCGCTGGAGACGCGGATGACAGCGCTCCCGCTCGCGATCGACGCGTACCTGCAGGACTGGCTGGATCTCCTCCTGCGCTGGCTGCATGTGATCGCCGCGATCGCGTGGATCGGAACCTCGTTCTACTTCGTCCTCCTCGACCAGTCGCTCCGCGCCCCGAAGCGGGAGATCGACCGCGACGAGGGCGTCGGCGGCGAACTCTGGGAGGTGCACGGGGGCGGCTTCTACCGCGTGCAGAAGTTCACGGTGGCGCCACGCGCCCTCCCCGACCACCTCGCGTGGTTCAAGTGGGAGGCGTACACGACCTGGCTCTCCGGGTTCGCGCTGATCATCGTCCTCTTCTACGTCGATGCGGGCGCGACGCTCGTCGGCCCCGCTGGACTGTCCGAGTGGGCGACGATCGCGGTGAGCATCGTGCTCCTCGTCGCCGCCTGGGTCGCCTACGACGTCCTGTGTCGGCTGACGGCCGACGGGCGGATCATCTGGCCGGTGCTCGCTGTCCTCATTGCCGTCTCCGCGTGGGGCTCCACCGAGCTCTTCGCCCCACGCGCGGCCTGGCTGCAGGTGGGGGCGATGATCGGGACGGTGATGTCCGCAAACGTGCTCTTCAACATCATCCCCGCGCACTGGGAGCTGATCCGGGCGAAGGAAGCGGGGCGCGATCCCGACCCCGCCCCGGGGATTCAGGCGAAGCTGCGGTCGATCCACAACAACTACCTGACGCTCCCGGTGCTGCTCGTGATGCTCGCGGGGCACTTCACGTTTCTTACGGCGGGCGACCGCGGATGGCTCGCGCTGCTCGCGCTTGTTGCGATCGGGGCGTGGGCGCGGCTCTTCTTCAACCTGCGCCACCGGGGGCGGACCCACTGGTGGATGCTCGCCGTGGGCGCGGTCGCCGTCGTCGCGCTGGCGCTCGCGTTCCGCCCTGCCGAAGAGCCCGGAGCCCCCACGGCCGCTGTCCTCGCCGCCCAGGGAGCAGAGGTGTTCGAGGAGGCCGGGTGCGGGACCTGCCACACGCTCGCCGCCGCGGGAGCGACAGGTGCTGTCGGGCCAAACCTCGATGAGCTCGCTCCCTCACCGGGCCGCGTCGCGCGCGCGATCATCAGCGGGATCGGCGGGATGCCCAACTTCTCGGACCGGTTGACCAATGAGGAGATCCGTGCGGTCTCCACCTACGTCTCGACCAGCGCGAAGGAGTCACGATGATCACGATCACGGCCGGTGGGTTCACGTTCAAGGCGCGTCTCGAAGACGAGGCGGCACCGCAAACGGTGGCCGCGTTCCGGCGCCTGCTGCCGCTGGAGTCGCGGATCATCCACGTCCGCTGGTCAGGGGAGGCGGGCTGGATCCCGTTCGGCGATCTCGACCTGGGACTCGGGCCCGAGAACGCGACCTGCTACCCGCATCCGGGCGAGATCATCCTCTACCCGGGCGGGGTGTCGGAGACCGAGATCCTGCTCGCGTACGGGTACGTGAGCTTCGCCTCGAAGGCAGGGCAGCTCGCGGGGAACCACTTCGCGACGGTGGTCGAGGGGAACGAGAACCTCTACACCCTGGGCCGCAAGTTCCTCCTCGAGGGCGCGCAGGAGATCACGTTCCGCGCGGAGTGAGCGAGCGGCCGCGCGCCTCCGCGAAGCGTATGCCGGGCTACCGCGCCCAGCCGAGCGTGCGGGAGATCGCGCAAGAGCCGGGGGCAGATTTACTCTTGCGGGGATGCTTCGGGTGACAATCGACACGAGCGTGGTCGCGGGCGACATGCATCGGCTTCGGGCGAGCGCCGCGGGTCTGGGGATCGAGTTCGTGATGACGACCGTCACTCAGAGGGAGAACTTCGGCCAGATGGCGAGCAGCGGAATCCCGGAAGGATCGACCGATACTCAGCGGCCGACTGCATCGGCTGTGTTCGATTGGTCGTCGCTGGCTGTGATCGACGAGACGGCGATTCTGGACGAGTCACGTGTCGGCATGGCCGTTCTGGGCGGCAACGAGTCCGCGGCGCTCCTCCAGCGGATCCTCGGGATGATGCGGAACGACAAGTCGTCCAAGCCGCAACTCGGAGGTGAGCGCTCGTGCGGAGAGATGCATCAACTCCGCGACGCCCTGATGCTGGAGGCGCACGTGCGGTCGGGACACGACATCCTCGTCTCGAACGACGTGAAGGGATTCATCGGAAAGACAGGTGAGACCCGAGCACATCTGGAGGAACTCTGCGAGACCCGCATCATGACCGTGGACGAGTTCTGCGCCGCGTTCTCCGCGGTTGCTCCGATGCCCTAGTCCGCGTCGGCGCTCCAGCCGACGGGGATCAGCGTCGGCTGCGCGACCTTCGGCAGCGCCGCCGTCTACGTGTATTCGTCGCCCGGGGGATCACGTTCCGCGCGGAGTGGGCGCAGGGTCGCGGCCCACGTGAGCGCGGGCGGCCTGTGTCGCTCAGGCGTTCGGCCCGCTTGCGAGCGACTCGGCGAGCGCGGCAAGCTCCGCCAACGCCGACTCGAGTTCCTCGACGATCTCTCGAGCGATCGCGCCGGGTGGTGGCAAGTTCTCGGCGCCCTCGAGGGAGAGATCCTTGAGCCACGTGATGTCGAGGCTCGCCTTGTCTCGCGCGACGAGCTCGTCGTAACCGAACCGCCTGAACCGCTCCGACTCCACGCGGCTTGCACGGTCGCCGGCCTGGAAGCAGCTGACGAACTCGTCGAGGTGCTCGCGGTGAAGCGGGTTCTGCTTGAGCGTGAAGTGCTGATTGGTGCGGAGGTCGTACACCCACAACTCGCGCGTCCACGGCTGTTCGGCGGCGGGCTTGCGGTCGAAGAAGAGGACGTTCGCCTTCACACCCTGGGCGTAGAAGATGCCGGTGGGCAGGCGCAGCAGCGTGTGCACGTCGCACTCCTCGAGCAGCCGCCGACGCACCGTCTCCCCCGCGCCTCCCTCGAACAGCACGTTGTCGGGCACGACGACCGCTGCCTTACCGTTGATCGCAAGCATCGTTCTGACGTGCTGCACGAAGTTGAGCTGCTTGTTCGAGGTTGACGCCCAGAAGTCGTCGCGCACCACCACGAGATCGTCGCGGGCGACCTCCCCCTCGTCACTCACGAACGTGATTGACGACTTCCGACCGAACGGCGGGTTCGTGAGCACCATCTCGAACCTCTCGCCCGAGTCGGACTTGAGCGCATCCTCGACAGCGATCGGGCTCTCGTGCTCCTCGTCACCGATCCCGTGAAGGAGCAGGTTCATCACACACAGCCGCGCGGTGTTGTCGACGATCTCCCAGCCCCGCACCGCCTCGTAGCGCAGGTGCCACTTCTCGTCGGGGTCGAGCAGCCCGCTCTTCGCGATCGACTCGTGCGCTGCGAGCAGGAAGCCGCCTGTGCCGCAGGCCGGGTCGGCGATCCGCGTCCCGGGCTGCGGCTGCATCACCTCCACGATCGCCCGGATCAGTGGCCGTGGCGTGAAGTACTGCCCGGCGCCGGACTTCACGTCCTCGGCATTCTTCTCGAGCAGCCCCTCGTAGGCGTCGCCCTTCACGTCGATGTCGAGCGTCAGCCAGGCCTCGCGGTCGATCAGGTCGGCGACCAGGCGGCGAAGCTTCGCCGGATCCTGGATCCGGTTTTGCGCCTTGCGGAACACCACCCCGAGCATCCCCGGCTTCCGCCCGAGCTCGGTGAGGACGTGCCGATAGTGCACCTCGAGCGCGTCGCCATCGCGCTCGAGTAGCGACTGCCAGCCGAGCTCCGCCGGCACGATCGCCGGGCGCGAGAACGGCGGCCGCGTCTGCTCGTCCGCCATCTTCAGGAACAGCAGGTAGGTGAGCTGTTCCAGGTAGTCGCCGTACGAGAGCCCGTCGTCGCGCAGGACGTTGCAGTAACTCCACAGGCGCTGGACGAGGCCGTGCTGTGCGCTCATGCCAGCCGAACTCGCGTGATCCGCATCTTGTGCACGGTGTAGAGGAACGGCCCCGGATCTTCGCACACGGCCTCGATGCGCTGCCGGTGTCGGATGAGCCGCTCTGCCTGCTCGGCGGCGGCAAGGTTGCCGCTCGCCAACACGAACGCCTTCACACGGAAGCGGCGGATTGCCGCAAGTTCGGCCGGGCGGTAGCGGATGCGGCGATCCATCGTGAGCACCGGCCACTGCTCGCTGCCGCAGAGCGTGAGCCACTCCACATCCTCAACCGCCTCGTCGCGGCCTCCGAAGACCTCGCGGTGCGTGCGGATGACCCATCCCGCGTCGCGGAGCGCATCGGCAACGTCGCGTGCACCGAGGCTTCTGTCGATGAAGAACTCAGGCGGCGACGGGGAGTGCGGCACGCAGGTACTCCTCGACGTCAGCGGCCGGGACGCCGAAGTCCCGTGCGACGTGATCGAGCGACTCCCCAGCCTTCCAGCGGCTGACGACGCTCTCGACCGGCGCTGCACCGCGCATGAACATCGGCTGGCCGAACGCTCGCAGAGGATCGATCACTACGACGGGCTCGCGGGTGGTCGGCGAGGCGAGTTGCGTAGCCCACCCGTCGGTTCCGTACTCGATGCGCTTCAGGTACGCCTGCACGATCGGTGCGAACACCCGCTGTTGCGAGACGACCTCCGTCAGACCCGCGAGCTCGTCGTCGTGCTGCGCGCCTGCGTAGTCGAACAGGATCACGGCGCCGTCCGTGTAGACCTTCTGTGATGCGAGGGCGTGCGCGATGCCGATCTCGTGGTCGAGGATCGCGACCGCCTTGCGGATGTGTTGCATGCTCACGCCCCCACGCCTGAACGCCGCGAGCACCATCCCCTCGGCTAGCCCAATGAACGGGATGCTCGGAAAGCCGCAGTCGGCATCGACGCTCGTGACGAGAGCAGCGCCATGGACTGGGGGGCGAGCCGGGGGCTGACGCACATAGCCCCGCGCCCAGGTCGCGAACGTCGACGTCGGCACGCCGAGGAAGCGAGCCGCCTCGTTGAGCGTGTAGAGCGGCGCTGCGAAGCGCAGATCGTCTGTGGCGGCGGTCGTCATCCCGACATGGTCGCACGTCGGCGTGGGTGTCCGCCAGTCGCCCTCTCGGACATGGCCCGTTCCGCGCGGATGCGGGCGAGGAGCGCCTCGGCCGGCTCGTCGGCCGGGGCCTGCGTGACGAGCTCGCCACGGAACGCGCGCTCGAGGATCGCACGGCGGAGCATCCGGGAGCGCGCCTGTGCCCGCTCGATCGCGGCGCGCGCAGCATCGATCGCGGAGAGCTGCTCCTCGATCCGCGCCACGATCCGGCGCTGCTCGTCAAGGGGCGGGACCGGGATCTCGACGGTCTTGAACCTGGCGAGAGACACCTTCTTCTGCGCGACCCCGCTCGTAATCCGAGCGATCTGCGTTCTCACGCCATGCAGCACAAATGTCAATGCCAGATAGGCGGCCTCGGCCTCGTTGCATGGGGTCACCTTGATGCAGTCCGCCGTCAGCACGGCGGGCGGCCTATTACTCGGATAGACCGCAGCATCTCCAGGCGGGTCTCCCATCTTCGTAACGAGCAGGTCGCCTGCACGGACTTGGTGCGCGGCCAGCGCCTTGGCTTTCTCGGCCGATATGAACCGCGTTCCCGGTCCGCCGAACGCCCTGCGGCGGATGTCTCGAACGAAGATCAGTGGAACCCCGGAATCCGCGTAGTCGCTGACCTTGAGGTTGCTTCCGAACGGCCCGATCGCGAGTGCGTGTCGGCTTCCATCGCCGAGACGTTCCATCCGGCGAGTCATCCAGTCATCACCGATCGCGTCCACTACAGCGCTGCGACGCAGCGCATCAAGGCGGCGGAAGGCGGCTGAGAGGGAGGCGTCGGCGGCGTCGAGGCGGGAGAAGTGCTCCTCGATCGCCGCCACGATCCGCCGCTGCTCGGCGAGCGGCGCGACTGCGATCGTGTGAGCCCTCACCTGGTTGCCGTTTACTGCCTCAAACGTAGAACCCGTCCCAAGCTCTGCAAGGCTGCGGACTGACGCCCGGATCGCCCACAGCACGTAGCGGGAGTCGATACCTCCAAGAGGCCTGACGGCCGCAAGCCCGCGGCCGATAACACAGTCGGTTGGAGCGAGGTTCGTAGGCCCAACGGGGGCGCGTATGGACAGCAGCACATCGCCTGCGCGTGCGAACTTGGACCCAGCGGTTGTCCACTTCTGAACCGTGGGCGTTAGGTCGCCGAACTCAGCCTTGCCCTGGAAGAAGGGCCGACCTTCACCATCGGCGTTGTAGAAACTCCCCGGCGGGGACTGGCCCAGGACGATCTCCGCAACCTCGTCGAGCCGAGCAGCGATCCAGCTCACGCGGCGAGCGCCTCGTTGATCTCCGCGAGCAGAGGCGTGAGCCCGTCGCCGAACACCTGGGCCGCCCGCCCGAGCCCGCCCGCCTCGAGGAACGGCGTGAGGGAGAAGTCCTCGGCCGTGATCGCGAGCGAAGCGGAGACGTGGTCACGGATCCGGTCGAGCCAGGCGCGCTGCTCCCCGCTGAACATGCGCCCGGCGTTCTCCTGCTGGAGCAGCCAGGCGCGGTAGCGCTCGCGCACCAGATCGGGGTAGGCAACGAGCTCCTCGTCGTAGTGGAGCGCAACGCGGACGAGCGAGACGAGATCGGTGAGGACGCGCCCGCCGGAGCCGTGGACTCTCGAGCGGTCGAGCTGCTCGTAGGCGGACCACAGCCGCTCGGGCGTCCAACCGTGCGGTGGGCGCGCGATCGCGAGGGCGAGCTCCTTCACCTCGCGGAAGGTGAGCCGCTGCGGCTGGCGGCGGGCGTAGAGGATCTCGAGCGCGGTGATCTCGTCGCGGTTGTCCGCACAGAAGCGCTCCCATGATTCGACGGTCCGCCGGGCGAGATCGGCGGCGTCGGCGGAGTAGCCAGCGTCGATCACCTCGTCGGTGGAGGTCTCGTCGATCGCCTGCTCGTGCATGCGGCGGAGATCGACGAGCCGCCGCCGCAGGTCGGGGCTGGTGGCGAGCGGGGCCAGCGCCTCGTCGAGCAGCCGCCGGGCGGTATCGACGATCTGCTCGGCGACGGGATCGACGCCACCTGCGGTCGCGCGCGCGGCCGCGAGTTGCCGATCGGGGTCGAGCGCGGTGACGATCTCGGACGCGATCTCCTTCAGCGTGCGACCGCCAGCGAGGACCCTAAGTTCGGCTCGTTCGTCCTTCCCGAGACGGCGGTCGAGTCGCGAGAGGCGCGCGGCGATCGAGGAGGCGACCTCCGGGTCGCGGTCGCCAAACGACACCTGGGTGAGCAGTTTCTCCAACGGGACGGTGGGAGCGCGGTCGAGCGGGACGGTGTCGACCAGTTCGCTCTCGGTGACGCCAACCGCATCGACGATCACGAACCGCTCCTTCGCCTTCGCGTCAGGGGTGACGGCCTGGAAGGCGGTCTCGTCGATCACGCGGACACCGCGGCCCTTCATCTGCTCGAAGTACGTGCGGCTCTTGACCGAGCGCAGGAAGAACACGCACTCGAGTGGCTTCACGTCGGTGCCGGTGGCGATCATGTCGACGGTCACCGCGATGCGCGGGTTGTAGGCGTTGCGGAAGGCGGCGATCAGCTCGTCGGCTTTCTTGCCCGTCGCCTTGTAGGTGATCTTTGCCGCGAAGTCGTTGCCCTTGCCGAACACTTCGCGCGCGAGCTGGACGATCTCGTCAGCGTGGGCGTCGTCCTTCGCGAAGATCAGCGTCTTCGGCACCTCGCTGCGGCCGGGGAAGATCTCGGTGAAGAGCTTGTCGCGGAAGGCCTCGAGCACGGTTCGGATCTGGTCGCGGGCCACGATGTCGCGGTCGAGTTGGGCCGCGGTGTAGTCGAGATCCTCGTCGAGCGTCTCCCAGCGGGCCTTGCGGGTCTGCCGGTCGCGAAACTCGGTCACGATCCCCGCGTCGATCGTCGAACCCTGCTCGGTGATCCGGGTGCGGATCCGGTACACGTCGAAGGGGACGTTGACCTGGTCGACGACAGCCTGCTCGTGCCCGTACTCCATCACGAGGTTCTGGTTGAAGAACCCGAACGCCTGCTTGTTCGGTGTAGCCGTCAGACCGACCGTGAATGCGTCGAAGTAGTCGAGTACCTGCCGCCAGTTCCCGTAGATCGAGCGGTGGCACTCATCCACGATCACAACGTCGAACATCTCCGGCGGAACCGCGGGGTTGTATTCGACCGGCACCGCCTCGGCCGCCAGCTCGTAGGCGGAGCGCTCGTCCAGCTCTGCGTCCAGTTCCGCGTCACCGCGGAGGATCGAATAGACCCGCTGGATCGTGGAGATACAGACACGGGACACCGGGTCGATCGTGTTCGAGCCGAGGTGCTGCACGTTGTAGAGATCGGTGAACTTCCGGCCGTCATCGGGCGTCGTGAACCCCTGGAACTCCTTCAGCGTCTGCCGCCCCAGGTTCGCCCGGTCGACCAGGAACAGGATCCGGCGGGCGTCTGCATGCTTGATCAGGCGGTACGCGACGTTCGCTGCGGTGAACGTCTTGCCCGAGCCGGTCGCCATCTGGATCAGCGCCCGCGGCAGGCCGTGCGCCAGAGAGGCCTCCAGGTTCGTGATCGCCGTGTGCTGCGCCGGCCAGAGTCCGGTGGGCTGCAGGTCGGGCGTCGCACGGACGCGGTGTCGGAGTGTCGGCGCGAGCGGGTGGCGTCGCCGCTCGTCGAGCCAGCCGATCAGTGTCTCGGGCCGGTGGAACGAGAACACCGGCCGACTCGCCGGGTCGGGGTCGAGGCGGTTCGTGAACCGAGTCTCCGTCGCGGTCGACTCGTACACGAACGGCAAGCCGCCCTCGACCGCGGGCACGAGAGCGTCCGGCAGCCCGTCGGCGTAGCGGGCGCTCTGCCACTCGACCCCCGTCAGGGTCTCACCCTCCTTCTTCGCCTCGATCACCCCGGCGGCGCGGCCTTCGAGGAACAGCAGGTAGTCCGCCCGGCCGTGGGGCGGCCTCATCACGAACTCCCGCACCGCAACCCCGCGCGAAGTGCCGAGGTTCACCGCGTCGGCACTCTGCACCGTCCACCCTGAGGCTTCGAGCATGCGGTCGATCCCGACCCGGGCTCGCGCCTCGGGACCCAGGTATGCGGCGACGTCTCTAGTCACAGCGAGCATTGTTCTCGAACGGTCGGATCGGCGTGTTCCGCGATCGCTTCGGTCACGCGCGCGTCCGTCGAAAGGTCAACGCAAGCGCGATCCGCAGATCTCGGGTGCGATGCGACGCCCTCGAACGCCGATCGGCGCGCGAGGCGGCCGAGCCGGGAGTTCCGGCTGCTACCGCTGAGCGGCTTTTGCCGCTTCGGCCATGTCGCCGCCGACAGCGCGGAGGATCTCCGGGCGGTCGAGCAAGCGCGCGCGCTGCGCCGGGGACGTAAGCCGATTCACCACGTACTTGTCCTCGAGGATCTCTGCGAGCGACCGACCACGGTCGTGCTCGCGGATCACGTACTGCGCCACCCGCTCCTCTGCACCCGAGGACTGGGAGAGAAACGAGAACAGGTTCTTCAGCATCGCCTGCGGATCATGCCACGCAACGCCAGAGGCCGTCGGTTGCTGCCGCCCCGCGCGACGCACGCTGGTACGGTCGCGCGTCCGTGAGGATCCGCGTCGGCCACAGCCCTGACCCCGATGACGCGTTCATGTACTGGGCGCTCACGACCGATCTCGTGGACACCCGCGGGTTCGAGTTCGAGCAGGTACTCGCGGACATCCAGACGCTGAACCAGTGGGCGCGCGAGGGACGGCTCGAGGTGACCGCGATCTCGCTCGCCACATACCCGTTCGTCCAGCAGGACTACGCACTCCTCCCGCACGGCGCGAGCATCGGCTCCGGGTACGGCCCGATTGTCGTGGCGCGCCAGCCTCTCACCGTCGAGGACCTCCGCGGGCGCGAGATCGTCGTCCCCGGCCGCATGACGACCGCGTTCCTCGCGCTTCGGCTCGTGCTCGGCGACTTCCCCTACCGCGAGCTGCCGTTCGAGCAGATCCCGGACGAGGTCGCGAGCGGCCGTGCCGACCTCGGGCTGCTGATCCACGAGGGGCAACTCACATTCGCCCAGATGGGACTCCACCGGGCCCTCGATCTCGGGGAGTGGTGGCTGCTCGAAACCGGTCTTCCGCTCCCGCTCGGTGTCAACACGGTGCGCCGGGACGTGGCACGTGTCCACGATGTCTCGGCGGTGCTCCGCGACGCGATCCGCTGCGGGCTCGAGAACCGGAGCGAGGCACTCGAATACGCGCTCCAGTTCGGTCGCGGGATCGACGCCGCGATCGCCGACCGCTTCGTCGGGATGTACGTCAACGACCTGACCGAGGACTACGGGTCGGAGGGGCGGCAGGCGGTGCGCGAGCTGCTCAAACGCGGCGAGGCACTCGGCGCCTTCCCCGGTCCGGTCTCGATCGACTTCGTCGAGTAGCGAGCCCTAGAGCGTGTGGCCGACGCCGCGCTCGCGCGCGCGCCGGACGAGCTCGTGGGCGAGCGCAATGTCCCACGGCGCGATCCCGTTCGACTTGAACACGACGATGTCGCGATCCGACTGGCGGCCCACGACCTCTCCCGCGACGACCTCGTGCAACTCGTGCACCTCGAGCCAGTCGAGCTTCCCAGCGGCGATCGGCTCGATCAGATCACCGGATTCGAGCTTTGCGTCCTCGATCGAGTCGCAACAGACGAACGATGCGCGCGGAATCACCTGCGCGTCCAGTTCCCGTTTGCGCGGGTCGTTCGCGCCGACCGCGATCACGAGCGCGCCCTCGCGCAGCCACTCGCCACGCAGCACCGGATCGTCAGCGGTCGTGACCGTGACGACGATGTCGCATGCGGCCGCATCGGAGGGGGTCTCGGCGACCTCGGCCCCGTTGGCGTGTGCGAAGGACTCGGTGCGTTCGCGCGTGCGTGAGGAGACGACCACGCGCTCGAGCGTGGGGACCGCCGCGCGGATCGCAGCGAGCTGGGAGTGGGCCTGCCACCCTGCGCCGAAGATCCCGATGCTCGTCGCACCTGTGCGCGCGAGATGTTTCGCTGCAACCCCGCTCGCCGCGCCGGTCCGGATCTGACCGAGCCGGTCGGCCGCGATCGTGGCGGCGAGCTCCCCGGTGGTGAGATCGAACAGGCAGACGACGAACGCGAGCTTTCCCTCGACGACCGTGTAGCTCTTGAGCCCCGCAACACCGAGTCCGCGATCGGCTGCAGCCATCACCGCGAAGTACCCGCCGTCGATGCCGAAACGGCGACGCGGCATCAGCTCGACCTCGCCCGCAGCCATCCGGCGGAAGCAGTCCTCGATCACCGGGACCGCATCGGCCGGGGTCGCGAGCGACGCGACATCCTCTTCTGAGAGCCAGAGCGGCACGGTCGGAGTCTACGGCGACGGAAGGTGCGTCAGACGCGCTCGAACAGCGCGGCCTGGCCCTGGCCGACTCCGACGCACAGCGTCGCGAGTCCCCAGCGGCCACCGCGGCGGCGCAGCTCATGCATGAGCGTGACGACGAGCCGTGCCCCGCTCATCCCGAGCGGATGGCCGATCGCGATCGCGCCACCGTTGACGTTGACCCGATCCGGGTCGAGTGAGAGTTCGCGGATCACCGCGATCGCCTGGGACGCGAACGCCTCGTTCAGTTCCACGAGATCGAGATCGCCCGCTTCGAGCCCCGCTCGGGTGAGCAGCTTGCGGACGGCAGGCACGGGTCCGATCCCCATCACCGCAGGATCGACACCTGCGGCGGCCGACCCGGCGAAACGCGCCAGCGGTTCGAGCCCGTGGGCGCGTGCCCAGTCGTCGCTCGCGATCACCAGCGCCGCCGCCCCGTCGTTGATCCCGCTCGAGTTCCCCGCGGTCACCGTCCCGCCCTCGCGAAACGCGGCGCGCAGCCCTGCGAGCGCAGCCACGGTCGTACCCGGGCGGGGATGCTCGTCGTGTTCGAGACCCGCCACCGGGAGCAACTCGTCCGCGAAGCGGCCTGCCTCGTGTGCGGCCGCCCAACGCTGTTGCGAGGTGAGCGCGAACGCGTCCTGCTCCTCCCGACTCACCCCCCATCGCTCCGCGACGTTCTCACCGGTCGAGCCCATCGGCTCGCTCGAGAACTGCTCCGCGTAGCGCGGGTTGACGAACCGCCAGCCGAGCGTCGTGTCGTACAGCGGTCGCTCGCCCCGCGCCCAGGGCGCGTCGGGCTTCGCGGTCACGAGCGGCGCACGCGTCATCGACTCGACCCCGCCCGCGACGACGACATCCGCGTCACCCGCGATCACCGCTGCGGACGCGGCCGCGATCGCCGAGAGTCCCGAGGCGCACAGCCGGTTGACCGTCACCCCCGGAACCGTCTCCGGCAGGCCCGCGAGGAGCGCGGCGAAACGGGCGACGTTGCGGTTGTCCTCGCCCGCCTGGTTCGCACAGCCGAGCCAGACGTCGTCGATCGCCGACGCCTCGACTCCGGCCCGCTCGACCGCGGCCGCGACCGCGAGCGCCGCGAGATCGTCGGGACGGATCTCCGCGAGTCCACCGCCGTAGCGGCCGACCGGCGTACGGACTGCGGAGAGGACGACCGCGTGCCTCACGGAGCGCCTACCCCCGCCAGCAGCCGCTCGACAGCCGCAAACGCGTGTGGGCCGATCCGGTGCTCGGGATCGTCATCGATCTCGAGCGTCACCGCAGCGCCTGCGTCACGGAATGCCTGCGCGGACGAGCGGACACGCTCGACCGCCACCCACGTGTCGAGCGAACTGGTGGTGAACGCGACGGGGACCCCATCGAGCCGTCCGTCGGGGCCGCGCCACTCGTCGTCGGCACCGGCGAGCGCACCGGTCAGCACGGCCGCGCCACCGACCCGCTGCGGTTTGCGCGCGAGGCACTCGGCCACGAGGCAGGCGCCCTGCGAGAACCCGACGAGCACGATCCGCTCGAGCGGCAGACCCCCAGCGAGGAGCGCCTCGACCTCGCGGTCCATCGTTGCGAGCGCCGCCCCGAGCCACGGCTCGTTCTCGTGGCGCGGCACGTTGAACCGCTGCGGCCACCAACTCGAACCGACCGCCTGCGGCAGGCGGTACGCCACATCGCGCGGGAGCGCCGAGACCAGACCGGCGAGCATTCCCTCGGCCGTTCCCCCGCGCCCGTGCACCATAATCGCGCCGGCGCGGGCCTCGTCAGGACGGCTGCCCGCGGTGAGACTCGCGGTGCTCAATCGGTGTTGATCGGCTCGAGCGTGGCCATCATCTCGTCGCGCATGTGCGCGAATACGGGGGGAACCATGAACCCCTTGCCGAGCTGGTCGGCGGGTTCGTCGATCGTCCACCCTTCCGGCTTCGACCACGCGAGTTCGACGAGGGCGCCGCTGGGTGAGCGGTTGTACGTCGAGCAGAAGTAGCCGCGATCCTTCATCTCGGTCACGTCGGTGTACCCGATCCCCTCGACGTGGAACTTCGCCTTCTCCTGCGCCTCGGCGTTGCCGATGTCGTAGGCGACGTGGTGCACTGTCCCCTCGGCAAAGTGCCAGGTGCCCGGCCGCACATCCGGTTCGTGCAGGAGATCGATGACCCGGCCGACCCCATCCCCCATCTCGTAGCGGCGGGTTTCCGCGCTCTCATCCGTGACGGTCGCCCCGTGTCCGACCGTGAGGTAGTGGTGCATTGGGTCGAGGTCGAGGACCGAGATCGTGACGCCGTAGGTGCCACGGATCGCGCGTTCGACCGGGACGCCGTTCCCGCCCCACGGCCTGCCGTACGCGGCGTCGTTGTCCTCGCCGACGAACGAGTACTCGATCCCGCACGGGTGGGCGAAGTGGATCCGCGGCGCGCCCGCGCGCTCGGCAGCCTCCCAGCGGATCCCGTGCTCGCCGAGCCGGTTCGACCACCAGTCGAGCGATGACGCGGGCACCGAGAGATCGACCGACTTGACCTGGTTCGACCCGGCGCGGCCCATGAGGCCAAGGTGGCGGACGGGGAAGGAGGTGATGATCGTCCCGGGGTCGCCGTCCGCGTTTCCGTAGTAGAGGTGGTAGATCGGCGAGGTGCCGTCGTAGAGCGCGGTCTTCTTGATGAACCGCAGCCCGAGCACCCGTGCGTGAAAGTCGTAGTCCTCCTGCGCTCCGCCCGTCGAGAGCGTCAGGTGGTGGTTGCGGCGGATCGCGGTCATCACATGCTCCCTCGCGTCGTCGGTTGCGCCTCGTCGGGCCAGCGCGAGCCTATCGCGCCCGGGAACCTTGACAAGGTTGCCGCCCGCTGCGACGTTCGCCTGCGACGCACGCATGCGCCGTGCGAACATCCCACGATGACCCACGACGCCGACGCCACCTCCCCCGCCGACATCACCGCGGGTGTGCTCGCCGCCTTCGCGGGGTGCGAGGACGAGCGACTCCTGGAGATCATGCGGGCGCTCGTTCGCCATCTCCACGGGTTCGCGGTCGAGGTCGGCCTGACGGGCAAGGAGTGGGAGGCGGGGATCCGCTTCCTGACCGACACCGGCCACATCACCGACGAGGTGCGGCAGGAGTTCATCCTCCTCTCGGACACGCTCGGCTTCTCGATGCTCGTGGACGCGGTCAACCACGATCGGGCGGGCGGCGGCACGGAGTCGACGGTGCTCGGCCCGTTTTGGGCGGCGGCCTCCCCCGAGCGGCCCTACGGGGACTCGATCATCGAAGAGCCAGCGGGGGAACCGGTCTTCGTGCGCGGGCGGGTGCTCTCGCTCAATGGGACGCCGATCGCGGGCGCCCGCCTAGACGTCTGGCAGAACGGGGACGACAGCCTCTACCAGGTGCAGAAGCCAGACGGCAACCCCCACAATCTGCGCGGGCTGTTCACGACCCGCGAGGACGGGGGGTTCGCGTTCGTCGCGGTGCGCCCGACCGACTACACGATCCCGGACGACGGCCCGGTGGGGAAGATGCTCGCGGCGACCGGGCGACACGCCTGGCGGCCCGCGCACCTCCACGTGATCGTGAGCGCGGGGGGGCACGAGACGGTCGTCACCCACCTGTTCGACCGCGAGAGCACCCACCTCGACTCCGACGTCGTGTTCGGCGTCAAGCCGTCGCTCATCCGCGACTTCGTGTCGCGCGACCCGGACGATGCCGAACGGCCCGCGGGCATCGAGGGCGCCTGGTTCTCGCTCGAGACCGACTTCGTCCTCGTCCCCGCGACCGGCGACTGACGGGCGGCCGCGTGCGCGGTTTCGACACCGATGTGATCGTGGTCGGCTCGGGCCCTGCGGGCGCGACCTCGGCGCTCGCGCTCGCCACCTACGGCGTGGACACGGTGGTGCTGACCAAGTACGGGTGGACCGCGAACACACCACGCGCCCACATCACGAACCAGGGGGCGATGCAGGTATTCCGTGACCTCGGGGTCGAACGGGACGTGCTCGAGAAGGCGACCCCGCAGCACCTGATGGGCGACACGGTGTTCTGCACGAGCCTCGCGGGGGAGGAGTTGGCGCGACACCACACCTGGGGGACGCACCCCGCACGCCTGGCCGACTACACGCTCGCGAGCCCCTGCACTCCGGTGGACATCCCACAGACGCTGCTCGAGCCGATCCTCGTCTCCCACGCCGCGGCCCGTGGCGCCCGGTTCCGCTTCAACGCCGAGTACCTCTCGCACGAGCAGGACGAGGAGGGTGTCACCGTGACGCTGCGCGACCGGGTGACCGGGCGCGAGGAGACGCTCCGCTCGCGCTATCTGATCGGAGCGGACGGCGGCAACAGCGTCATCGCGGAGCAACTCGGGCTCCCGATGGAGGGCCAGATGGGGATCGCCGGGAGCATGAACATTGTGGTGCGGGCCGACCTGACGCGCTACGTCGCCCACCGCCCGAGCATCCTCTACTGGGTCCTCCAGCCCGGTTCGCGGATCGGCGGGGTCGGGATGGGCGTGGTGCGCACCATCCACCCGTGGGACGAGTGGATGATCATCTGGGGCTACGACATCGCACAGCCGCCGCCCGAGATCGATGAGGAGGCGGCGATCAGGATCGTGCGCACGCTCGTCGGCGACGAGAGTCTCCCGGTCGAGGTGCTGTCGATCGCGCTCTGGGGCAACAACCGGATGTACGCGACCCGGTACTCGCAGGGCCGCGTCTTCTGCATGGGGGACGCGGTGCACCGTCATCCGCCGAACAACGGGCTCGGGTCGAACACGTCGGTGCAGGACGCCTACAACCTCGCCTGGAAGCTCGCGGAGACGCTCCGCGGCCACGCGGGGCCCGGGCTACTCGCGAGCTACGAGGACGAGCGGACACCGATCGGTGAGCAGATCGTGCTGCGGTCGAACCGCTCGATCGAGGAATTCGGCCCGATCTTCGAGGCGTTCGGGCTGCTCTCGACCGACGATCCCGCCGAGATGCGGCGGAACATGGAGAGCCGCAAGGAGGCGACACCGGAGGGCGCGGAGGCGCGCACGAAGCTGCAACGCGCGATCGATCGGAAGAACTGGGAGTTCAACGCTCACGGCGTCGAACTGGGCCAGCGCTACCGCTCCTCGGCCGTCGTGGGTGATGGGTCACCAGAACCGGTGAACCCGCGTGACCCGGAGCTGTACTACCAGCCGACCACCTGGCCTGGCGCCCGGCTACCCCACTGCTGGGTGGTGCGGCCGGGTGCGACCGAGCGAGTCTCGACGCTCGACCTCGCGGGGAGGGGGCGGTTCGCGCTCCTCACCGGGATCGGTGGCGAGGCGTGGGTCGAGGCTGCGGCGACCGTGGGTGCCGAACTCGGCATCGAGATCGCCACCACCGTGATCGGCCCGGGGCGCGACGTTGAGGATCTCTACTTCGAATGGGCGCGGCTGCGTGAAATCGACGAGTCGGGCTGTCTGCTCGTCCGCCCCGACATGGTGGTCGGGTGGCGGAGTGCCACCGTCGCGGAGGACTGCACCGCCAGGCTCGACGGCGCGCTCCGGGCGATCCTCGACCGGTAGCTCAGTCGCGCAGCCGGCGCTGCACCGGGAATAGCCGCACATGTGTCCGCTGCGCGACGAGACCCCACAGCCCGCCGCGCGCCCAGACCGCCACACCCACGGCGATCGCGCCGATCAGGATCAGGTACCACGACCCGTACTGCGCGAGCTCCCGCTGCAACACGAAGAACAGGATCGTCCCGAGGATCGGCCCCTCGATCGTGCCGATCCCGCCGATCACGACGATGAAGATCATGAACGCCGTCCAGTTGATCGAGTACGCGGATTCGGGCTGAACCCGGAGGAGGTTGAGCGCGACGACCGCGCCCGCGAGGCCACAGCCGAGCGCTGCCACAACCCACACGACCAGTTTCGTCCTGACGACATCGACACCCATTGCGCGCGCCGCGATCTCGTCGTCACGGATCGACTCGAGCGCAAGACCGACCCGTGACCGCAACAGCGCGTACGCGCCGAGCACCGCCATCACCGCGAGCGCGAGTGCAATCAGGTACGTCCACCGTTCGCGCATCCCGCGCTCGATCGACGCGGCCGCAAGGATCGTGGTCCCGTCACCGCCACCGACGTGCTGCCAGTTCAGCGTCAGCAGCCGCACGACTTCGGCGATCACCCACGTCCCGATCGCGAAGTAGCCACCGCGCAGCCGGAATGCAAGCGCCGCCATCGGCAGGGAGAGCGCCGCAGCGATCAGCCCTGCGATCGGCACGGCGAGGAATGGGTGGATGCCGAGCGGCTCGGTCGTGAGCACGACGATCCCGTAGGCACCGAGCCCCACGAACGCCTGCTGGCCGATCGAGACGAGCCCCGAGAACCCCGCGAGCAGATTCCACATCTGCGCGAGCGCGAGCAACGTGAACAGCTCCACGAGGTCGCGCATGTTCGAGCTCGAGCGCCACCACGGAACCGACGCGAGCAGCACGACCAGGCCCCCGAGGAGCACGAGTCGGACGCCGAGACCGGTGGCCCTCACGCCCGCCTCCCCCCGAGCAGCCCGGTCGGGCGAACCATCAGGATCGCGAGAAACACGAGGTGGCCCGCGAGGTCGCCCCAGCCCGGGTTGAGTTCGGCGCCGATCGTCTGCGCCACCCCGAGCACGATCCCGCCGACGAGCGTCCCCCACAACGACCCGAGGCCACCGATGATCACGGCCTCGAACGCGAAGATCAGCCGCACCGGCCCCGCACTCGGGTCGAAGTTCGTTCGCATCGCGAGATACATCCCCGCGATCGCTGCGGTACCGAGCGCGATCGCCATCGCGATCCCGTACACGCGAGCGTTCGAGATGCCGACGAGCGGCGCAACATGGCGGTCGTCGGCGGTGGCGCGCAGCGCCCGCCCGAGCCCAGTGTGGCGGATCAGGAACTGGAGCCCGACGAGGAGCACGACTGCCGTCGCGAGCGTCAGGAGCGGGAACCAGCCGATCGCGATCTGGTCGTTGACGGTGATGCTCGCCGTTTCGATCGCGCCCGACTCCAGCCTCCGCGTGTCCGCCGAGAACCCTTCGAGCAGCGCGTTCTGGATGACGACGCCTACGCCGAACGTCGCGAGCAAGGGCGCGAGATCCGAATCGAGCGTCCGGTTGAGGACCCCGATCTGGAGGACGAAACCCGCAGCCGCCATCGCCGGAACCACCACCAGGAGCCCGAGCCACGGAGAGAGGCCCGCGTGGTCCGCGAGGAGCAGCGCTGCATACGCTGCGACGACGCCCAGGTCGCCATGCGCGAGGTTCACGAGCCGCATCACCCCGAACACGAGCGACAGCCCCGCCGCAAACAGGGCATAGAGCCCGCCGAGCAGGATCCCCTGGACGACGGCGTTCAGCCAGGTCATGCCGTGCGCCCCAGGCCGAAGTACGCCTCGACGATCGCCTCGGGCGACAGCTCTGCGCTGCGGCCCTGGAGCGACACCCTGCCTTCGAGCAGGCAGGTCGCGCGGTCGGTCGCCGCAAGCGCGCGCTTCACGTCCTGTTCGACGAGCACCACCGTCGTTCCCTGCTCGCCGATGTGCCCGAGAATGTCGTAGAGGCCGTCGATCACGATGGGAGCAAGACCGAGCGACAGCTCGTCGAGCAGCAGGAGCCTCGGGTTCGCCATCAGCGCCCGGCCGATCGCGAGCGCCTGTTGCTGGCCGCCCGAAAGCGTGTCGCCGGAACGGGAGCCGAGACCGTCGAGCAGCGGCAGCGCCTCGACGACCGTCTTCGTCGTCCACGGGCCCTTCCGGCCACAGCGGGCACCGATCTTCAGGTTCTCCTCGACCGTGAGCGACGCGAAGATCCGCCGCCCCTCGGGGACGAGCGCGATCCCGAGCGTCGGCCGACGGTGCGGGGCGATCCCTGCGAGGTCGAGCCCGTCGAAGCGGACGCTCCCAGCGGACGGTGGCAACAGCCCGGTGACGGTCGAGAGGAGTGTGGACTTCCCCGCGCCGTTCGCGCCCATCACGGCGATGCGCTCGCCCTCCTCCACGGTGAGGTCCACGCCCCACAGCGCCTGGAAGTCGCCGTAACGCGCCTCGACCCCCTCGATCTCGAGCAGCGCGCTCACAACTCGCGCCCCAGGTACACGTCGCGCAACTCCGGGCTGCGCATCACCTCGTTCGGGTCGCCCACGACGAGCACGCGGCCCTCCACGAGCGCGAGCAGGCGATCGACGACCGCGAGCAACGCGTGGACGATGTGCTCGATCCAGATGATCGCGATCCCCTGTTCGCGCAGCTCGCGGATCAGCGCGACGAGCTGGCCGACCTCCAGCTCCGTCAGTCCGCCCCCTACCTCGTCGAGCAGCAGGACACGCGGATCGGTGACGAGCGCGCGCGCGAGCTCGAGCCGCTTGCGCTCGAGCAGTGTCAGCGACCCTGCGCGCCGGTTGGCCCGGTCGAGCAGGCCGGTGCGGGCGAGTGCGGTGCGACAGGCGTCGCTCGCGCCGCCCGTCCGCCCCTCACGGCCGTACGTGTGCGCCACCAGCACGTTCTCGAACGCGGTCAGCCCACCGAACGGGCGTGGAATCTGGAACGTGCGACCGATCCCCGCCCGGGCGCGGCGATGCCCAGGGAGATGCGTGACGTCGCGCCCGTCGAGCACGATCCGACCGCTGTCCGCGGCCAGATCGCCCCCGACCAGATTGAGAAGCGTGGTCTTTCCGGCTCCGTTCGGCCCAACCACGCCGAGCGCTTCGCCCGGTGCGAGCGCCAGGCTGACTTCCTGGACGACTCGCACCGAGCCAAACGACTTCGTGACGCCGTGCAGCTCGAGCAGGCTCTGCATCGGCCTTCTTCTACTACTTGTACGAGATCGGCTGCAGCTTGCCCTGCGCCTTCAGCCCCTTGACACCCTTCGCGGAGACGACGACCAGCTCGTACTTGTGCTTCTTGCCCTTCTGCCACTGAGCGCCCGCGAGGGCGGTCTTCGTGACGTTCGGGACCGGGCCACCCTTCCAGTTGACCTTGCCGACGACCGTGTTCAGGTTCGTCGTCTTGATCGCCTCGACGATCGACTCCTTGTCATCGATGTCCTTGGCGCGGCTGAGCACGTTGGCGGCCACCTCGAACAGGGCGTGGGCGAAGCCGATCGGCTGCGTCCACTGCTGCTTGGTCGTCTTCTCCCACAGAGCACTGAGCTGCGCGGCGCTCTGGCCTGTGAGTGACGACTTCGTCTGATGGAACGGACTCCACCACAGCTCGGTGGACATGCCCGCGCCGTGGTCACCGAGCGCCTCGACGGAAGCCGGGAACAGGAGCGCCTTGCCGATCGACGCGACCTTCGGGCGGAAGCCCTGCTGCAGGGCCTGCGTCCAGAACGTCGTGAAGTCAGGCGGGATCGGGACGCCGGTGATGATCTCGGACTTCGACGACTTGAACTTCGCGATCTGCGCCGAGAAGTCGTCGTTCAGGTTCGGGTAGCGGCCTGGATCGACGACCTTGTACCCGGCCTTCGCGAGCGGTCCTGGGAAGCCGAGCTTCGGGTCGCCCCACGCGTTGCCGTCGGGGTCGTTCGGGAAGATGCCGCCGACCTTGTGGTTCGTCGGGACCTGGTTCCACATGTCGATGAACACCCCGATGATGTCCTCGAGCCCCCAGAAGAAGTGGTACGTCCACTTGAAGCCCTTCGCCGGATCGCCCTTGCGGCCGAAGAAGTACGGCTGCCAAGGAGCGAGCGACGAGACACACGGGACGCCGTTCGCCTCGCAGATGTCGGAGACCGGGTTGACGATGTCAGGCGTGTCACCGACGAGCATCAGGTCGATCTCGTCGTCGAGGATCAACTCCTGCGCGACGGTCGCCGCGCGGTTTGAATCCGACTGGGCGTCCTTCTGGACGATCTCGACGGGGTAGCTGCTCCCGCCGCTCTTGATCCCCTTCGCGAAGATCCGCTTCATCTGCGCGACGGTGAAGTCATCAGCCGCTCCGAACGCCGCGAGCGGGCCGGTGCGGGGCGTGACGTAGCCGATCTTGATCACGCGGCTCGAGCTCGAGGCCGCCGATGTGGCGACCCACGGCGCGAGCGTGAGTGCAGCCCCCGCCGCGGCCGTGCGCTTGACGAGCGTGCGCCGGTCGAACGGGGTGCTGAAGAGCGAATCGAAACGGTCATGTGCGTCGAACACCGTGTGCTCCTCCCTGCCGATTCCCGATGCGCCCGGAGCCCGGGCGAGCCGGAGTATTCAACCCCGCTGAACGTGTGCAGTCAAGTTGCCGAGGACGGGCTGCGCGCGGCGGCGGGCGATAGTGTCACGCCGATGCTGCGGAACACTCGCGCTGCGAGCACCCGATGAACACGTCCTCGATCCACAGGCCGCTCGCAGACGCGATCGCCGACCACGTGCGTGACGGTTCGAGCCTCGCGATCGAGGGATTCACCCATCTCATCTCGTTCGTCGCGGGCCACGAGGTACTCCGACAGGGACAGACCGATCTCGAGCTGATCCGGATGACGCCGGACATCCTCTACGACCAGCTGATCGGCGCGGGCCGAGCCCGGAAGATCGTGTTCTCGTATGGCGGAAACCCGGGGGTCGGCTCGCTCCACCGGCTCCGCGACGCGGTCGAGCACGGCTGGCCGCGACCACTCGAGATCGTCGAGCACTCGCACGCGGGGATGGCGAACGCGTACGCGGCTGGCGCGAGCCACCTCCCGTTCGGGACGCTGCGTGGATACGAGGGGACGGACCTCCCGACGGTCAACCCCGAGATCGCCTTCGTCAGTTGCCCGTTCACCGGCGAGACCGTCGCGGCGGTGCGCGCGCTCCGACCCGATGTCGCGGTGATCCACGCGCAACAGGCGGACAGGCGCGGGAATGTCCTCTTCTGGGGGATCGCGGGAGTGCAGAAGGAGGCGGTGCTTGCCGCGAGCCATGCGATCGTCACCGTGGAGGAGGTCGTGGATGTGCTCGAACCGCGGCCGCACTCTGTCTTCCTCCCGCACTGGACGCTCGACGCGGTGTGCGAGGCGCCCGGTGGCTCGTGGCCCTCGTACGCGGATGGGTACTCGACCCGCGACAACGCCTACTACGCTGAGTGGGACGCGATCTCACGCGACCGCGACCGCTTTGCCGGGTGGCTCGACGAAACGATCGGCCGTGGAGCGGGCGGATGAGCGCGACCCCGGACGAGGTGATGGTGGTGAACGCGGCGCGCGCGCTCACCGACGGCGAGGTGTGTCTCGTCGGGGTCGGTCAGCCGAACGCGGCCGCGAATCTCGCGCGCAGGCTCCATGCCCCGGACTGCGTCCTGGTCTACGAATCGGGTGCGATCGCCGCGAAGCCGGTGCGTCTCCCGCTCTCGATCGGTGACGACGACCTTGCCGCGACCGCGGACACGCTCGTCTCGGTGCCCGAGATGTTCAACTACTGGATCGGCGGCGGCCGGATCGATGTGGGGTTTCTCGGCGCGGCCGAGATCGACCGCTGGGGCAACCTCAACACTACCGTGATCGGGGACTACGCCCGGCCGACCGTCCGACTCCCGGGCGCGGGGGGCGCACCCGAGATCGCTGCGCGTTCGGGGAGGGTGATCGTGCTGCTCCGACAGTCGCGCCGCACCTTCGTCGAACGGCTCGCGTTCACGACCTCGCTCGGCCCCGGCGAAGGCAGACGCGACCGCTTCGTCGTGATCACCGACCTCGGGGTGCTGCAGCCGAGGGAGGACGGCGAACTCGAGCTCGTCGCTCTCCACGACGGCGTGACCGCCGAGGACGCGGTCGCCGCGACCGGATGGCCGCTCCGCGTGTGCGAGCCGCTCGAGACAACGGCTCCGCCGACCGCCGTCGAGCTCGAGACGCTGCGTACGCTCCGCGCGACGAACAGCGGTGGCGCATGAGCGACCGCTTCACCCACGAGGCGTTCCCGGGACGCGTCGTGTTCGGCGCGGGGCGCGTCGCTGAGACGCGCGAGGAGGCAGAGCGGCTCGGGCTCGGTCGCGTGCTCGTGATCGCGGGCGAACAGTCCCACGCGGACCTCCTGGCGCCGATCCTCGGTGCGCTCGCGATCGAGGTGATCGTCGGGACGCCGATGCACGTCCCCGTCGCCACGGCCGCAGCGGCACGTGCGCGGGCGGCTGAGACGCGCGCCGACGGTCTCGTCGCGATCGGTGGCGGCTCCTCGACCGGGCTCGCGAAGGCGGTTGCGCTCACCACCGGACTCCCGATTGTCGTGATCCCCACGACCTACGCAGGCTCGGAGATGACGCCGATCTGGGGGATGACCGACGGCGATGTGAAGACGACCGGCCGCGACCCCGTCGTGGTCCCGCGGGTCGTCGTCTACGACCCCGACCTGTCGCGCACGATGCCACCGCGCCTTGCGGCCGCCAGCGGCTTGAACGCAGTTGCGCACTGCGTCGATGCGCTGTGGGCGCCGGGCGCCAACCCGCTCGTCTCGGCGATCGCGGAGGAGGCGATCCGGACGCTCGCTGATGCGCTCCCCGCAGTCGTCCGCGACCCGGGGAACGGCGATGCCCGTGCGGAAGCGCTACGCGGCGCGTGGCTGGGCGGGTTGACGCTCGCCTCCGCCGGGGTGGCGCTCCACCACAAGCTCTGCCACGTGCTCGGTGGCATGGGTCTCCCGCACGCGGAAACGCACGCGATCGTGCTCCCCTATGTGACCGCGTTTCTCGTGCCCGCTGCACCGGATGCTGCGGCTCGGATAGAACGGGCGCTCGGGGCGCCCGACGGCGCAACCGCTCTCTGGCGGCTGCGCGAGCGGCTCGCGCTTCCCGCAGGGCTCGGCGAGATCGGCCTCGACGAGCGCCTGCTCCCGCGCGCACACGAGCTTGCGCTCGCCGTCGCCCCGGCCGAACCGCGGAAACCGACGGCGGCCGAGCTCGAACGGCTCCTCCGTGACGCCTACGCGGGCGTCCCCCCGACGTCGTTCTGACCGACGTCTGGCCGCTACACTCCACGTCCCCGCGCCCGTAGCTCAGGGGATAGAGCGCTGCCCTGCGGAGGCAGAGGTCGCAGGTTCGAATCCTGCCGGGCGCGTTCCCGCGGCACCCTCGTGGCGGAACCCGCTCTACCCGATGATCTGCGCCTCGGCGCCGTCGATCTCGAGCACACCGTCGGCCGGAACCTCGCGCCGGACGTAGGCGAGCGCGACGACCCCGTGCTCCGGATCGCACACCGCGCTCGTGATTCGGCCCACGTCCTTCCCCTCGAACCGAACCGGCGTGTCACGGGAGGGTGGGACAGCTGCCTCGATCGCGAGCACCCGGAGCGACCGATTCACGCGCCCCCGGTGGCGCAGCCGGGCGACCGGCTCCTGACCCGGGTAGCACCCCTTCGTGAAGCTGATCGCGCGCTCGTCGAGGCCGGCCTCGGCGGGGAGCACCGTCTCGTCGAGCTCCGCCCCCCAGCGCGGCGAGCCGGCACGGATCCGGAGCCGCTCGAGCTCCTCCTCCGCGATCGTCTGGACGCCGTCGGGGACAGACTCGTCGATCACCTCGACCGCAGCGATCCCGTAGTCGCGGTTCGGGACACCGCCCTCGGCCATCCCGAGCAGGAGCGTCGATGAGCCCTCTGCACGTTCGATCGTGCAGCGGGCGGCAACCCGCGAACGCACGAGCGTCGCCACGACGACGGCGCCGAGTCCCGGTTCGGTGAGGAGCAGGAAGTCGTCATCGGCACGCCGCCAGACGACGAGCGGCGCGATGATCCGCGCCTTCGCAGTAAGCAGCAGCGCCTCGCACACCTCACCCACCGGAAGCGCCAACACCTCGTTCGAGACCATCCGGTTGAGATAGGCGGCGGCGTCACGACCGGCGATCGAGACGAGGTCCCTTGGTCTCGGCGCAGCCTGTACCGTCGATGGTGTCATCGAGGCGAGGGTAGCGGGGTGTTCAGAGCGAGAGCGGAACGGAAGGTCACGGAAGCCGGGTACGACCCGGCGCGGCTCCCGCCCGGGCAGTACCTGACCGACACATGGCCCGTCCTCCATGCCGGTGAGGTTCCGGTGTACTCGCCGGGACTCGCAGGTTGGGACTTCCGCGTGTTCGGCGAGGTCGAGCAGCCACTCCAGGTGGACCGCAAGGGGTTCCTCGGCCTACCGCAGACAACGCTCACGCAGGACATCCACTGCGTCACCCGCTGGAGCCGCTTCGACGCGGAGTTCACGGGGGTCGCGTGGCCGACACTCGCGGCACTCGTGCGGCCCCTCCCGAGTGCGCGGTTCGTGATCGCACACTGCGAGGCCGGGTTCACCGCAAACGTGCCGCTCGCGGCGCTCGACCAGGAAGGCGCGCTCGTCGCGACCCACGCCGACGGCGAGCCCCTCTCACCCGAGCACGGCTGGCCGCTCCGGCTGATCGTCCCCGGGGTCTATTTCTGGAAGAGCGCGAAGTGGCTGCGCGCGATTGAGCTCACCGCGGACGACCGGCCCGGTTTCTGGGAGCGGTACGGGTACCACAACGACGCCGACCCCTGGCACGAGGAGCGGTACGCATTCTGAGGTCTCCCGCCGGGCAGTTGACGGATGGCGGCGTAGTCCGCACGCTCGGAGTAGCATCACTAGCGGCAGGGAACTTCGGCGAACGGGGGGCGTGATGAGGGTTCGAATCGTTCTTGGGGCGGTCGTGGCAGGTGCTCTGATGGCGCTCGCCGGGGTCGCGTCCGCGGGTCACTCGTGGGGCGGATATCACTGGGCGCGCACCGCCAGCCCGTTCACGCTCAAGGTGATCGACGCGAACGGTGCAGCCTGGGATGGCGCGCTTGACCGCGCGATCGCCGACTGGAATGCGTCGAGCGTGATGGACGTCACCGAGGAGGCGGGCGCGGAGGACAAGCGCTGTCGCGCGGTGAAGGGGAAGCTCAAGTCGTGCAACGGGAAGTACGGCCAGAACGGCTGGCTCGGGCTCGCGCAGATCTGGCTCACCGGGAGCCACATCACGCAGGCGACCGCGAAGATGAACGACACGTACTTCGCGATGGCGGCCTACAACTCCGCAGTCAAGCGCCAGCACGTGATGTGTCAGGAGATCGGGCACGGGTTCGGGCTCGGACATCAGGACGAGTCGGGCGCTGACCTCGGAACGTGCATGGACTACGCCTCGGCGCTCGACAACCCGTCGCCCAACGCGCACGACTACGACCAGCTCGTGACGATCTACGGCGGCCACCTCGACTCCACGATCACGCTGGCGCAGAGCGCCGCGACCCAGGGAGCGACGAAGCCGGTGAAGATCGAGCGTGCAGATGGGCACGGCTACACGGTGATCGTCGAGCACTACAACGACGGCTCGCGGAGAGTCACGCACGTGTTCTGGGCCGATGACCAGCGGGGCAAGGGTCGCGACCGGCACGTCGAGACCGACTGAGCACGCGGCGTCGCAAGACGCCTGCCAGGAGAACGACGAAGGGGCGGCCGAGAGGCCGCCCCTTCGCGTCGAACCGCGAGCCCTGGGGCTCGTTACATCATCCCGCCCATGTCGCCCATCCCGTGGCCGTGGCCACCGCCGCCGGACGACCGCTCGGGCGCATCGACGACGATCGCCTCCGTGGTGAGGATGTTCTTCGCGATCGACGCCGCGTTCTGTAGCGCCGAGCGGGTGACCATGGTCGGATCGATGATCCCACTCTTCACCATGTCCACCGTTTCGCCCGTGTCCACATCGAGACCGTGACCCTTCTTCGCGGTGCGAACCTGGTTCACGATCACCGAGCCCTCGAGTCCGGCGTTCGCCGCGAGCTGGCGGAGAGGCTCCTCCAGCGCTCGCAGGATGATCGCCGCACCCGTCTTCTCGTCGCCCGTTAGCCCCTCGAGCGTCTTCGCGACCGCGGTTGCAGCGTTCAGGAGCGCGACGCCGCCGCCCGGAACGATGCCCTCCTCGAGGGCGGCCCGGGTTGCCTGGAGCGCGTCCTCGACACGGTGCTTCTTCTCCTTCATCTCGGTCTCGGTCGCGGCACCGACCTTCACGACGGCGACACCACCCGAGAGCTTCGCGAGGCGCTCCTGGAGCTTCTCGCGATCGAAATCGGAGTCCGTGTTCTCGACTTCCTGCTTGATCTGCTTGATGCGGGACTTGATCGCCTCGCTGTCACCGGCACCGTCGACGATCGTCGTCGAGTCCTTGGTGACAACGACCTTGCGGGCCCGACCGAGCTGCGTGACCTTCGTGTTCTCGAGCTTCAGACCCATCTCCTCGGTGATCACTTCGCCACCGGTGAGAATCGCGATGTCCTCGAGCATCCGCTTGCGGCGGTCGCCGAAGCCGGGCGCCTTGACGGCGATCGCGTTGAACACACCACGCAACTTGTTGACGACGAGTGTCGCGAGCGCCTCACCCTCGAGGTCCTCCGCGACGATCACCAGCGGCCGACCGGCCTGGATGACCTGCTCGAGCACCGGGAGGAGATCCTTGACCGCGCCGATCTTCTGGTTCGCGATCAGGATGTAGGGGTCGTCGAGCACCGCCTCCATCCGCTCCGCATCGGTGATCATGTACGGCGACAGGTAGCCCTTGTCGAACTGCATGCCCTCGGTGAACTCGAGTTCGAGACCGAAGGTCTGGCCCTCCTCGACGTTCACGACGCCGTCCTTGCCGACCTTCTCGATCGCGTCTGCGATCACGTCGCCGATCTCGCGCTCGCGCGACGAGATGGTGGCGACCCGGGCGATGTCCTCCTTGCCCGAGACCTCGGCCGACTGTGCCTTGAGAGCGTCGACAACCGCCACGACGGCCTGCTCGATCCCGCGCTTCAGTCCCATCGGGTTCGCGCCTGCAGCGACGTTCTTCAGACCCTCGCGGACGATCGCCTGCGCAAGCACGGTCGCCGTCGTGGTGCCGTCGCCCGCCACGTCGTTGGTCGCGGTTGCGACCTCGCGGACGAGCTGTGCGCCCTGGTTCTCGAACGGATCCTCGAGTTCGATCTCGCGGGCGATGGTGACCCCGTCGTTCGTGATCGTGGGGGCGCCGAACTTCTTGTCGAGGACGACATAGCGGCCCTTCGGGCCGAGCGTCACCTTGACAGCGTCGGCGAGGACGTTCACGCCGCGCTCAAGCGCGCGGCGCGCGTCCTCGTTGAACTTCAACTCCTTGCGAGCCATGGGATTCCTCTTCCTCCTCGGGTCGTGCGTGTCTAGGAGACGACCTTCGCGAGAATGTCTGACTCGCGCAGGATCAGGACCTCGTCGCCACCGACCTTGATTTCGGTGCCGCCGTACTTGGAGAAGATGATCTCGTCACCCTCTTCAACGTCCATCGTGATGCGGTTTCCATCCTCGTCGCGCGGACCCGGACCGACTGACAGGACCTTGCCGCGCTGCGGCTTCTCCTGAGCGGTGTCGGGCAGCACGATTCCGCTCGCCGTCATCGTCTCCTCATCGAGAACGGTGACGATGATGCGGTCGCCAAGGGGCTGCAGCTTCATGCAATTGCCTCCCTGCTTCGGTGCTTGCCGTGGTATCCGTGGGGGTCGTTCTGCTGGCACTCTCCACGGTCGAGTGCCGAAGAAGTATAGCACGGCCTCGTAGACCCCGGCGAAGTATGGTGCGGCCGTGCCGACCTATGCGCTCAACTTCTACTCGCCGGGCGTGATCGACCAGCTCCGCACGGGTCGGAAGACCGCCACGATCCGCCTCGGTGACAAGTCGAGGAAGTATCAGAAGGGGATGGTCGTGGTGGTTCTCGTCGGACTGCGGTACGGCCAGCGAGAGAAGGTGTTCGAGGCGGTGATTGATCGAGTCGATGTGAAACCGCTCGCAGAACTCTCTCCCCGCGAGATCGAGCACGACAACCCGGAGATCAAGCGGCTCGACGACTTCATCACGCTTCTCGGGCGGCTCTACAACCGCGAGGTGACGCCGTCCGACACCGTGACCGTGATCCGCTTCTCGCAGATCATCGGGACGATGTTCTGACGCTCGCTGGCTAGCGGTCAGCGCGGCGGATCGCCCCGCCGAACAACTCGTTCGCCCGGAGCGGCTTCCCACACTCCTCACAGTCAACCGCGAACACCGAGGGCACGAGCGCGTCGCAGCCCGAGCAGCGATGCCGCATCTCGCCGCCACAGACGTCGCATGCGGTCGGGAGTCGCGACTCATCCTCCATGAAGAACCGCTGCGCGTTCCCGCAGCCGAGGCAGAACGACACCCAGTCGCCGAGCGTCTTGCGACGCTCCTCCTGAACCCAGTTCCGCTTCGGCCGAGCCACGCCCTGACGGTAGCGCGGCCGCTACCCGCGGTGCGGGTCGATCGTCGCTCGCTGGGAGGCGCGCTCGCGCCCCTCGTTCACCTGGACGGCGACCCCGATGGCGGCGATCACAGCGCCGATCGCGAGCGACGGCACCGGTGACGCAGGCCCGATCGCCGCAGCGGCGAGCGGTGCGATCGAGAGGGCGTACCAGCGATTGGCCATTGCTCTACACACGGTACGACCGCCGCGTGAGGACGGCGGGTGCGTCGAGTAAGGGTCCGGTAAGGGTTTGGGCGCGCCGCCCGAAGACGCCGCCGGGGTGACGGGTTAGAGTGCTCGCGCACCCGGTCTGGAGGTCGGAGGATGGCTGTCAGGGAGGCAGAGCCGGTCGGCTCGCTCCAGGAGGCGAAGGACGCAGGACTCGATCGCGAGGATCTTCTCGAGGTCTATCGCAACATGTTCCTGACCCGCTCGATCGAGGAGCGCGCCCACATCCTCTACAAGCAGGGGAAGATCCCCGGCTCGTTCTACACCGGTCGCGGCAACGAAGGGGCGTCGGTCGGAGTCGCGACCGCGATGGGCCCGAACGACGTCGGCACCCCCACCCACCGCGGGCTGGGCGTCCACATCACCCGCGGACTCGAACCGTGGCGGATCGTCTCGCAGTACCTTGCGCGCGCCGACGGGCCAAGCGGGGGGCGGGAAGGGAACCTGCACCTCGGTGACATGCGACTCGGGACGTTGACGCTCGTCAGCCACCTGCCCGCGATGCTCCCCGTCGCGGTTGGCGCGGCGCTCGCATTCCGGATCCGGGAGGAGCGGCGCGTCGCGGTCACCTGGTTCGGCGACGGATCCGCCGCACGCGGCGACGCGCATGAGGCGATGAACCTCGCCGGCGTGCGCGGACTGCCCGTCGTTTTTGTGATCGACAACAACCAGTGGGCGTACTCCACCCCGAGCACGCTCGAATACGCGTGCGAGCATCTCGCCGATCGCGCTGCCGCCTACGGGTTCGACGGCGTGGTGGTGGATGGCACCGACGTCCTCGCGGTCCACCGCGAGGCGAAGCGCGCGATCGAGAAGGCGCGCGAGGGTGGCGGGCCGACCCTCATCGAGTCCGTCACGCTCCGGATGGAAGGACACGCGGTCCATGACGACGCCTCCTATGTCCCGCGCGAGATGTTCGAGGAGTGGGCGAAGCGCGATCCGCTCGCGCGATTCCACGCGTGGCTCCGAGACAACGTCGAGTTCACCGACGACGAGGAGGACGAGGTCACCTCCACGGTGAAGCGGCTCGTCAACGACGCGGTGGAGCGTGCGGAGGCGTCGCCTTACCCCGACCCAGCAACCCTGCTCGATGGCGTGTTCGCCGACCCCGAGTCGCTCGACACCCCCCACCACCGGTGAGCGCGACCGCGGAGAAGACGTACCTCCAGGCGATCAGCGACGGGCTGCGTCAGGAGATGCGACGTGACGAGCGCGTGTTCCTGCTGGGCGAGGACATCGGTGCCTACGGCGGAGCGTTCAAGGTCACGCTCGGCCTGCAGGAGGAGTTCGGCCCGTGGCGCGTGCTCGACATGCCGCTCTCCGAGACGGCGATCGTCGGCGGTGCGACCGGCGCGGCCCTGATGGGGATGCGCCCCGTCGCCGAGATGCAGTTCGCCGACTTCGTCTCGTGCGCGTGGGATCACCTCGTCACGGTCGCTGCCAAACAGCACTACCGGGCCGGGACGCCCGTCCCGATCGTCGTCCGGCTGCCGTCCGGCGGCGGATTCTCGGGCGGCCCATTCCACTCGCAGAACCCAGAGTCGAGCTTCGCCCACATCCCGGGGCTGAAGATCGTCTGTCCGTCGACCCCGGCCGATGCGAAGGGGCTGCTCGCGACGGCGATCGAGGATCCGAATCCGGTGCTCTTCTTCGAGCACAAGCACCTCTACCGGCGGATCAAGGGGCCGGTGGCCGAGGAGCGGTACACGATCCCGTTCGGCCAGGCGCGTGTCCATCGCGCCGGCGAGCACATCGTCGTCGTCACGTGGGGAGCGATGACACACACCGCCGACGAAGCGGCGGAGCGGCTCGCCGCCGAGGATGTCTCGGTCGAGGTGCTCGATCTGCGGACGCTGATCCCGTGGGACAGCAAGGCGGTTCTGGCAGCCGTGGAGCGCTGCGGGAAGGTCCTCGTCCTCCACGAGGACACGCGCACCGGGGGTTTCGGGGCCGAGATCGCGGCGACGATCGCCGAGCAGGCGTTCGAGCACCTCGACGCACCGGTTCGGCGGCTCGCCGCACCCGACACCCCGGTACCGTTCTCGCCGCCGCTCGAGAAGGCGTACATCCCCCAGGTCGAAGATGTCACCGTCGCACTCCGTGAGCTTGCGGCGTACTGATGCGAAAGGACGAAGTCGCGCGATGAGCACCGATTCGCAGATTGATGTCGTGATGCCGCAGATGGGCGTGTCGGTCTCGGAGGGAACGGTCACGCGGTGGCTCAAGCATCCCGGCGACACGATCGCCCTGGATGAGCCGCTGCTCGAGATCTCGACCGACAAGGTCGACACCGAGGTTCCGAGCCCCGGCGAGGGCGTGCTCCAGGCGATTCTCGTCCAGGAGGGAGAGACGGTCGGGGTCGGGAGCGTGCTCGCGACCATCGGTGCCGGTGTCGCATCCGTCGCCGCCTCGGCGCCGGTCGAGGCTGCGGTGACCGACGCCACTGACGCTCCACGTACGCCTGCCGCGCCGGTGGCGCCTGCGGTGACAGTTGCGGTGACGGCTGCGGTGACAACTGCGGTGACAGCTGCGGACGAGCATGCGGAAGGCACACGCACGTTCGTCTCGCCCGTCGTCGCACGGATCGCCGCACAGCACGGGATCGACCCCGGTGTCGTCCCCGGGACGGGCCAGGGCGGCCGCGTGACGAAGAAGGACATTCTCGACTTCATCGAGTCGGGCGGTCACGCACGACCGGTGGCGTCGTCCCCCGCTCCCGTTCCCGCCTCACCCGCACCGGCACCGGCAGCCGCACCCGTTGCGGCGGCGCCCGCTGTCGCTCGCCCGCTCGGGACGGGCGAGACCGAGGAGCCGATGACGGCGATGCGGCGGGGCGTGATGGAGCACATGCGCCGATCGCTCGACACCTCCGCACACGTCACGAGCGCGATCGAGGTGGATCTGTCGCGCGTTGTCGCAGCGCGTCAGGCGCTGAAGAAGGAGTACGAACGCGCGCACGGCGTCAACCCCACGTACCTCTCGTTCATCGCAAAGGCGACGCTCGAGACGCTTGCCGACTGGCCGTGGATCAACGGGGAGATCCGGGGCGACAAGATCGTCTCGCGGACGTTCGTCAATCTCGGGATCGCCGTTGCGCTCGATGGTGGGCGGGGCCTGATCGTCCCGGTGCTCCGGAACGCGCAGGACCTCAACCTGCTCGGCATCGCGCGCGGGATCGCGGACATCGCGGAGCGCGCGCGGACGAAGAAACTGCTCCCCGACGACGTCCAGGGTGGCACGTTCACGATCACGAATCCTGGCGGGTTCGGAACGTTCCACGGGACGCCGATCATCAGCCAGCCGCAGGTCGCGATCCTCGGCACCTACGCGCTCGTGAAACGCCCATGGGTGGTGCAGGACGCGCTCGGCCAGGACGTGATCGCGATCCGGCCGCTGATGAACGTGACACTCACGTACGACCACCGCCTGATCGACGGTGCGTACAGCGGGGGTTTCATGAAGGACCTCCGTGCCCGCCTGGAGGGCTGGGAGGGCTGACCCTCCGCTTCCGCGACGGGCGGGAGCGATTCACGGCGGTCGGCTGGCGACACGGGGCTACCCTGCGCCGATGACGGGTGCCTACCTCCTCGATCTCCCCGGTCTGACCCCCTACGGCGAGGCGCTCTCGCTCCAGCGGTCGCTCGCCGGCGCCGTTTCACAGGGAGCGATCCCCGACACCGTCATCCTGCTCGAGCACGAGCCGGTCGTGACACTCGGCCGACGCGCCGAGGAGGGCGAACTCCACCTGCCCCAGGGAGTCGAGGTCGAAGTCGTCGAGACGGACCGTGGTGGGAAGTCCACCTTCCACGGGCCCGGACAGCTCGTCTGCTACCCGATCCTCGACCTCAGACGCCACGGACAGGATCTGAAGCGCTACGTGCGCGACCTGGAGGAGGCGATCATCCGGACGATTGCGGGGCTCGGCCTCGCGGCGACCCGGATCGATGGGCTGACGGGTGTCTGGATGCCCGCCTCGACGGTCGCGCCGCCGCGCAAGATCGCCTCGATCGGTGTCCGCGCCACCCGCTGGGTGACGACACACGGATATGCCCTCAACGTCGATCTCGACCCGACCCCGTTCACCGGTTGGATCACCGCCTGCGGGCTCGAGGACACGGCGTTCACGACGGTCGCGACGGAACTCGGGCGGCCCGTCCCGCTCGCAGAGGCGCGATCGGTCGCGATCGCAGCACTCGCCGAGGTCTTCGGACTCGCATTCGAGGAGCTACCCGTGGACGACGGAGCCGGGCTCTGGGCCCAGCCCGTCCACGAGAAGCTCGCCGCGAAGACGCCGTCGTAACGTCGCGCGGGCAGATCCGCGGCCACGAAGTCGGCATGAAGTCGACGCAGTCATGTGCCATAATGGGTGCCATAACTATGGCAATGACGCGCACCACAATCATGGCCGACGACGCAACACTCGATCGGCTGCGGGCGATCGCGAGAGCCGAGGGCGTGTCGCTCGCCGAGGTCATCCGGCAGGCGATGGCGGTGCGGGTGCGGAACGGGCGTCCGCCACTGACGTTCATCGGCAGCATCGCCACGGGGAAGGCGGGCGACCGGACATCAGAGCTCGCGGGGGAGATGACGTTCGAGCCGCGCTCGTGGCGCTGATCTGCGATACCGGCGTCCTCTACGCGGCCGCCAACACCGACGACGCCAACCATGAGGCATGCGCATCTCTGCTCGCCGCGCGCGGGCACGAGGCGGCCGTGCCCGCTCCCGTCCTCGTCGAACTCGATTGGCTCATCTGCAGCCGGATGGGTTTCGACGCATTCGACCACGTCCTGCAGAGCGTTGAAATCGGAGCACTCGACGTGCTCGATCTCACCGTGGGCGACTACGCACGAGTGCAAGAGCTCTGCCGTCGCTACGACGACCTCGGACTCGGGTTCGTCGATGCGTCGGTCATCGCCATCGCGGAGCGCCTCGGAGAGCGCGAGATCGCGACCTTGGACCGCCGCCACTTCGGGACCGTCCGACCACGCCATGTCGACTCGTTCACGCTCCTCCCCTGACCCCGCCAGGCAGCACGACCCCCGCCCGTACACTGGGATCGATGGAGACGTCGCAGCCGGTGGCCGAGCGCCCGCGTCGCCCGGACTGGATCAAGGTCCGTGCACCGCGCGCCGATTCGCGCTACCACGACGTCCGCAAGCTCCTCCACGGCGCCTCGCTCACCACGGTCTGCGAGGAGGCGCGCTGCCCCAACATCTCCGAGTGCTGGGGGCGCGGCACCGCCACCTTCCAGATTCTCGGTGACACGTGCACTCGGGCGTGCCGGTATTGCTACGTCCATTCGGGTCGGCCGGAGCACGCGCCCGACCCACTCGAACCGCTCCGTGTTGCGCAGGCCGCAGCGACGATGGGGCTCGGGCACGTCGTCGTCACCTCCGTCGATCGCGACGACATCCCCGACCGCGGCGCCGGTCACTTCGCGGCCACGATCAGGGCGATCGCAGCGAAGCTCCCCGAGTGTTCGGTCGAGGTGCTCACACCCGACTTTCTCGGGGTCGAGGAGCAGGCACTCGCGACAGTGCTCGGCGCTCGCCCGGCCGTGTTCAACCACAACATCGAGACGGTCCGCCGACTGCACCGGAAAATGCGTGGGGCGAAGGCGAGCTACGACGGCGCGCTCCACCTCCTCCACCGGGCGAAGGAGATCGCGGACTACCCCGTGCTCACGAAGTCGGGGATTATCGTCGGACTCGGAGAGACGAACGACGAGGTGGTCGAGACGATGCGGGACCTCCGTGGAAACAGCGTCGATGTCGTAACGATCGGCCAGTACCTCCAGCCCTCCCGTGATCACGCGACGATCGACCGCTGGGTCCATCCCGACGAGTTCCGGTGGCTGCGCGAGCAGGGCGAGGCGCTCGGATTCGGCTCGGTGTTTGCAGGACCGCTCGTCCGCTCGAGCTACCGCGCGGAAGAGCAGAAGCACGCGGCCGACACCGGTCTCGGCGCCGTCGCGTACTGAGGCTTCCTCCTGCAAGGTTCGGCCCACAGGGGTGGGCCGAACCGCAGGGATCCCGGCCTCCGGCCGGGCACACCCCTATTCCTGTTCCTGCAAGGTTCGGCCCACAGGGGTGGGCCGAACCGCAGGGATCCCGGCCTCCG
>CAYXAS010000002.1:73183-74340 GCA_964461665.1 uncultured Gaiellales bacterium
GCCGGGCACACCCCTGAAGCGCGACCGCCACAGGCGGCCGCTGGACGCAGCGCTATACGACGGCCCGCGGGAGCGGGCCGAGCTGCAGGGGTCCCGGGCTCAGCACGGCGGAAGCCCGCCGTCCGGTGCGCGCCTAACCGTGCGGCTTCGCCATCGCGTGGTAGTCGAGCGCCGCGTCGAGGATCGACTCCTCGACCCCGAACTCGCGTGCCACCTCGCGGATCGTGCGGCCGCTGCGAGAGGCCTCCTTCACGATCTCCGCCGCCCGGTCATAGCCGATGTACGGGTTGAGCGCGGTTGCGGCGGAGAGCGTCGCCTCCGCATGCGCCTCGTTCCTGCCTGTGTTGGCCTCGAGGCCGTCCACGCACTTCTCCGCGAGAAGACGGGAGGCGGCAGCGAGGAGACCGATCGACTGGAGCAGGTTCCGTCCCATCATCGGGACATACGCGTTGAGTTCGAAGTGGCCACCCATCCCGCCGATCGTGATCGCGGCATCGTTGCCGATCACCTGCGCGGCGACCTGCACCACAACCTCCGGAATCACGGGGTTCACCTTGCCGGGCATCATCGAGGAGCCCTTCTGGAGCTCCGGGAGGAACAGTTCGGCGATCCCGGCCCGCGGGCCGGATCCCATCAGCCGGAGATCGTTCGCGATCTTCGTGAGCGACACCGCGACGACCTTGAGGGCGCCCGACGCCTCGACGAGACCATCGCGTGCCGCAATCGCCTCGAACGCGTCGGCCGGGCCAGAGACCGGGAGCCCTGTCTCGGCGACGAGCCGGGCACGCACCCGCTGCGCGAACTCGGGGTGCGTGTTGAGGCCCGTTCCGGTCGCCGTTCCGCCGAGCGGAATCTGGCCGAGCCGGGTGAGGCTGCCACGGACACGGGCGGCGCCTTCCCGCACCTGCGCCGTGTACCCGCCGAACTCCTGCCCGAGCGTGACCGGAACTGCGTCCATCAGGTGGGTGCGGCCCGACTTGACGATCGGGTCGAACGCCTCCGCCTTCGCCGCGAGCGACGCCTCGAGCTTCTCGAGCGCCGGGAGGAGTTCGTTGACACAGCGGTCGAGCGCCGCGAGATGTACGGCGGACGGAAAGATGTCGTTCGACGACTGTCCCATGTTGACGTGATCGTTCGCGTGGACGCCGTCTCCGGCG
>CAYXAS010000003.1:0-30241 GCA_964461665.1 uncultured Gaiellales bacterium
CGGGAGGCCCGGACGCGATCAGGCGTCTCGAAGGTGTGTGGTTAGTCCACCTAGCCGAGCGACATCCGTGCAGTCCGACCGGCGTCCATTGGGCGCCGGTCGGCTGTTCGGGCAGACTCTTCCCCGGAGTGACGCGGTACATCCTCAAGCGGCTCGGTCTGGCCGTCGTAACGCTCCTCCTGTTGAGCGCGATCGTGTTCGCGACCGCGCAGCTCTTACCGGGGAACATCGCCTCGGCGATCCTCGGCCGGGAGGCGTCCCAGGAGGCTCTCGATGACCTGAACCACCGGCTTGGGACCGACCGGCACCCAGTCGTGCAGTACCTCGACTACATCGCGGGGGTGGTGCGGGGCGACTTCGGCCAGTCGTACGCGCTCGACATGCCCGCCTGGGACGTGATGCAGCCTGCGCTCGGCAACTCGCTGAAGCTCGCGCTCCTCGCGATCGTGCTCGTCGTGCCGATCAGCATCCTCGGCGGGGTGATCGCAGGGCTGAAGGCGGATACCCTCACCGACCGCACGATCACGAACACCGGCCTCTCGCTCACGGTGATGCCCGAGTTCGTGACGGGGATCGCGCTGATCCTCGTCTTCGTGATCTGGCTGCGTTGGCTGCCGGTGACCGGGCAGTGGGAGGAGGGGGCGGGCTTTTTCACGCAGGTGAAACATCTCCTGCTCCCGTCGGTCTGTCTCGCGCTCGTGCTGTTCGGCTACATCGCCCGGATCACCCGGGTCGGGGTGATCGAGGCGCTCGATGCCGACTACACACGGACGGCCTATCTGAAGGGCCTGCCTGCGGTACGCGTGCTCCGGCGCCACGTGCTGCGCAACGCGCTCCTGCCGACGATCGCGGTCGTTGCGACCCAGATCGGCTGGCTGATCGGTGGTCTCGTCGTCGTCGAGTTTCTCTTCAACTACCAGGGGATCGGTCTGATGCTGTTCCAGGCGTCGCAGCAGAAGGACTTCCCGCTCCTCACGTCGGGGGTCCTGTTCGTCGGGCTCGTCTACCTCGTTGTGACCCTGGTCGCAGATCTCGTCTACGGGCTTCTCAACCCGCGGATCCGGCTCGGGAGCTCCGAGTGAGCGACGTGGCGATCGGGTCGGGTGGCGAGGCGCGCCGGGCGCGGAACGAGCGCATCGCGCTGCTCGTCCGGACACCATCGGTGGTGTTGGGCGCGCTCGTCGTTCTCTTCTGGGTCGTCTGCGCGATCCTCGGGAGCCGGATCACGCCGTACCACCCGGTCTTCTACCAGGAGGCAGAGCAGTTTCTCGGCCCCTCGACCGACTACTGGTTCGGGACCGACAGGCTGGGCCGTGATGTCTTCTCGCGGGTGATCGCCGGCTCGCGCGACATCCTTACGGTCGCGCCGGCGGCGACATTGCTTGCGACGGTGCTCGGGACGGTGCTCGGTCTCATCACCGGCTATATCCGCCGAGCCGACGATCTCGTCTCACGCCTGATCGAGGCGTTTCTTGCATTGCCCCTGATCGTGGTTGCGATCACAGCGATCACCGCGGCGGGCGACCGCTCGGCGTGGGTGGTCGTGGTTGTGATCGCCGTCGTGTTCGCGATGCCGATCGCCCGCACCGTTCGCGCCGCGGTCCTCCAGGAGGCGTCGCTCGAGTACGTCCAGGCTGCCCGGCTCCGGGGAGAGAACGGTGGCTACATCATTCTCCGCGAGATCCTCCCGAACGTGATGGCTCCGGTGGTCGTCGAGTTCACGGTGCGACTCGGGTACGCGATCTTCACCGTCGCGAGCCTCACGTTCATCGGGTACGGGCTGCAGCCGCCGTCCCCGGACTGGGCGGTGCAAATCAACGACAACTACACGACGATCGATCCGTACTGGTGGCCGGTGCTGTTCCCGATCCTCGCGGTCGCCTCGCTCGTCGTTGCGGTGAACCTGCTTGCGGACGGTGTGCGCGAGGTGTTCGAACGGTGAGCGCGGCCCTCGCCCTGGAGATTCGCGACCTCGATGTCGCCTACCGCGTGCGCGGCCACGACCGACAGGTGCTGCGCGGGATCGATCTCGAGATCCGGCCCGGGGAGGCGATGGGACTCGTCGGCGAGTCGGGCTGCGGGAAGTCCACCGCTGCGCTTGCCGCGCTCCGCTACCTGCCCCGCAACGGCCGCGTCAGACAGGGCTCGGTGAGGATCGCAGGACGCGATGTGCTGGGACTCTCGCGCACCGACCTGCGGGAGCTCTGGGCGAACGAGGTCGCGATGGTCTACCAGAACCCCGGTTCCGCGCTGAACCCGTCGCTGCGGATCGACGAGCAGGTCGTCGAGTCGTTCACCTCCCGCGGTCTCGACCGTAGGGAGGCTGCGACCCAGGCGCTCGAGGCGCTCGAACGGGTGAGGATCGCGGACCCCGCATCCGTCCTCCGCCGCTACCCGCACCAGCTCTCGGGCGGGATGCAGCAGCGGGTCGTGATCGCGATGGCGCTCGCCAAGTCGCCCTCGCTTCTCGTGCTCGACGAGCCGACGACCGGCCTCGACGCGACGGTGGAAGCCGAGGTGCTCGATCTCGTTGCGCACCTGCAGTCCGAGCTGGAGACCGCGGTCCTCTTCATCTCGCACAACCTCGCGGTGATCCGCAAGATGTGCGACCGCGTCGGCGTGCTGTACGCCGGTCGCCTCGTCGAGGAGGGGCCGGTCGAGACCGTGCTTCGCAACCCACGACACCCGTACACCGTCGGACTGCTGCGCTGCATCCCCCGTGGCGGTGCGCGGAAGGATCGTGGGCGTCTCGACACGATCCCCGGGTTTCTGCCCCAGTTGGGCGCGGACCTCCCAGGGTGTGTGTTCGCCGACCGGTGCGCGCTCGCGGATGAGCGTTGCGCAACCGAGGAACCGCCGCTCACCGTCCTCTCGGCGACCCATCGGGCTCGCTGCTGGCACCACGAACAGGCGCCGGACCTGCCCCGCGAGGTGGCCGAGGATTTCGTTGTCGCTGCGCCCGACCGCACCGGGGTTCCGGTGGTCCGGTTCGATGGTCTCGGGAAGGTGTTCCAGCAGTCGGGTCACTCGATCCACGCGCTCGCCGATGTGAGCGCCGCCATCTCCCCCGGGGAGACCCTGGGGCTCGTCGGCGAGTCCGGGAGCGGTAAGACGACGCTCGCGCGGGCGCTCCTCGGTCTGGTCGAGCCGACCACCGGGACGGTGGCCCTCGACGGCCGCACCCTCGCGTCGCGCTTCTCGCGCCGCTCGGCAGAGGACCTCCGTGCGCTCCAGATCGTGTTCCAGAATCCGGATTCGGCGCTCAACCGGCGCCACTCCGTCCGAGGGATCCTGCTGCGTTCGCTCCAGAAGCTCGCCGGGGTTACCGGTGAGGTGGCGGAAGAGCGGCTGCTCGACCTCTCACGGCGCGTCCGGATCAACGAGCGGACGCTGACGCAGAAACCGACGCAGCTCTCGGGCGGGTTGAAGCAGCGGGTCGCGATCGCGCGGGCGTTCGCAGGTGACCCGCGGCTCGTGGTCTGCGACGAGCCGACATCCGCGCTCGACGTCTCGGTGCAGGCGGCGATCCTCAACCTCCTGGTCGAGCTCCAGAGCTCGCGCGGCGTTTCGTACCTGTTCATCTCGCACGACCTCGGGGTCGTCCGGTACATCTCTGACCGGATCGCGGTTCTCTATCTCGGTCGGCTGATGGAGTTGGGCGCGGCGGAGACGGTGTTCGACGGTCCGCATCACCCCTACACCGAGGCACTCCTCTCGGCGGTGCCCACGATCGACGGCGCGGAGCGCGAGCGGATCCGGCTCGATGGCGAGATCCCGAGTGCCGCTTCGCCGCCGTCCGGCTGCGTGTTCCACACGCGCTGTCCGCGAAAGCTCGGCGCGATCTGCGAGACGGAGGAGCCCGCGCTCACCGAGGTATCGTCGGGGAGGTCGATGCGCTGCCACATCCCCCTCGAGGAGTTGCGGCGGCTACAAGCGGTTTCGCCCGGGGTGGTCGGGGCATGAAGATCCGGGCCGCCGTGCTGGAGCGGACGGGGGCGGAGCTCGTCGTCCAGGAGCTCGATCTCGCTCCGCCGAAGCGGGGGGAGGTGCTCGTGCGCCTGCGGGCGAGCGGTGTGTGTCACTCGGACTGGAACGCGGTGGATGGCACCTCGGAGACCCGCTGTCCTGCGGTGCTCGGCCACGAGGGCTCGGGTGTCGTCGAGGCGGTCGGCGAGGCCGTCGAAACGGTCGCGGTCGGCGACCACGTGACGCTCTCCTGGGCGCCCTCGTGCGGGCGCTGCGAGGAGTGCATCCGCGACGCGCCCCAGCTCTGCCAGACGGCGTGGCCCGCAATGGGGGTCGGTGGCCTTCTGGATGGCACCTCGCGGCTCTCGCGCGACGGGGAAAGCATCTATCACTACTCGCTGCTCTCGACCTTCGCTGACGCCACGGTGGTTCCGGAGCGCGCCTGTGTCGTGATTCCCCGCGACGTGCCGTTCGAGATCGCGGCGCTCGTCGGGTGTGCGGTGACAACGGGTGTCGGAGCAGTTTGGAACACGGCGCGCGTCCGACCGGGCGAGCGGGTCGCGATCGTCGGGTGCGGCGGTGTCGGTCTCTCCGCCCTCCTGGGCGCGGTCGCGGCCGGCGCGGGCGAGATCGTTGCGGTGGACGTCTCGGAGGAGAAGCTTGCGGTCGCGCGGGAGCTCGGCGCGACGAGCACCGTCCAGTGGGCAGGCTCATCGGAGGCGACCGCCGAGCTCGTTCGTGGCGCGTCCGGCGGCGGCGTGGACGCCGCGATCGAGGCGACTGGCCGCCCGGAGGCCATGCTCGCCGCGTTTCTCTCGACCCGGAATCGCGGTGCTGCGGTGCTGATCGGGATCCCGCGTGAGGACGCGGTGCTGTCGCTCCCGGCGGTCACGATCCCGCGCATGGAACGGCGGATTCTCGGTTCGATCTACGGCTCGTCGCGCCCAGAGCGCGACTTCCTCACGATCCTCGACCTCTACCGCCGGGGGCGACTTCCCCTCGAGCTGCTCGTCTCGCACCGCCTGCCGCTGGAGCGGATCGGCGATGCGTACGCGCTGATGCACGCGGGTGAGGCCCGCCGGGCGGTGATCGACCTCTCGTGACCCCCGAGGAGCTCGACGCGCTCGACGGGCGGATCGGCGAGGGCTGGTCCGGAACCGCGCCTGACGGCAGCCACGTCAACATCGTCCTCGCCCGACGTGGCAGTCCGACCGCTGCCGCGGCGCTCTCGATGCTCGCGAACCCGTCACCGGGGCACACGCCGGTGCTCGTGTGCGTCGGTGCGACACAGCAGGAGTACGAGCCCGTCTGGCCCCCGACGCTGATGATGAACAAGGCGACCGCGACCGACGCGCGTCACCAGACTTTGACGTGGGGCGCTGCGCAGCTCGGGATCGCGCAGGGGGTGCTCGACGCTGTCGCGGACGGACTGCTCGAGGCGACGGGCGATCTCCTGGTCCTCGTCGCGGTCTGGGTCGACCCGTCGGCAGCGGACGAAACCGCACTTCGGCGCGCAAGCCGCGCCGCGACGCGGAAGGCGATCGGGGTCTGCGTCGAGGGTCGCGACAAGGCAGCCGCCGCAGCGCTCGTCGAGCGCCGCGATCTCCTCCGCAGTCCGTTCTACGCGGGCGAGTAACGCAAGCTAGGCGACGCGCAGCGCCGCCCCGAGCCCGGGCTCGTGGCAGTCGCGACAGCGCGCCTCGTACGCGTCGAGCGCCCCGACGACGATCGTTTCGCCGTCGTACGAGGCGGGACGGCCGTCCACGAGCCGCTGGGTCGTGGTGGCGGGCCCACCACATCGGTGGCAGACGGCCTGGAGCTTGTCGACGAACTCGGCTCGGGCAAGAAGTTCCGGCATCGGCCCGAACGGCAGGCGCCGGAAATCCTGGTCGAGTCCTGCCACGACGACGCGCACACCCGCGTCAGCGAGTGTCAGCGCCACCCCGACCACGCCGTGGTCGAAGAACTGCACCTCGTCGATCCCAACCACCGCGCATCCGCGCCCTCGGGCAAGGACGTCGGCGCTCGAGGCGACGGGAACCGCAGCCATCCGGATCCCGGCATGGCTGACGACATCAATCACGTCGTAGCGGTCGTCGATCACGGGCTTGAAGAGGATCGCGCGCTGCCCAGCGATCTCGGCGCGCCGGAGTCGGCGGATCATCTCCTCGCTCTTACCGCTGAACATCGGCCCGCAGACAACCTCGAGCCAGCCGCCACGGGTGGGGGAGACACGGATCACAGGCGGCGATCCTAGAGTGCGGACCGGTCGGCACCCGCTGTTGCGTCGGAACCGCCAGCCGACCGCGCTCAGGATGGATTGTCGGCTACGCTCCGGAGCACCGGGAGCAGGCGGGGCACCTGGTCGTTGCTACACTCGGCCGTCGCGTGGCGGCGTAGCTCAGTTGGTTAGAGCAGCGGAATCATAATCCGCGTGTCGTAGGTTCGAGTCCTACCGCCGCTACTCCCCCTACCCGTACCGAAGGAACGAGAGAAGAATGGCCACCGGAGTCAGAGTCGCAATCACGCTCGCCTGCACCGAATGCAAGCGGCGCAACTATCAGACGCAGAAGTCGAAGCGGAACACGCCCGATCGGGTCGAGTTCCGCCGCTACTGCCGCTGGTGCGGCACGCACACGCTGCACCGCGAGACCCGCTGACCGAGGTTGAGCGAATGGCTGGCGAAACGAGACGGCAACGTCGTGACCTGCGCCGCGCGAGCGGCGCGGATGAGTCCGTGCGCGACGAGGTCGGCGACGACGCTGTGGCGCCGCCCGTGCATGTCGAGGCGCGACGTGGTGGGCGTGGCGCGTTCATCGGCGAGTCGTGGGCCGAACTGCGGAAGGTCGACTGGCCTGGGCGCAGCCAGGTCGTCCAGGGGACGGTCGTGGTGCTCATTGCCTGCGCGGTTGTCGGCGCATTCCTTTGGGGCGCGGATCAGGTGCTCCGCCCCTTCGTCCGAGATGTCCTGATCGGGTAGGGAGAGACAGAGACGATGTTCAACTGGTACGTGGTCAACACCTACTCGGGTCACGAGAACAAGGTGAAGAAGAATCTCGAGCACCGGATCGAATCGCTGGGCCAGCAGTCGCGGTTCCGGCGCGTGATCGTCCCGACCGAGCTGGTGATCGAGACGAAGGACGGCCAGAAGGTGCAGACCGAGAAGCGGGTTCTGCCCGGGTACGTCCTCGTCAACATGAACCTGAACGACGAGGCGTGGATTGTCGTGAAGGGGACGCCGGGCGTGACCGCATTCGTGGGCGCCGGCGCCAAGCCTTCGCCACTCTCCGCGCTCGAGGTCGAGCGGATCCTCCATCAGGCGGGAGCCGTCGGTGGCGCACCCGCCCCGAAGGCCCAGGTCGCATTCGTGCTCGGAGAGTCCGTCAAGGTGACCTCCGGCCCGCTCGCCGACTTTGACGGCGCGATCGTCGACGTCAATGCCGATCAGCAGAAGTTGAAGGTGCTCGTGGACATCTTCGAGCGCCAGGTTCCGGTCGAGCTCTCGTTCGACCAAGTCAAGAAGCTCGACTAGCAATCCAACAAGACGGGAGGAGGGGCGCGCGCCCCGCACGCACTCACGCAATGGCCAAGAGAATCGTCACAATCATCAAGTTGCAAATCCCCGGGGGGCAGGCGACGCCCGCCCCGCCGGTGGGTCCCGCGTTGGGCCAGCACGGCGTCAACATCGTCGAGTTCACGAAGGCGTTCAACGCGCAGACAGCGGGCGAGAACGGTCGCACCACCCCGGTGGAGATCACGGTCTACGAGGACCGCTCGTTCACGTTCATCACGAAGACGCCGCCGGCGGCGGTGCTCATCAAGGAAGCGCTCGGGCTTGCATCGGGCTCCGCGGAGCCGAACCGCAACAAGGTCGGCAGGCTCACGCAGACCCAGCTCCGCTCGATTGCGGAGGCCAAGATGCCCGACCTGAACGCGAGGGAGCTCGGTCAGGCGATGAAGGTGATCGCTGGCACCGCCCGGTCGATGGGTGTCGAGGTGGACGCATGAGCGGTCCCGGCAAGCGGTACGCGGCAGCCCGTGCGGCGATCGACCGCGAGAAGTTGTACGCGCCCGCGGAGGCGATCGGCGTGCTGAAGGAGATCGACGGCGCGAAGTTCGACGAGACGGTCGAGGTGCACTTCCGCCTCGGTCTCAACGTCCGCCACGCGGACGAGCAGGTCCGCGGCACGATCATGCTTCCGCATGGCACGGGGCGCACGATGCGCGTCGCGGTGTTCGCCGAGGGGGAGAAGGCGCGCGAGGCCGAGGAGGCGGGGGCGGACGTCGTTGGTTCCGCGGATCTCGCCGGCCGGATCGAGGGTGGGTTCATCGACTTCGATGTTGCGATCGCGACGCCGGATCAGATGGGCGTCGTCGGCCGTCTCGGACGGGTGCTCGGCCCGCGTGGGCTGATGCCGAACCCGAAGACGGGCACCGTCACGTTCGACATCGCGAAGGCGGTCTCGGACGCGAAGGCGGGCAAGCTCGAGTACCGCACCGACCGTGGCGCGAACGTCCACGTCCCGATCGGGAAGAAGAGCTTCGAGGCGCGGAGCCTGCTCGAGAACTACGCCGCGCTCGTCGAGGAGATCGTCCGGGTGAAGCCGTCGGCGGCGAAAGGTCGCTACATCCGTGCGATCACGCTCACGACGACGATGGGCCCGGGGCTGAAGGTCGACCCGTCGCGTACGCGCGACATTCTTGAGGAGACCGGCACCCCGCGCGAGGCTGCTACCGTCTAGAGACAACCGACGAGACACCACCGCTCGCCAGAGACAGTCGGCGGCCCGTGAGGGCAGAGGACCGACCGAGGCGTGTCACGGCAGGATCGCGAGTTCCGCTCGCGCCTACGCGACCCGCCCCGAGGCGGGTCTCGTCGTTTCCGGAGGACATGAGAGATGCAGAAGACCGAGAAGGAAAAGGTGATCGCCGATCTGACCGAGCGGCTGCGCTCGGCGGAGGCGTTGCTCGTCGCGGACTACCGCGGGCTGACGAACAAGCAGCTGCTGGGGCTTCGGACGAAGCTCGACAGCCAGGGCGTCAAGTTGCAGGTGGTCAAGAACACGCTGACACGGAAGGCCGCGGAACAGGCGGGTGTCGAGGCGTTGCTCGCGCTGCTCGAGGGCCCGACGGCGCTCGCGTTCGTCGAGTCGGGCGGGGATCCGATTGCGGTCGCGAAGGCGCTCGCCGACACCGCGAAGGAGACCAAGATCCTCTCGCTCCGCGGCGGCGTGCTGTCGGGGCGGACGATCGGGGCGGCCGAGGTTGAGGAGCTCGCGAAGCTTCCGGGCGTGGACGTGATCAAGGGCCAGCTGCTCGGCGTGATCATTGCGCCGCTCACACAGCTGCTGGCTCTGCTCCAGGCGCCGGTGCAGGATCTCGTCGGGCTGATCGACGCCCGGATCGAGCAACTCGAAAACCAGTCGTAGAACTCTCACAGGCATAGGACACAAGGGAAAGGAACGACAACGAATGGCTACTGATACGGCAAAGGTGCTTGAGACGCTCGGCAAGATGACGGTGCTTGAGCTCGTCGAGCTGAAGAAGGCGATCGAAGCGGAGTGGGGCGTGACCGCCGCCGCTCCCGCCGCGGCTGCGGCCGCGGCTCCGGCCGGTGGCGAAGCGGAGGTGGAGGAGAAGACCGCCTTCGACGTGGTGCTCTCGGCAGCGGGCGACAAGAAGATCCAGGTGATCAAGGTCGTCCGCGCGGCAACGGGTCTTGGCCTCAAGGAGGCCAAGGACGTCGTGGATGCGGCGCCCGGTGTCGTCAAGGAGGGTCTCTCGAAGGACGACGCCGAGAAGCTGAAGGCGGAGCTCGAGGAGGCTGGCGCCTCCGTCGAGATCAAGTAGCGCCAGTCACACACGGTCTGCGCGGCGCGCGGGGGCGGTTTCCGTCCCCGCGCCCGTGCATCCCAACTCGGTCCACGCCGGTTCGCTTGTACGAGTGGCCGATATCCGCTACTCTGCGGACACGTGCGCCCCGGGCCTGCGAGTCTGCTCGTGGGAGCGGGTCGTCATCCCATGCTCAGTGGTTCGGCCGAGCACACCAGCATCCGTACCCGCCCGTTTTCGAGTCCCCGTTTTCGCCGTAGAGGGAGGCTGTAGTTGAGCAGCACTGCCGTCGCGCCACGCGCGCGCAAGTCGTTTTCGCGTCTCAAGCACGTTCTTGACCTCCCCAACCTGATCGACATCCAGCGGACGTCGTTCGCCTGGTTCCTGGCGGAGGGATTGACCGAGACGATCGCGGATATCTCTCCGATCTCGGACTACACGGGCACGCTCGCCGTCGAGTTCGGCAAGTACGAGTTCCGCGGGCCGGCGCACACGATCGCCGAGTGCCGCGAGAAGGACCTCACCTACCAGGCGTCGCTCCACATGTCGGTCTCGTTCGTCAACCGTGAGACCGGCGAAATCCGTGAGCAGGGCGTGTTCATGGGTGACTTCCCGATGATGACGGAGCACGGCACGTTCATCATCAACGGGACCGAGCGCGTCGTCGTGACGCAGTTGGTGCGGTCGCCTGGCGCCTACCTGATGGAGCCGAAGGACGCGGACAAGCAGCTGTTCACGGCGAATCTGATGCCGTCGCGCGGTTCGTGGCTCGAGCTCGAGATCGACAAGAAGGGTGTCGTCTACGTACGCATCGACCGGAAGCGCAAGCTGCCGATCACGACACTTCTGCGGGCGCTCCCGGCTGTCGACCCGCACACCGGGTTCGAGCTGGACACGTCGTCGGACGAGGCGATCCTTGCGCTGTTCGACGAGGGTGCGCAGCCGTACATCCAGCACACGCTCGACAAGGACCCCGTGGACGGCAAGGACGCAGTGACGCGCGAGGCTCAGGCGCTGATCGAGGTGTTCAAGAAGCAGCGCCCAGGCGAGCCGCCGACGCTCGAGAACGCGCACAACCTGCTGCGGTCGCTCTTCTTCGACCCGAAGCGCTACGACCTCACGAAGGTCGGCCGCTACAAGCTGAACCAGAGGCTCGGCGTGTCGGTCGACCCGTCCATCCGGGTGCTCACGACCGAGGACATCCTCGCGCTCGTCAGGCGTCTCATCAACCTGCCCGTCCGGATCGGTGTCCCGCACGAGCACACGGACACGGCGACCGGGGAGCCGGTCCTGACGAAGGACTACGCGGCCGAGTCGGTCGTTCTCAGCCGTGAACCGATCCGCGCGGAGCTCGACGAGTACGAGCACTTCGGCAACCGTCGGCTCCGCACGACGGGCGAGCTGATCCAGGAGGCGTTCCGCGTCGGTCTCTACCGGATGGAGCGCGTCGTCCGCGAGCGGATGACGACCGAGGACGTGGACACGATCACGCCGCAGACGATCATCAACATCCGTCCGGTGGTCGCATCGCTGAAGGAGTTCTTTGGCTCCTCCCAGCTGTCGCAGTTCATGGACCAGACGAACTCGCTTGCGGGTCTGACGCATCGGCGCCGTCTCTCCGCGCTCGGCGCGGGCGGGCTGACGCGCGAGCGCGCGCCGATCGAGGTGCGCGACGTGCACCCGACGCACTATGGCCGGATGTGCCCGATCGAGACGCCGGAGGGCCCGAACATCGGCCTGATCGGGTCGCTCGCGTCGTTCGCAACGGTGTCCGAGTTCGGGTTCATCCAGACGCCGTACCGCATCGTCCGTGCCGGAAAGGTGACCGACGAGATCAAGTATCTCGACGCGGCCGAGGAGGCGCAGTACACGATCGCGCAGGCGTCCGAACCGGTCGACCCGAAGACCGGGAAGTTCGTCCATGAGGGCGTGCTCTGTCGCTCGGCGGCGGGCGAGGCCGTCATGGCCCGCGCCGACACCGTCAACTACATGGACGTCTCACCGGCCCAGATCGTCTCGGTCGCGACTGCGCTGATCCCGTTCCTCGAACACAACGACGCGAACCGCGCGCTGATGGGCGCGAACATGCAGCGCCAGGCGGTGCCGCTGATGATCCCGCAGGCGCCGCTCATCGGCACCGGGCTCGAGTACCGCGCGGCGATCGACACCGGCGACGTGGTCGTCGCACGGAACGCCGGGACCGTGATCGACGTGGACGCGCGGCGGATCGTCGTGGAGGGCAAGGGTACGCGTGACGAGTACCCGCTCACGAAGTTCTTCCGCTCGAACCAGGGCACGCTGATCCACCAGAAGCCGATCGTCAAGCTCGGTGACCCTGTCGATGCGGGCTCGGTGCTCGCGGACGGCGCCTCGACCGACCGTGGTGAGTTGGCGCTCGGTGCGAACCTGCTGGTCGCGTTCATGCCGTGGGAGGGCTACAACTTCGAGGACGCGATCGTGCTCTCCGAGCGGCTCGTCAAGGACGACGTGCTCAGTTCGATCCACATCCACGAGTACGAGATCGACGCCCGCTCGACGAAGCTCGGCGACGAGGAGATCACGCGCGATATCCCGAACCGCTCCGACGAGTCGCTCGCCGATCTCGATGAGTACGGGGTCGTCCGGATCGGGGCCGAGGTCACCTCGGGGTCGCTGCTCGTCGGAAAGGTGACGCCGAAGGGCGAGACCGAGCTGACGGCGGAAGAGAAGTTGATCCGCGCCATCTTCAAGGAGAAGTCACGCGAGGTCCGCGACACGTCGCTCAAGGTGCCGCACGGTGAGGGTGGCAAGGTGATCGGCGTCCAGATCTCGTCGCGCGAGGCCGGCCACGATCTCTCGCCCGGCGTCAACGAGCTCGTCAAGGTGTTCGTCGCGAAGAAGCGCAAGATCTCAGAGGGTGACAAGTTGGCGGGGCGCCACGGGAACAAGGGCGTCATCTCCAAGATCGTCCCCGAGGAGGACATGCCGTTCCTCGCGGACGGCCGTCCGGTGGATGTCGTGCTGAACCCGCTCGGCGTGCCGAGCCGGATGAACATCGGCCAGATCCTCGAGACGCACCTCGGTTGGGCCGCGGCACACGGAGCGTTCCCCGACGGCGACCCGGTGAACGAGCGGGCACCGATCAACGCGCCGAACCCACGCGCGGTCTCGACGCCGGTGTTCGACGGCGCGACCGAGGCGGACGTGGACGAGGCGCTCGCCACATGGGCGGCATCGAACAGCGTGATCAAGATGAACGTCGACAGGACGCGGCCCGAAGGTCGGCAGTGCTCCGGCAAGGTGCAGCTGTTCGACGGCAAGTCAGGGCGGCCCTTCGACGAGCGGGTGACGGTGGGCTTCATGTACATCCTGAAGCTCCTCCACCTCGTCGATGACAAGATCCATGCGCGCTCGACAGGCCCGTACTCGCTCGTCACGCAGCAGCCGCTCGGAGGCAAGGCGCAGTTCGGCGGTCAGCGGTTCGGCGAGATGGAGGTCTGGGCGCTCGAGGCGTACGGCGCCGCGTACACGCTGCAGGAGATGCTGACGATCAAGTCCGACGACACGATCGGTCGCGTCAAGGCGTACGAGGCGATCGTGAAGGGCGAGAACATCGCCGAGCCGTCGATCCCGGAGTCGTTCAAGGTGCTGCTGAAGGAGATGATGTCCCTTGGGCTCGCCGTCCACGTCCGCTCGGACGAGGGGCGCGAGGTCGAGGTGACGGATGAGGCGGAGGACGAGTTGCTGAAGGCGGCCGAGGACCTCGGAATCACGCTTTCGCTCCCTGCGGAGGCGGTTGCGCCGTCAGCGCAGGAGGCGGAGAAGGGGACTGTCGAGGATGCCGCGGATCGAGTGGCTGTCGACGAGTCGCTCGCTGTGGACGCCCAGGGGATCGACGCGGGCGACCTTGACGATGCAATGGGCCTCGGCACCGCCGATCTCGAGTTGGACGAGTAACGCGCGCCGAAGGCGCGGGCAAGGAACGGCGGAGACCGCAAGACGCGAGCAGGGGCGCCCAGTGGCGCCCCAGAGGAGAGACTCCCTTGGCACAGATCGACATCAACGATTTTGACACCATCCAGATCGGGCTCGCTTCACCGAAGCTGATCCGTGACTGGTCGATGGGCGAGGTCACGAAGCCCGAGACGATCAACTACCGGACGCTGAAGCCCGAGCGCGACGGGCTCTTCTGCGAGCGCATCTTTGGTCCGACGAAGGACTGGGAGTGCTACTGCGGGAAGTACAAGCGCGTCCGCTACAAGGGCATCATCTGCGAGCGCTGCGGCGTCGAGGTGACGCGGCAGAAGGTGCGCCGCGAGCGTATGGGGCACATCGATCTCGCCGCCCCGGTTTCGCACATCTGGTTCTTCAAGGGTGTCCCGAGCCGGATCGGCTACCTCCTCGACATCGCGCCGCGCGACCTCGAGAAGGTCCTCTACTTCGCAGCTTCGATCGTCACCGGTGTCGACCGCGAAAAGCGGGCCGCGGATCTCGTGGATCTCGAAGACAAGGTGCGTGGCGAGGCCGAGTTGATCAACCAGGAGCGCGACGAGCAGATCGTCTCGGTCGACGAGCGGCTCGGTCGCCGCCGCGCATTCTTCGCCGAGGGGAAGAACCAGAAGTTCGATGAGGACGACGAGTTCTGGGTGCGCGGCCTTTCGCACTGGGCGGAGGATCAGAGCCAGCCGGCGCTCGACGACGCGCGCGTGCTTGCGAGCGGGATCTTCCCGCAGCTTGCGCTGTCGATCGCACACGAGGATCCGAAGCGGATCCGGGATCTCGTGCGGCAGGCCGCGACGCGTGACGATCGCCGGCTTGCGCCCCGTGAGCTCGAGTCGGTTGCGACCGCTGCAACGGAGATCCGGGCGGCGCTCGCACCGCTCCGCGCGGAGCAAGAGGCATCGACGGGGTCGAAGAAGGGCGCTGTCAGCAAGCACCTTAGGCGTGTGCTGGAGGCGTGGTTGACGGGTTCGGAGTTGGGGGCCGATGACGCCGAGCTTGCCGCCGAGATCGACTCGAAGAACCTCGATCGAGCGCGTGAGCTCGGCAACGGGCTCCTCCGCGAACTGCTCTCGCAGCCGTCAGCCGATCTCGACGTCCCGGAGCGGATCCGCGAGGTCGTGGCCGATCTCTGCCTCCGGGAGGGTGCCCGCCGGGAGGACCTCGACGTCGTCGTCCAGTGGGCCCTGAAGGTGAAGGAGATGGTGGTCGGCATGGACGCGCGCCGCGACGATGCGCGCGACGCCGCCGTCCAAGGGATCGAGCGACTTGAGAAGACCTGGGAGTTGTTCCGGAAGCTCGATGTGAAGCAGGTCGTGACGGACGAGCAGATCTTCCGCGAGCTGCGTGACCGGTTCGGCTCCCCGTACGGGTTCGGTGTCTACTTCCGCGGCGGGATGGGCGCGGAATCGATCCGTGACCTGCTCCGCGACCTCGATCTCACCGAGGAGGGGAAGACGCTCCGCGCCACGATCCGTGTCTCGAAGGGTCAGAAGCAGCAGAAGGCGATCAAGCGGCTCAAGGTGGTCGAGGACTTCCGCCACTCCGACAACAAGCCGGAGTGGATGATCCTCGAGGCGATCCCGGTGATCCCGCCGGAGCTGCGCCCGATGGTGCAGCTCGACGGCGGCCGCTTCGCGACGAGCGACCTCAACGACCTCTACCGCCGTGTGATCAACCGGAACAACCGGCTGAAGCGGCTGCTCGATCTCGGGGCGCCCGAGATCATCGTCAACAACGAGAAGCGCATGCTGCAGGAGGCTGTCGACGCGCTGTTCGACAACGGCCGCCGCGGCCGTGCCGTGACGGGTGCAGGAAATCGCCCGCTGAAGTCGCTCTCCGACATGCTGAAGGGCAAGCAGGGACGCTTCCGCCAGAACCTGCTCGGAAAGCGCGTGGACTACTCGGGGCGCTCGGTGATCGTGGCAGGCCCGCACCTCAAGCTCCACCAGTGCGGTCTGCCGAAGCTGATGGCGCTCGAGCTGTTCAAGCCCTTCATCATGAGCCGGCTCGTCGAGCGGAAGTCCGTCCAGAACATCAAGGCGGCGAAGAAGCACGTCGAGTCGATGGCGCCGGACGTGTGGGACGTGCTCGAGGAGGTGATCGCGGAGCACCCGGTGCTGCTGAACCGCGCTCCGACGCTCCACCGCCTCGGGATCCAGGCGTTCGAGCCGATTCTCGTCGAGGGCAAGGCGATCCAGGTGCACCCGCTCGTCTGTCACGCGTTCAACGCGGACTTCGACGGCGACCAGATGGCTGTCCATCTGCCGCTCTCGGCAGAGGCCCAGGCGGAGGCGCGGATCCTGATGCTGTCCTCGAACAACATCCTCTCGCCCGCGCACGGCCGTCCGCTTGCGACGCCGACGCAGGACATGGTGCTCGGCTCTTACGTGCTCACGTACTGCGAGCACGAGCTCGACTCGACCGACGCGGCGACGCTCGCGAAGGCGATCGGGAAGAAGGGGCTCCACCGGTTCCGGACCGAGGAGGAGGTCGAGTTCGCGCTCGATGCGGGCCAGGTCGGGCTGCAGGAGCCGATCGAGTATCGCCGCGGAGACGAGCTTCGCCTCACGACGCCTGGCCGAGTCATCTTCGAGGAGGAGGTCGCTCGCTCGCTCGATGAGGTGGTCGGTGAAGGTGTCGAGCGGCTGAGGATCGAGACTGCGCTCACGAAGCGGGAACTCGACGGGACGATCGATCGTCTGGTGGGCGCCCACGGCGCCTCCGCGGTTGCGGCGGTGCTCGACACGATCAAGACCCTTGCCTTCCGCTATGCGACTCGCGCAGGCGTCACCGTCTCGAAGAACGACATCGTGGTCCCGCCGACGAAGGCGGCGATTCTCGAGGGCTATGAGGCCCGAGTCGAGCGGATCGAGGCCGAGTACGACCGTGGTCTGATGACCGAGCAGGAGCGCCGCGACCGGATCGTGGCCGTGTGGACGGAGGCAACCGACGAGGTCGCCGACGCGATGCGCGCCAACCTCCACCGGACCAACACGATCTACATGATGGCGGAGTCGGGGGCGCGCGGATCGTTCAACCAGATCCGCCAGCTCGCCGGGATGCGCGGCCTGATGGTGAACCCGAAGGGCGAGATCATCGAGCGGCCGATCAAGGCGAACTTCATCGAGGGCCTCTCGGTACTCGAGTACTTCATCTCGACCCACGGTGCCCGCAAGGGTCTCGCGGACACCGCGCTGCGGACCGCCGACTCGGGCTACCTGACGCGCCGCCTGGTCGATGTCTCACAGGACGTCATCATCCGCGAGGAGGACTGCGGGGCGACCGACTCGGTGCTGTTGCCGGCACGGATCGACGGGCAGCCGAACCGTTCGGCCGCCGCCCGCGTGCTCGCCGAGGACGTGTTCAAGCCGCTGAAGGGCGGCAAGCCCGGGAAGACGAAGCTCGCCTCTGCTGGTGAAGAGCTCACGATGAAGCGGCTCCTCGAGCTGCTCGATGCGGCAGGCGACACGGAGGACGCAGAACTGACGCTCCCCGTCCGTTCCGTGCTGAAGTGTCGGAGCCAGGTCGGGGTTTGCCGTGCCTGCTACGGCACATTCCTTGCGACGGGCGACATGTGTGAGATCGGCGATGCGGTCGGGATCGTTGCCGCCCAGTCGATCGGCGAGCCCGGCACCCAGCTGACGATGCGCACGTTCCATACCGGTGGTGTCGCGTCCGCGACCGACATCACGCAGGGCCTCCCGCGCGTCGTCGAGATCTTCGAGGCGCGCAAGCCGAAGGGGTCCGCGACGCTGGCAGAGGTCGCCGGGAAGGTCGCGATCTCGTTCCCCGACCCGGACCGCACGGTGCTCGTCACCGTCACGCCGACCACGCTCGCCGAGGACGGCGACCTGATCCCGGCGAGGGAGTACCCGTTCCCCCGCAGGACACGGCTGCTCGTGATCGAGGGGCAGCTGGTGGAGGCCGGTGACGCGCTGAACGAGGGCTCACTGTGGCCGTCGGAGCTTCTCGAGTTGCACGCGCACTCGGGGAAGGGCTCGACGCCGACGGAGCGGTACCTCGTGGGCGAGGTTCAGAGGGTCTACAAGTCGCAGGGCGTGGACATCCACGACAAGCACATCGAGTTGATCGTCCGGCAGATGATGAAGAAGGTGCTCATCGAGACCTCCGGCGACACCGAGTTGCTGCCTGGGAACCTCTACGACAAGGTCGTGGTGGGGCGGGCGAACGCGCAGGCGACCGCGACGAAGAAGGGGGAGCCCGCGACGGTGGTGCCGATGATCCTCGGGATCACGAAGGCGTCACTCGCGACCGAGTCGTTCCTCTCCGCCGCCTCCTTCCAGGAGACGACGAAGGTGCTCACGGACGCGGCGATCCGCGGCAAGACGGACCGCTTGCTCGGGCTGAAGGAGAACGTGATCATCGGCAAGCTGATCCCGGCCGCGACGGGCCTCAAGAAGTACCGGGGGATCGGAATCGAGTCGTCCGAGCCGCTCCCGGCGGCGACGCGGGTTGGTGAGGACGTCGGCCTGCTGGCCGAACTCGAGCAGATCGGCGGCGACGGGCTGGGCGCCTACGGCGTCCCGTATGAGGACGAGGCGCCGTCCGGACCGGCCGACGAGGCCTGATCGGTCGCGATAGCGGAGATGTGCGGGGGCGGCGAGAGCCGCCCCCGTCCGTTTCCGGGATGGGAGAAGCGGTGGAGCGAGCGGATGTCGTGATCGTCGGTGGTGGCGCGATCGGCGCGGCGACGGCGTTCCATCTCGCGCTGCGCGGATCGTCGATGTCGTGCTGCTCGAGCGGGAGACGCTTGCCTCCGGGTCGACGAGCCGGTCGGCGGGGGGCGTGCGCCTCCAGTTCGCCGACGAGCTCAACATCCGGGTGATGGAGCGCTCGCTCCCGCTGTTCGAGCGCTGGGAGGAGACCCTCGGTGAGCACCTCGCGTACGTGCCGCCGATCGGCCTCCGCCAGGTGGGCTACCTGTTCCTGCTCGACACCCCTGAGCTCGTCACGACGTTCGAGGAGGCTGTCGGACTGCAACGCGAACTCGGTGTCGACACGCGCTGGCTGTCGCCCGACGAGATCGTGGCGTTGGCGCCGGGGACGGTGCTCGACGACGTTCTTGCGGCGACGTGGAACCCGAGGGAGGGTCACTGTTCACCCGAGGCTGTGACGCAGGGGCTTGCGGCCGCAGCGGCCGCGCGCGGCGTCCGGATCGAGCAGGGGCGGGAGGTGACGGGGATCTCGGTCGAACGCGGACGGATCGTCGCGGTTGAGACCTCGGGCGGCCCGATCGCGACCGAGACGGTGATCTGCGCCGCAGGCGCGTGGTCGCAGGCGGTCGGGGCGATGGCGGGGGTCGGGATTCCCGTCACGGCGGAGAAGCGGTGGATGTGGTTCTCCCCGGAGAGCGGTGGCCTCCCCGACCATCTACCGCTCACGATCGACTTCTCGACGGGGTTCTACGTCCACCGTGAGGGGCCAGGGCTGGTGTTCGGCGGGCGCGAACAGACGCTCGAGGCGGTCGCGGCGCACGCGCTCCGGCGAATCCCCGCGATCGCCGACCTACCGGTCCAGAGTTCCTGGTGGGGCTGGTACGAGGTATCGCCCGATCACAACGCAATCGTCGGCGAGGCGGACGGCCCGGGACGGTTTCTCGTCGCGACCGGCTTCTCGGGGCACGGGTTCCAGCAGGCGCCTGCAATCGGAGAGCATCTGGCGGAGCTCGTCGCAGGTGTGACGCCGAGCCTCAACCTCTCAGCGTTCGATCTCGCGCGGTTTGCGCGGGGTGAGGCGCGCGAGGAGCGGTTCGTCGTCTGACGCTGCCCTAGTGGGCGGCCGGGGGGGTCGCGTCGTGCCGAACACCGCCGCGGCCTTCGCGCTTCACCTGATTGACAAGCGCGCTCGCGCGCTCATCGATCGTCGCTGCGTTGTCACCGTCCTCCAGTTCGGTCACACCCGAGGAGTAGGTGATCCGTGCCGTCTCGTCCAACTCGGCCGCGCTCGCGAGCGATCGGATCCGAGCGTCGACCCGGAGTCCTTCGATGCACCCCGTATCGGGGAGGACGATCGTGAACTCGTCGCCGCCACGGCGACAGGGGAAGTCGGTGCTGCGACACGCCTCGACGAGGACGCGCGCGAAGGTGCGCAGGAGATCGTCGCCGTGGCTGTGCGTCACGCTGTTCGCGTCGCGGAAGTGGTCGAGGTCGATCGCAAGCAGCGTGAGCGGACTCTTGTTGCGGCGTGCGCGAGCAAGCTCGCGCACGAGCGTCTCGTCGTAGCCGCGGCGGTTGAGGAGCCCGGTGAGCTGATCGGTGCGGACGAGCTCCTGGATTCCCTGGTGCTCGCGTGCGGCCCCGATCGGGGAGGCCGCTGACGCTGCGAGCGCCTGGAGCTGTGAGATCGCGGCGACACCGGGCCCGTCCGCCGAGCGTGACCATGCGCCGAGCACGCCGATCCGGTCGCCCTCGTGCATCACCGGCACCACAACCCCTCCGAGGAGGGTCTCTCCGCCGACGTCAGGCCCGCGATCCCAGGCGAGCCGCATCGTCTCCCACGTCCCCTGGCCCGGCGGGTCTGGGAGCACCTCGAGCCCGGTCGCTGCGGACGGGAGCCCGCGCGTCGCCTGGGAGAACGTCCCATCAACCCGACGGATCCGCACCGCAGCCGCATCGACCCCCGGGAGCGCCGCGGCATCGGCCGCGACATCGCCGAGTACCTGTTCGAGGTCGAGAGTCACGGGCCGGGGGCGGGAGCCACCGATGGCCGGCACGGAGGTGCGCTCGATGCTCGACGCGAGCGCCCGCAGGCTCTCGTCGAGGTTCTGGACCAGTCCCGCTGCGCGCCGCTCCCGCCGGGCGCCGCTGAGCCAGGTGCCGACGAGCACCACCCCAAGCACCACGAGGGTGGCGACCGTGATGACCGCGAGTGCGGTGGTCGAGCCCATCTCCGACGCGTACTCTACGAGGCCGCCCCGACCGCGCGAGCACCGCCGATGCATCGTTTGCACGACCGTGAGGCTTCGGCTACGATTCGCCGTCCGGTCGACGGGTTCGCCCCGTCATCCTTCCTCTGTGAGGAAAACCCCGACCCAGTCTCTAGGAGCAGTGTGCCCACCGTAAACCAACTCGTGCGCAAGGGCCGCAAGGATCCCCAGGGGAAGACGAAGACCCCTGCGCTCCGCGGTGCGCCGCAGAAACGCGGTGTGTGCATGCGCGTCTACACGACGACCCCGAAGAAGCCGAACTCCGCGCTGCGCAAGGTCGCGCGCGTGCGGCTCACGAACCAGATGGAGGTCGGCGCGTACATCCCGGGCGAGGGGCACAACCTCCAGGAGCACTCGGTGGTGCTGATCCGCGGCGGTCGCGTCAAGGATCTCCCGGGGTTCCGCTACAAGGTGATCCGCGGCGGGCTCGACACCTCGGGTGTCGCCGACCGGCGTCAGGGCCGCTCGAAGTACGGCACGAAGAAGAAGGGGAAGTAGCGTGCCGCGCCGAGCAGAGATCCAGCCGCGCGTGGTCGAGCAGGACGCCGTCTACGGCTCGCAGCTCGTCACGCAGCTCGTACACCGCGTGATGCTCGACGGGAAGAAGTCGATCGCCGAGTCGATCGTCTACGACGCGCTCGCGCAGGCCTCCGAGAAGACCGGCAAGGGTGCGGTCGAGTTGCTCGAGCAGGCAGTGAAGAGCGTCACCCCGGTGCTCGAGGTGCGGTCACGCCGTGTCGGTGGCGCCAACTACCAGGTTCCGATCGAGGTTCCCCCCCGTCGGGCGCGGACGCTCGCGATCCGATGGATCGTTGACTACGCGCGTGGTCGGCGTGAGAAGGGGATGTCCGCGAAGCTCGCGGCCGAGTTGATGGACGCAGCAACCCAGCAGGGCGGCGCGTTCAAGAAGAAGGACGACATGTACCGGATGGCGCAGGCGAACAAGGCCTTCGCGCACTACCGGCGGTAGCGGAGAGATGAATCGATGAGCACTGTTGCCACAACCTCCATCGCGCTCGATCGCGTCCGCAATATCGGGATCATGGCCCACATCGACGCGGGCAAGACGACGACGACCGAGCGCATCCTCTACTACACCGGCCGCACCCACAAGCTGGGCGAGGTGCACGAGGGCGCGGCGACGATGGACTGGATGGCTCAGGAGCAGGAGCGGGGCATCACGATCACCTCGGCCGCGACGACTGCGTTGTGGCGCGACCATCGGATCAACATCATCGATACGCCCGGACACGTGGACTTTACGGTCGAGGTCGAGCGGTCGCTGCGCGTGCTCGACGGCGCGGTCGCGGTGTTTGACGCGGTCGCCGGTGTGCAGCCCCAGTCCGAGACGGTATGGCGCCAGGCCGACCGCTACGGCGTCCCGCGGATTGCGTTCATCAACAAGATGGATCGCATCGGTGCGAGCTTCCAGGGATCCGTGCAGTCGATGCGCGACCGGCTCGGTGCGAACCCCGTTCCGGTGCAGCTCCCGATCGGTGAGGAGGACCAGCACGTCGGCGTGATCGACCTCGTCGAGATGCAGGCGATCGTGTACGAGGACGAACTCGGGCAGCAGTTCACCGTCGGCGCGATTCCCGACGAGTACGTGACTGCGGCGCATCTCGCACACCACGAGTTGATCGACGCGATCGCGGAGCATGACGACGAGTTGATGGAGACATACCTCGAGGACGAGGACTCCGTCACCCCCGAGATGATCCGCCGCGCGCTCCGCGCCGGGACGCTCGCCGACGCGCTCACGCCCGTGGTTCTCGGCTCGGCGTTCAAGAACAAGGGTGTGCAGCCGCTGCTCGACGCGGTCATCGACTACCTCCCGAGCCCGCTCGACGTGCCCTCCGTGCAGGGCATCGACCCGAAGACCGACGCGGAGATCACCCGGCCTGCGTCCGAGGACGCGCCGTTCGCCGCACTGGCGTTCAAGGTGATGTCCGACCCGTTCGTCGGCAAGCTCACCTACATCCGCGTCTACTCCGGCCGCGTCAAGGCGGGCGACAGGGTGCTCAACACGACGACCGGTCGCACCGAACGGATCGGGCGCATCCTCCAGATGCACGCCAACCACCGCGAGGAGCGCAGCGAGATCGTGGCGGGAGAGATCGCCGCAGCGGTCGGGCTCAAGCAGTCGACCACCGGTGACACGCTCGCGGCGGAGAACGCCCCGATCGTGCTCGAGTCGATGACGTTCCCCGACCCCGTCATCTCGGTTGCGATCGAGCCGAAGACGAAGGGTGACCAGGACAAGCTGTCGACCGGTCTGCAGCGCCTCGCCGAGGAGGATCCGACCTTCCGCGTCTCATCGGACGAGGAGACGGCCCAGACGATCATCTCGGGCATGGGCGAACTCCACCTCGAGATCATCGTTGACCGGCTGATGCGCGAGTTCAAGGTCGAGGCGAACGTCGGGCGGCCGCAGGTCGCCTACCGCGAGACCGCCGGCCACGAAGTCTTGCGTGTTCAGGGCAAGTTCGTCCGGCAGACGGGTGGCTCGGGTCAGTACGGCGACGTCGTGATCAACCTGATTCCGCAGGCGCCCGGTGGTGGCTACGAGTTTGCCGACAAGGTCGTCGGCGGCAAGATCCCGAAGGAGTACATCAAGCCGGTGGACGAGGGGATCCGGGAGGCGCTCGGTTCGGGCGTGCTCGCGGGGTACCCGGTCGTCGACATCAAGGTGGAGCTGATCGAAGGCTCGTACCACGAGGTCGACTCGAGCGAGCGCGCGTTCAAGATCGCGGGCTCGATGGCGATCAAGGATGCGCTGAAGCGCTCGAAGCCGAAGTTGCTGGAGCCGGTGATGGCCGTCGAGGTTGTCACGCCTGAGGACTACCTCGGCGACGTGATGGGCAACCTCAACAGCCGCCGCGGCCGCGTTGAGCACCTCGACCGGATCGGCAACTCTCAATCGATCAAGGCGAGCGTCCCGCTCTCGGAGATGTTCGGGTATGCGACCGACCTGCGTTCGATGACACAGGGCCGAGCGACGTTCACCATGCAGTTCGACCGCTACGAGGACGTTCCTCAGTCGATCGCGGCGGAAATCGTTAGTGCCCAAACGGGCGCATAAACAGGATTCCCAGGGAGACCGGAGGAGAGCATGGCCAAGAAAAAGTTTGAGCGGACGAAGCCGCACGTCAACATCGGCACGATCGGTCACATCGACCACGGCAAGACGACGCTGACCGCAGCGATCACGAAGGTACTGGCAGAGTCGGGCACGGGCACGGCGGTGCGCGACTTTGCGTCGATCGACTCCGCGCCCGAGGAGCGGCAGCGCGGGATCACGATCAATACCGCCCACGTCGAGTACGAGACCGCGAACCGGCACTACGCGCACGTCGACTGCCCAGGGCACGCCGACTACATCAAGAACATGATCACGGGCGCCGCGCAGATGGACGGCGCGATCCTTGTGGTCTCGGCGGCCGACGGCCCGATGCCGCAGACGCGCGAGCACATTCTGCTCGCCCGCCAGGTCGAGGTGCCCGCGATGGTCGTCGCGCTCAACAAGGCGGACATGGTTGACGACGAGGAGCTTCTCGAGCTCGTCGAGATGGAGGTGCGCGAGCTCCTCTCCAAGTACGACTTCCCCGGCGACGACATCCCGATTGTTCGTGTCTCGGCGCTCAAGGGTCTCGAGGGCGACGCGGAGTGGACGAGCCAGATCGTCGAGCTGATGGCGGCGGTCGACGCCTACATCCCCGAGCCGACGCGCGACGTCGACAAGCCGTTCCTGATGCCGATCGAGGACGTGTTCACGATCACCGGTCGTGGCACGGTCGTCACGGGCCGGATCGAGCAGGGTCAGATCAAGGTTGGCGCGGAGGTCGAGATCGTCGGCATCCACGAGAAGACGACGAAGACCACGGTCACCGGGCTCGAGATGTTCCAGAAACTCCTTGACTTCGCCCAGGCGGGCGACAACGCAGGCGCGCTGCTCCGGGGTGTCAAGCGCGAGGAGGTCGAGCGCGGACAGGTGCTCGCGAAGCCGGGTTCGATCACTCCGCATACGCACTTCAAGGCCGAGGTCTACGTCCTCTCGAAGGACGAGGGCGGCCGCCACACGCCGTTCTTCAACGGCTACCGCCCGCAGTTCTACTTCCGCACGACGGACGTGACGGGCGCGATCAAGCTCCCGGACGGCCAGGAGATGGTGATCCCGGGCGACAACACGAACATGGAGATCGAGCTGATCCAGCCGATCGCCATGGATCAGGGTCTCCGCTTCGCGATTCGCGAAGGCAGCCGCACCGTAGGTGCGGGCGTCGTCACCGAGATCATCAAGTAGGACCGACCAGGCGAGTAAGGGGAAATCGTGGCGCAGCACAAAATCCGCATCCGGCTCAAGGGCTACGACCACCAGCAGGTGGATCGCGCCGCGTCGCAGATCGTGGAGACGGCGCAGCGGACCGGTGCGACGATCACCGGCCCTGTGCCGCTGCCCACCGAGAAGAACGTGTACTGCGTGATCCGTGGCCCGTTCGTGGACAAGGACTCGCGGGAGCACTTCGAGGTGCGCACGCACAAGCGGCTGATCGACATCCACAGCCCCACTCCGAAGACGGTCGACTCGCTGATGCGCCTCGATCTTCCTGCCGGCCTCGACATTGAGATCAAGCTCTGATGGCGATGAAGGGCATCCTCGGGCGGAAGCTCGGAATGACGCAGATCTTCGACCCGGAGACCGGCAACGTGGACGCGGTCACCGTGATCGAGGCGGGCCCGTGCCCGGTCGTCCAGGTGAGAACCGCGGCTGCGGACGGCTACGACGCGGTCCAGCTCGCGTTCGGCCAGGTGGCAGAGCGCAAGTTGTCGAAGGGTGAGCTCGGCCACGTCCAGAAGGCGGGGGTCGGCGCGCATCGTCACCTCGTCGAGTTCCGCGGAGACGCGGGGCTGGCGGTCGGAGAGACGGTCACCGTCGAGTCGTTCCAGCCGGGTGACCGGGTGAAGGTCGCAGGTGTCTCGATCGGCAAGGGGTTCCAGGGGACGATCAAGCGTCACAACTTCAGCCGCGGGCCGGTCAGCCATGGTTCGCACAACGTCCGGGCCCCCGGTTCGATCGGTGCGTCGGCGACGCCGTCGCGCGTGATGAAGGGCGTGCGGATGGCGGGTCACATGGGTGCTCGGCGCATCACACAGCCGGGGCTTGTCGTCCACGAGGTGGACGTCGAGCGCAACCTGATCCTCGTCCGTGGCGCTATCCCGGGTCCGAAGAGCGGACTCGTCGAGATCCGTGGGGAGGAGCGCTGATGGCTCTCGTGGCGCACTCACTCGGCGGAGGCAAGGATGTCAAGCTCGACGCCGCCATCTTCGGTGGCGAGGTCAAGGAGCATCTGCTGCACGAGACGGTTCGGGCCGAGCTCAACGCACGTCGTGCGGGAACCCGCGGCGCGAAGACGCGCGGCGAGGTCTCGGGCGGTCGCGCGAAGCCGTGGCGTCAGAAGGGCACCGGCCGCGCCCGCCAGGGCACGATCCGGGCGCCGCAGTTCACGGGCGGCGGTGTCGCGTTCGCGCCTGGAATGCGCTCGTTCGAGGTGAAGGTGAACCGCAAGGTGCGCCGCGCCGCCCTCTCGATGGCGCTCTCGCACCACGCGTCGAACGGCACCGTGGCGGTGCTCGACGGAGCGACCTTCGCGACGCCATCGACGAAGCAGGCGGTCGCGCTCCTCGAGGCTTGGGGCAAGCGCCTGCCGATCGTGGTCGTCGCGCACGAGGACGAGGTCGCCGTGATCAAGTCGTTCCGCAACATCGAGAAAGTGCTGGTCACGGTCCCCTCGGAGCTCGAGGTCGCCACGGTTGTCTGGGCGCGCGCGATCGTGATCACCCAGTCGGCGCTGCCGATCGTCGAGCGTCGCGCCGGGGCCACGAAGGAGGACGCGTGAGTCTCGACGCCACCCAGATTTTGATCGCACCGGTCGTCTCCGAGAAGAGCTATCAGGGGATCGCCGACGGCACCTACACCTTCCGTGTTCACAAGGACGCGCACAAGACCCAGGTGCGCCAGGCGGTCGAGGCGCTGTTCGACGTCCGCGTCGACCGAGTCAACATCGTGAAGGTGCAGGCGAAACCGAAGCGGCGCGGTGCCTTCAAGGGCACGCGGCCCGGCTGGAAGAAGGCGATCGTGAAGCTCCACGAGGGCCAGACCATCTCCATCTTCGAGGGAGCACAGATCTAGATGGCCGTGAAGAAGTTCAAGCCGACGAGCGCCGGGCGCCGCGCGATGGCGATCTCCTCGTTTGAGGAGATCACACGCTCGACCCCGGAGAAGTCGCTGCTCGAGCCGCTGAAGCGCACAGGCGGCCGCAACAATCGCGGTCGCATCACCACGCGGCACCAGGGCGGCGGCCACAAGCGCCGCTACCGGAAGATCGACTTCAAGCGCGTCAAGGACGGCGTGCCGGCGAAGGTCGCCGCGATCGAGTACGACCCGAACCGGTCGGCACGGATCGCGCTGCTCCACTACGCGGACGGCGAGAAGGCGTACATCATCGCGCCCGCAGGTCTCGAGGTGGGTGCGACGGTTCAGTCAGGCCCCGGCGCCGACATCAAGCCCGGCAACGCTCTTCCGCTCGGTGAGATGCCGACCGGCACCGTGGTGCATGCGGTGGAGCTCCGGCCCGGTCAGGGTGCGAAGCTGGCTCGTTCCGCTGGATCGGGTGTGCAGCTCGTCGCGAAGGACGCGCCCTACGGGGTATTGCGGCTTCCGTCCGGCGAGATGCGCCGCGTGCCGCTCACGTGTCGCGCCTCCGTCGGGCAGGTCGGGAACGCCGACCACGCCAACGAGTCAAGCGGCAAGGCAGGTCGCAGCCGCTGGCTCGGCAAGCGCTCGTCGGTGCGCGGCGTCGCGATGAACCCGGTCGACCATCCGCACGGCGGTGGTGAGGGCAAGTCGAAGGGGAACCACCCGGTCACCCCGTGGGGCGTCCCGACACTCGGGAAGCGCACGCGTTCGAAGCACAAGGAATCCGACACGTTGATCGTCCGCGGCCGGCGTCGCGGCAAGGAAAGGCGCTAGTCGATGAGTAGATCGTCCAAGAAGGGCCCGTTCGTCAGCGAGCGGCTGCTCGGCCGTATTCAGTCGATGAACGCCACCGGGGAGAAGCGGATGCTTCGCACCTGGTCGCGCGCGTCGACGATCTTCCCCGAGATGGTGGGGCACACGATCGCCGTCCACGATGGGCGCAAGCACGTCCCGGTGTTCGTCAGCGAGCAGATGGTCGGGCACAAGCTCGGCGAGTTCGCCCCGACCCGGACGTTCCGGAGCCACTCGGGCGACAAGCAGGTCAAGAAGCGCTGATGGCGGCCGTCACCGAAAACCGGATCCTCGTGCGCTCCCAGGCGAAGTGGGTGCGTTCGTCCGCGCGCAAGGCGCGGCTCGTCCTCGACACGGTGCGGGGCCTCTCCGTCCCAGACGCGCGGCGCGCGCTCGTGTTCTCGACGCGCGGTGTCGCGGTGGATGTGGAGCGCGTGCTCCGCTCGGCCGTCGCGAATGCAGAGTCCGTGCACGCGCTCGACGGTGACGACCTCGTCATCGTCTCGGCCGTCGCCGACGAGGGACCGACCCTCAAGCGGATGCAGCCACGTGCGCGCGGCCGTGCCAACCGGATCAACAAGCGCACGTGCCATATCACGATTGTCGTGGCGCAGTCCGACCGCAAGGGTGGTCGGAGACGCGAGACCGTAGCGGCCGTGGAAGCGCCCGTGGAGACGAAGCCCAAGCGCCGTGCCCCGGCGAAGAAGACGGAAGGAGCGGCCGCGTAATGGGCCAGAAGGTGCATCCAGGCGGCCTGCGGGTCGGCGTCATCCATGACTGGAAGTCGAACTGGTGGACGGGGAAGAAGGAGATCGCCGGCTTCATCGCCGAGGACATCCGGATCCGCGCCCACATCAACGGCAAGCTCGCGCACGCCGGCCTGTCGGACATCCTGATCCGGAAGGACAAGCAGCGCGTGACCGTGGACATCTACACGGCGCGGCCAGGCATCGTGATCGGCAAGTCCGGGGTCGAGGTGCAGGCGCTCCGCGAGGAGCTGCACGCGATCACGGGCAAGAACGTCCACATCAACATCAACGAGATCAAGCGGCCGGAGCTCGACGCCCAGCTTGTCGCGCAGGGGATCGCGGAGCAGCTCCAGAATCGCATCGCGTTCCGGCGAGCGATGAAGCGCTCCCTCGCCTCCGCGATGCGGTCGGGCGCCCAGGGGATCAAGATCCAGTGCGGCGGCCGTCTTGGTGGTGGCGAGATGAGCCGGGTCGAGCGTTACACCGAGGGGCGTGTCCCGCTCCACACGATTCGTGCCGACATCGACTACGGCTTCGCCGAGGCGAAGACGACCTATGGCCGCATTGGCGTCAAGGTGTGGGTCAACAAGGGCGAGATCATGCCCGAGGGCTTTGAGGGCTCACTCGGTCGCGAGCGAATCACCGAGGCGGACGGGGCGCGCAGGCGCCGCGGCTCCAACAGTGAGGGTCTCGGCGCGTCGCGCGACAGCGCGCGCGGGCGGGGACAGGATCGCGAGGGTCTCGGGCTCGTGCAGAAGCGTCGGCGTCCGGGCGGCAACCGTCCCGGAGGTCCCGGAGGCCCTGGCGGTCCCGGCGGCGCCGGTGGGCCAGGAGGGCGCCCGGGCCAGCGGCCGTTCGGTCGCGGTCCCGCCCCCGATCGCGCCTCGCAGAAGCCGGTCGAGCCGAACACGCCTCAGGATGTCCCACCGACGGTCGAGCCGACTGAGGGTCAGAGCTGATGCTGCTGCCACGCAGAACAAAGCACCGCAAGCACTTCCGCGGCCGCCGCGCCGGGTTCGCGAAGGGGCAGACCGAGGTGCATTTCGGCGAGTACGGGCTCAAGTCGCTCGAGGCCGGCTGGATCACCAACCGGCAGCTTGAGGCTGCCCGGATCGCGATGACGCGCAAGATGCGGCGTGGCGGGAAGGTCTGGATCAACCTCTTCCCGGACAAGCCGTTCACGAAGAAGCCGGCCGAGACCCGGATGGGTTCCGGCAAGGGCGCGCCTGAGGGCTGGGTCGCGGTCGTGAAGCCAGGTCGCGTGCTCTTCGAGCTCTCGGGGGTTCCCGAGCCGCTCGCACGCGAGGCACTCCGGCTCGCCGGGCAGAAGCTCCCCGTGAAGGTGAAGTTCGTGACACGGGAGGCCGATCTCTTTGAGAGCTAGAGACTTGCGAGGCCTGTCGGACGAGAATCTCGACAAGAAGCTGGGTGAGAGTCGGCACGAACTCTTCAGCCTCCGTTTCCAGGCGGCGACAGGCGCCCTGGGGAACGCGGCGCGGCTCCGGCTCGCGAAGCGCGAGATCGCCCGCATCCTGACGATCAAGCATGAGCGCGCACGGCCCGGGAAGGTGTGACGAGACGATGACCGAGGAACAGGTGAACGAAGAAATCGCAGAGGAGACGGTGACCGCGGAGGCTGTGTCCGAGGAGCCCGCCGTGGAGGCGGAGTCCGAGGTTGTGGCGGAGGAGCCGGTCGCTGAGGCTGTTGCCGAGGAGCCT
>CAYXAS010000003.1:30341-68712 GCA_964461665.1 uncultured Gaiellales bacterium
GCCGTGGAGGCGGAGCCCGAGGTTGTGGCGGAGGAGCCGGTCGCTGAGGCTGTTGCCGAGGAGCCTGCCGTGGAGGCGGAGCCCGAGGTTGTGGCGGAGGAGCCGGTCGCTGAGGCTGTTGTCGAGGAGCCTGCCGTGGAGGCGGCGCCCGTCGCGGCGCCCGTGCAGTCGGGGCCGAAGCCGAAGCGCAAGCGGCTCCCGCGTGCCCTTCGACCTGCACGCTCGAAGCCGAAGCGCGTCGCCGCTAGCGAGCGGAAGCCGATCGTGCGTCTTGCGGCGCCCGAGGGTGAGCGCGGCCGGCGCCAGGAGCGACAGGGAACGGTCGTCTCCGACGCGATGGACAAGACGATCGTCGTCAAGGTGGACGTGCTGAAGGCGCACCCGAAGTACAAGAAGGTCATGCGCCGCAGCGTGAAGTTCCACGCGCACGACGAGCGCGGCGAGGCGAAGGTCGGCGACGTCGCCCGGATCGTCGAGACGCGCCCGATCTCGAAGACGAAGCACTGGCGGCTCGCGGAGATCGTCGAGGCGGCGAAGTAGATGATCCAGCAGGAATCGCGACTCAAGGTCGCAGACAACACGGGAGCACGCGAGCTTCTCTGCATCCGCGTGATGGGCGGTTCACACCGTCGGTACGCGCGCGTCGGCGACATCATCGTCGCTACAGTGAAGGCCGCCACCCCGCAGGGCACAGTCAAGAAGGGCGAGGTCGTGAAAGCGGTCGTCGTCCGGACGAAGAAGCCCTTCGGACGCAGCGACGGCACGCTGATCGGGTTCGACGAGAACGCGGCCGTCATCATCGACAACAACAACAACCCGCGCGGCACCCGCATCTTCGGGCCCGTCGCCCGGGAGCTGCGCGAGCGGAACTTCATGAAGATCGTCTCTCTCGCGCCCGAGGTGCTCTGACCGCATGCCAACCACGATGAAGATCAAGAAGGGCGACCTCGTGCAGGTGCTCTCCGGCAAGGATCGCGGCAAGCAGGGTCGTGTGCTCGAGGCTCGTCCGCGCGAGCGCAGGGTCATCGTCGAGGGGATCAACATCGCAAAGCGGCACACGAAGCCGCGCCCGATCCGCGACTCCTCGCGGATGGGTGGCGCAGCGATGGAGCCGGGCGGGATCATCGAGAAGTCCGTCCCGCTCGACGTGTCGAACGTGATGATTGTCTGCCCGACGTGCAAGCAGCCGACCCGGATCGGTAGTCGCCTGAAGGACGTCAAGGGCGAGCAGACCCGCGTGCGTGTCTGCAAGCGAACGGGCTGTTGCGAGGAGATCGGCTGATGGCCCCGACGGAGATCTACGTGCCCCGGCTCAAGGAGCGTTACCTGCGCGACCTCGTCCCGGCCCTGCAGTCTGAGCTCGAGCTCGAGTCGGTGATGCTCGTCCCGCGCGTGTCGAAGATCACCCTGAACATGGGTGTCGGTGACGCCAAGCCCGACGCGAAGGCGCTGGATGCGGCGATCGAGGAGCTCTCGACGATCGCGGGACAGCGCGCGCAGGTTCGGCGTGCCAAGAAGTCGATCGCGGCCTTCAAGCTGCGCGAGGGAATGGCGGTCGGTACCCGCGTCACACTGCGCGGCGCCCGCATGTACGAGTTCCTCGACCGGCTCGTCTCGATCGCGCTCCCCCGGATCCGTGACTTCCGCGGTCTCGACCCGAAGTCGTTCGATGGCCGCGGCAACTACTCGCTCGGGATTCGCGAGCAGATCATCTTCCCCGAAATCGACTACGACACTGTCGCGTCCGTCCGCGGGTTGGACGTCGCGATCACGACCACAGCCAAGACCGACGAGCAGGCGTTCGCGCTGCTGAAGGCGCTCGGGTTGCCGTTCGCCGCGGAGAGAAGGGATCGATAGTGGCCAAGACCTCGATGCGCGTGAAGCAGTCGCGCACCCCGAAGCACGCTGTCCAGGGGTACACGCGCTGCGCGAACTGCGGCCGTCCCCGCGCGGTCTTCAAGAAGTTCAAGTTGTGTCGCATCTGTCTGCGCACGCTCGCCCATCAGGGCGCCATTCCCGGCATGACCAAGAGTTCGTGGTAGGAGACGCGCGATGCTGACCGACCCGATCGCGGACATGCTCACCCGGATTCGCAACGCGAACCGTGCGATGCACGAAACGACCTCGATGCCCACCTCCCGGATGAAGGAGGAGATCGCGCGGCTGTTGCACGACGAGGGCTACATCAAGGGGTTCCGTGTCGTCGAGGGTGAGCCGTTCGCCACGCTCGTGGTGGAGCTCAAGTTCGGCCGCAACCGCCAGCGGGTGATCACCGATCTGAAGCGCGTCTCGACGCCTGGCCGTCGGGTGTACGCCCCGAAGAGCCGGCTGCCGCGCGTGCTCGGCGGTCTCGGAATCGCGATTTTGTCCACGTCCACCGGCGTCGTCACCGGCCGCGAGGCCGAGCAGCGTGGCGTCGGGGGAGAGGTGCTCGCCTTCGTCTGGTGACGATGGGCGCGCGCTGAGGAGCTGAGGAAACAATGAGTCGCATCGGTAGAAAGCCAATTGAGATCCCGAGTGGTGTCACCGTTGAGGTGCGCCCCGGCGCGGTCGCCGTGGTTGGCCCGCTCGGACAGTTGGAGCAGCGCATCCCCGACCGGATGCGGCTCGTCGAGGCGGACGGCGTGATCACCGTCGAGCGCCCGACCGACCGCGGTCAGGATCGCGCGCTTCACGGGCTCACTCGGACACTCGTCGCGAACATGGTCGAGGGCGTCACCAAGGGGTTCGAGAAGCACCTCGAGATCCAGGGGGTTGGATATCGCGCCCAGCTGAAGGGTGCCGAGCTTGAGCTCGCGGTCGGCTACTCGCATCCCGTCACGGTGACGCCCCGCGAGGGCATCGCGTTCGAGGTTCCTGTGCCGACGCAGATCGTCGTGAAGGGGACCGACAAGCAGGCTGTCGGCCAGACCGCCGCCGAGATTCGCAAGGTCCGCCCCCCGGAGCCGTACAAGGGCAAGGGCATCCGCTACCGCAACGAAGTGGTTCGCAGGAAGGTCGGGAAGAGAGCTTGAGATCGGTCGCCCCCGCCCCATCTCGCACGCGCTGGCGCGCTGCAACGCTGCGCCATGCGTCGTCTTCGGCCGCGCCCGTAGGCACCGGCTATGGGCGCAGCCTGCATCCTCGCCTGGCCCGCGTTTCGCGGCCAGCTCGCACGATCTGGAACGGAGGAGACCGATGAGCAAGCTCACGGTGCGCGAGGCGCGCCTCCGCCGACACCGCCGCGTGCGCGGCAAGATTTCGGGCACCGCAGAGCGCCCGAGGCTGGTTGTGCACCGCTCGAACCGGGGGGTGTTCGCGCAGCTCGTCGACGACGCAGCGGGGCGCACGCTCGCACAGGCGAGCTGGCTCGACGACCGCTCGTTCACCGGCACGAAGACCGAGCAGGCGGTTGCTGTCGGCAAGGCGCTCGCGGCCGCAGCCACGAAGGCGGGAGTGACGCGCTGCGTGTTTGACCGCGGCGGCTACCTGTACCACGGACGTGTCAAGGCGCTCGCAGAGGGCGCACGCGAGGGAGGCCTGGAGTTCTGATGAGCAGCGTCGAAATTGCGGAGACACGTGAGCTGAAGGAGCGTGTGATCGAGATCAACCGGGTCGCAAAGGTCGTCAAGGGCGGCCGCCGGTTCTCGTTCACCGCGCTCGTTGCGGTCGGCGATGGGGTCGACCGGGTGGGTATCGGGTACGGCAAGGCCCGCGAGGTTCCGATCGCCATTTCCAAGGCGATCGATGACGCAAAGAAGAATCTCTTCACCGTCCCGAAGCACGGCGCGACGATCACCCACAAGATCACGGGCGAGTTTGACGCGGCGCGCGTGGTGCTCCGCCCGGCGAGTCCCGGTACCGGCGTGATCGCCGGTGGCGGTGTGCGCGCGGTGCTCGAGCTCGCGGGGATCCGTGACGTGCTCGCGAAGAGCCTCGGAACCACGAACCCGATCAACATGGCGAAGGCGACCGTCGACGGGCTGAAGCGGCTCCGCCGCCCGGAGGACGTGGCGCAGGCACGAGGCAAGACGATTCTCGAGGTGCTCCCGCGGCGTCGCGCAGCTGCCGTGGAGGAGACGGTATGACCGTCGTGAAGGTGACTCAGGTGCGCGGCGTCGCTGGCCAGGATCAGAAGCACCGCGGCACGCTGCGGTCGCTCGGCCTCGGCCGGATCGGCCGTTCCGCGCAGCACGAGCTCAACGCGACGCTCGAGGGCAAGCTCCGCCATGTCGCACACCTCGTCCGGGTGGAAGGGAGCTGAGATGTCCGACGAACTGAATCTCTCGACGCTCAAGCCGGCGCAGCCGCGCAAGGCGCGCAAGCGGGTCGGGCGCGGTCTCGGCTCCGGCAAGGGGCGCTACTCCGGTCGCGGGATCAAGGGTCAGAAGTCGCGCGCCGGGTCGCACAAGATGCCAGCGGGGTTCGAGGGCGGGCAGATGCCGATCGACATGCGGGCCCCGAAGCTCCGCGGCAACACATCGGCCGATGCGATGCCGATCGGGCCGTTCCGCACCTACAGCCAGCCGGTCAATCTCCGCCACCTCGAGGAGCGCTTCGAGGCCGGAGACGCCGTCTCTCCGGAGACGCTCCGCGCGAAGCGCCTGATCCGCAAGATCACGGTCGACGTGAAGATTCTCGGGGTCGGCGACCTGTCGAAGAAGCTTGACGTCTCCGCACACGGGTTCTCGCGCATCGCGCGCGAGAAGATCGAGGCGGCGGGCGGTACGGTGACGTGGCTGCGCGGGGAGCCGACGCCGAAGAAGGTGCGGCCGCCGAAGCGCGGGCCGGGCCGGACGGTCGTCGCGGCAGCGACGGAAGCGCCGGGGGACGAGTAGTCCCCCCTTCGGGCGCGCGGGGCGACCGACACCGATGCTGACCTGGATCGGAAACGCCTGGCGGGTGCCCGAGCTCCGCCGACGCCTGCTGTTCACAGCGGGCGTCCTGATCGTCTATCGCCTCGGCTCGTGGCTCCCGGCCCCGGGTGTCGATTCGGAGGCAATCGACCAGTACCTGTCGCGCACCGGCGGGATCTTTGACCTGCTGAACCTGTTCTCCGGCGGCGCGCTCTCGCAGTTCTCGGTGTTCGCGCTCGGGATCATGCCGTACGTCACCGCCTCGATCGTGGTGCAGTTGTTCACGGTCGTGATCCCCCGTCTGTCCGAACTCCAGAAGGAAGGCGAGTCCGGGTACGCGAGGATCAACCAGTACACGCGATACCTCACCGTGGCACTCGCTGCCGCGCAGGCGCTCGGGTACGCGTTCCTGTTCCGCAGCCAGAACGTGCTCCAGGCGAACACGGGTCGCACCGTGCTGATCGTGATGACCCTCACGACGGGGACGGTTCTGCTGATGTGGATGGGCGAGCAGATCACGCGTCGCGGGGTCGGCAACGGGATCTCGCTGCTGATCTTCGCCTCGATCCTCACCGGGCTTCCGCTCGGGATCACGGCATGGTGGAACGGTGGGCCGATGGAGCGGATCTTCTTCCCGCTGATCGGGCTCGGGGTCGTCGCCGCGGTCGTGTTCGTGCAGGAGGGGCAGCGGCGGATCCCGATTCAGTACGCGAAGCGCCAGGTCGGTCGCCGGCTCTCGTCCGGTGGGGCGACGTACATGCCGCTGCGGGTGAATATGGCGGGAGTGATCCCAGTGATCTTCGCAGCGGCCTTGCTCGCGTTCCCGCCCACCGTCGCGCAGTACATCCCCACGACCCGCGACCTCGTCAACCAGTATTTCCAGCCGGGCGACTGGCTCTATCTCTCGATCGAGGGCGTGCTGATCGTCGTGTTCGCGTTCTTCTACACGGCTGTCCAGTTCAACCCGGTTGATCAGGCGGACAACCTGCGCAAACATGGTGGCTACATCCCGGGGATCCGTCCCGGCCCGCCGACCGCGCAGTACCTCGACCGGGTGCTGACACGGCTGACACTCCCCGGTTCGCTCTTCCTCGCGCTCGTCGCGGTGCTTCCCGCCCTGTTCATCCGCTACGGCGGGTTCTCCCAGGCAAGCGCGGGTGCGCTCGGTGGCACCTCCGTCCTGATCGCGGTCGGGGTCGCGCTCGACACGATGCGCCAGATGGAGTCGCAGATGATGATGCGCTCCTACGAGGGCTTTCTCCGCTGATGAACGTGTTGGTGCTCGGCCCCCAGGGGTCGGGGAAGGGCACACAGGCGAAGCTCATCTCGGCCGACTACGACGTTCCTCACGTCTCGACCGGGGAGATGTTCCGAGCCGCGATCGCAGAGGGCAGCGCGCTCGGCGCGCAGGTGGAGCCGATCCTCGCTTCCGGCGAGCTCGTCCCCGACGACCTGACGGTGGCGCTGATCCGCGAGCGCCTCGGCAGGCCCGACGCAGCTGCGGGGTTCGTGCTTGACGGCTTCCCGCGCAACCTGGCGCAAGCGGAGGCGCTCGACGAGATGCTCGCCGGGATCGGCCGTGCGCTCGATGCCGTTCTCTTCTTCGATCTGGATGACGAGAGCGCGACGGACAGGCTGCGTGGGCGCGCTGCGGCTGAGGGGCGCGCAGACGACACGCAGGAGGCGATCGCCCGCCGCCTTGCGATCTACCACACGCAGACCGCATCGGTGGTCGAGCGCTATCGCACCCGCGGCGTGCTCGTTCCGCTTCATGCGGGGCGGCCGATTGGCGAGGTGCACGCCGAGATCCAGGCGGCCCTCGACCTCATCGCCGCGTGATCATCCGCAAGGGCCTCGCCGAGATCGAGCGGATCGCGCAGGCCGGAGATCTCGTGGCCGCGACGATCGCGCATGTCGGCGGGCGGATCGAGCCCGGGATCACAACCGGCGCGCTCGACGACATCGCGGATGCGTTCATCCGTGCACAGGGTGGGACATCCGCCTCCCGCGGCTATCGGGGCTATCCCGCCGCGATCTGCATCTCCCCGAACGACGTCGTCGTCCACGGGATACCGGGTAGTCACGTGGTGCGCGGAGGTGACCTCATCACGATCGATGTCGGCGCGATGCTCGACGGGGCGATCGCCGACAGCGCATACACCTTCGCCGTCGGGGAGATCGACCCGGAGGCTCGGCGCCTGCTCGACGTGTGCCAGCGGGCGCTTGTCGCGGGAATCGCGGCCGCGACCGTCGGGAACCGTGTCGGTGACATCTCGCACGCAGTGCAGCAGATCGTTGAGGCGGAGGGATTCTCGGTCGTCCGCAGTCTCGTCGGGCACGGCGTCGGACGGCACTACCACGAGGATCCGCACGTCCCGAACTTCGGTCTCCCGGGCCGCGGCCCCCGGCTGACGGAGGGGATGACGATCGCGATCGAGCCGATGATCACTGCGGGCGGGCCTGACGTCGTGCTCGACGCCGACGGCTGGACGATCTCGACCGCGGACGGGTCGATGGCGGCACACTTCGAGCACACCGTCGCGATCTGCCCGGGCGGGCCGAGGACCCTGACGCCGCGCGTCGGGATCACGGGGTAGGCCGCATTCTGGTACTGTCACCAGCCCCGACGGGCGCACGCCTTGTGCTGCGCTGCGGGCTCTCAGAACCATCTGCGACGACATCAGCGGGTTTCGCGCGCAAGGAGACGTTTGGCAGTCAAAGAGGAGAAGATCGAGATCGAGGGCGAGGTGGTCGAAGCTCTCCCGAGCACGATGTTCCGCGTCAAGCTCGAGAACGGCCTCAGCGTTCTGGCAACGATCTCCGGGAAGATGCGCAAGCACTACATCCGCATCCTCCCCGGCGATCGTGTCAAGGTCGAACTCTCTCCGTACGATCTCACGCGCGGCCGCATCACCTTCCGACTCAAGTAATCCAGGAGCTTTTGTGAAAGTCCGTCCCTCGGTGAAGGCCATGTGTGAGCAGTGCCGCGTGATCAAGCGGCACGGGCGCACCATGGTGATCTGCATCAATCCCCGTCACAAGCAGCGGCAGGGCTAGGAGAAGCGCGTGGCACGAATCGCCGGAGTGAACCTCCCGAACATGAAGCGGGTCGAGATCGGTCTCACGTACATCTACGGGATCGGCCAGTCGACCGCACAGAAGATCTGCGACGACCTCGGTCTCTCGCGAAACACCCGTGTCAAGGACCTCACGGACGACGAGATCTCGAAGCTCCGCGGCTACATCGATGCGAACGTCGAGGTGGAGGGCGACCTCCGTCGCGAGCGCTCGCAGGCGATCAAGCGCCTCTCCGAGATCGGCTGCTACCGCGGAATTCGGCATCGTCGCAACCTGCCGGTGAACGGTCAGCGCACCAAGACGAATGCCCGCACGCGCAAGGGCCCGAAGAAGACCGTCGGACGCGGGAAGAAGGCGAAGTAGATGGCGCCTCCTCGCAAAGCAGCGACCGCCGCGTCGCGTGGCCGTGTCCGCCGCCGTGTCCGCAAGAACGTCGCGGTCGGTCAGGCGCACATCAAGACGTCGTTCAACAACACGATCGTGTCGCTCACGGACACGGACGGGAACGTGATCGCGTGGGAGTCCGCCGGCTCCGCCGGGTTCAAGGGCTCCCGCAAGTCCACCCCGTTCGCCGCGCAGATCACGGCCGAGAACGCCGCCCGCAAGGGCATGGAGCACGGGCTCCAGAAGGTCGAGGTCCTGGTGAAAGGCTCGGGCTCGGGACGCGAGACCGCGATCCGCTCGCTCCAGGCCGCCGGTCTCGAAATCCTCGGGGTGAAGGACGTGTCACCGCAGGCCCACAACGGTGTTCGCCAGAAGAAGCGGAGGCGAGTTTGATGGCGATCAACTCCGTCGCACCTCGCGTTCGCCAGCGCCCTGCAACGCATCGCCCCGCTTTGTTCTCGGTCGCGCCCGTAGCACCTGGCTACGAGCGCTCCCTGCGTCCTCGCGCTGCTCGCGTTTCGGGGCTGGCGGCCACGATCTGCTCCGGAGGTAATCGCTAATGGCCCGCGAGCTCGGACCGAAGTGTCGTATGTGCCGCCGCGAGGGGCTCAAGCTCTATCTCAAGAGCGAGCGGTGCCTCACGGAAAAGTGCGCGCTCGAGCGCCGCTCGTATCCGCCGGGGGAACACGGCCGCGGCCGGATCAAGCAGAGCGAGTACCTGCTGCAGCTGCGCGAGAAGCAGAAGGCGCGCCGCTACTACGGTCTGCTTGAGAAGCAGTTCCGCAACACGTACGAGAAGGCATCGCGTCGCCCGGGTCCGACAGGCGAGAACCTCCTGCGGATGCTCGAGACGCGCCTCGACAACGTCGTCTGCCGACTCGGGTTCGCTGGCTCGCGCGCACAGGCGCGGCAGTTCGTCCGCCACGGCCACTTCCTCGTCAACGGTCGCCGCGTCAACATCCCGAGTTTTGGGGTGCGGCCCGACGACATCATCACCCTCCGCCCCGGCAGTTCTGCCGAGAAGGCGGTGCGTGACGCAACCGATCTCATGTCGAACGTCGCAGCCTGGTTGCAGGCGGATCACGACGGGCTGACGGGCAAGATGCTGCGCTGGCCCGAGCGGACGGAGATCGATACCCCCGTCTCCGAGCAGCTCATCGTCGAGCTCTACTCGAAGTAACCCTCCGACCCGGTCGGAGCACGACCCGAAAGGATCACCTTGTCCAGCCGCAATCTGATGGAGTTCCAGACCCCGAGGATCGTGAAGGAGGACGCCGGCGAACTGTTCGGCGTGTTCGCGGTCGAGCCGCTTGATCGCGGATTCGGTCACACGTTCGGGAACTCGCTCCGCCGCGTGCTGCTGTCCTCGCTCGAGGGTGCCGCGGTAACCGCGGTGAAGATCGAGGGCGTTGCGCACGAGTTCGCGACGATCGACGGCGTCCGCGAGGACGTCACGGACGTCATCCTGAACCTGAAGGGGCTCATCTGCCGCCTGCACGGAGCGTCGGCCGAGATTCTGGTGCACGTCTCGAAGAAGGGACCCGGGATCGTCACCGCCCGCGACATTGAGGCGTCGGCTGACCTCGAGATCCTCAACCCGGAACTCGAGCTCGCGCATCTCTCGCAGGGCGGCAAGCTGGAGATGACGCTCACGATCGGCCGTGGCCGCGGGTACGTGCCCGCCGAGCAGAACCGGGGTGAAGCCACCCCGATCGGAACGATTCCGATCGATTCGATCTTCTCGCCCGTTCGCCGTGTCTCCTACGAGGTCGACACCGCGCGCGTCGGACAGCGCACCGACTACGACAAGCTCACACTCGAGGTCACGACTGACGGTTCGGTCACCCCGAAGGACGCTGTCGCCGAGGCGGCAACCGTCCTGATCCGCCAGCTTGCGATCTTTGCCGACCTCGACCAGATCGAGAGGTTCGGTGGGACATCGGTCGGCGAGCCGGAGGCGCCCGTGGTGACCCAAGGGATGGCGAACTTCCCGATCGAGGAGCTCGAGCTCGGTGTCCGGTCGTACAACTGCCTCAAGCGCGTCGGGATCGAGACGATTGGCGATCTCACCTCGAAAACCGAGGCCGAGCTGAGGGCCGTTCCGAACTTCGGGCAGAAGTCGATCGACGAGGTGCGGGACACGCTCGCGAGCAACGGCCTCACGCTTCGTGGGGAGGAGCTGGGCGGCTGATGCGGCACGCACGCGCAGGCAAAAAGCTCGGCCGCGATGCGGCGCACCGCAAGGCGCTCTACGCGAACCTCGCGGGTGCGCTGATCACACACGGCCGGATCCAGACGACCGAGACGAAGGCGAAAGCTGTGAAGGGCTACGCCGAGGAGATGATCACGCTCGGGAAGCGTGGCGATCTCCACGCCCGGCGCACCGCGCTCGCCGAGCTGCGCTCGAACGACGTCGTGCACCGGCTGTTCGCCGAGGTCGCGCCGCGGTTCGCCGAGCGTCCAGGCGGTTACACGCGGATCGTGAAGCTCGGGCCGCGTCAGGGCGACGCAGCCCCGATGGTCTACCTCGAGCTCGTCGACTACACGCCCGGCGCCGCCGCGTAGCACCACTCCTCGCGGCGGGTAGGAGCGGGTACGGTCACCGGTCGTGCTGCTGCGCCTGACGCTCGAATACGACGGCACCTCCTTCGGCGGCTGGGCGCGCCAGCCAGGGAAGCGCACGGTCGAGGGTGTGATGCACGACGCGCTCGACGCCGTCTACCCCTCCTGGCAGGGGCTCGCGGTTGGCGGTCGGACCGACGCGGGCGTCCACGCGACGGGTCAGGTGTGCAGCGTCGAAGCCGACGGTGGGCCGCCCCCCGACCGGGCATCGGTGGCGCTGAACACGGTGCTTCCGCGCGACATCGCGGTACTCGCGGCCGTCGCGGCGCCGGAGGGTTTCCACGCCCGGTTCTCGGCCACCTCCCGGACGTATCGCTATGCGGTCTGCACACGGCGTATCCGGCCCGCACTTGCCGCCCCACGCACACTCTGGTGGCCCCGCCCGGTCGACGAGCAGGCGCTCTGGTCCGCGGCAGAACGTCTCGTCGGTGAGCATGATTTCACCGCGTTCACGCCAGCGGAGACGGAGCACTCGATGTTCCGGCGCACCGTGCGAGAGGCGGCCTGGGAGCGCCACGGCGACGACCTCTACTTCACGATCACCGCCGGGTCGTTTCTCCGGCACATGGTGCGGACGATCGTCGGGACGATGCTCGAGGGACGCGATCTCGGGCCGCTCCTCTCCGGGAGCCCTCGCAGCGAGGCGGGGATGACCGCGCCGCCGTGGGGACTCACGCTCGAACGCGTGGAGTACGGCTAGCCCCGTCGGGGCGGGCTACGATCGGTTCTGTGCGCCGCACCGTCGTGCTGTTCGATCTCGACGGCACGCTCATCGACAGCGGGCCGATGATCCTCGCGTCGATGCGACACGCCTGCCAGACGGTCCTCGGCTACGAGCCCGACGAGGAGCGCATCCGGGCGTCGGTCGGAGGTCCGGGACTCGTCGCACAGATGCGCGACCTCGATCCGAGCCGTGTCGACGAGCTCGTCGCGGCCTATCGCGCGCATAACGCGCCCCTGCACGAAGCGTTGGAGATGTTCCCGGGAATGGCCGAGGTGCTGCAGCGCCTCCGCGACCGCGGCCACCTGCTCGCGATCGTGACCGCGAAGCGCCGAGCGACGGTTGAGCTCGCATTCGCGCGTTTCCCGCTTCTCGCGGAGCTCACCGAGACGCTCGTTGCCGACGAGGACACCGAGCGGCACAAGCCCGATCCCGACCCGTTGCTCGAGGCCCTTGCGCGCCTCGGGGCGGCTCCGCACGAGGCGGCGTACGTTGGCGACTCACCGTTCGACATCCGGGCGGCGCGTGCCGCCGAGGTGCTCGCCGTCGCTGTCGGCTGGGGCGGGATTCACGACCCAGCACGGCTCGCGGCGGAGTCGCCGGATGCACTCCTCCAGCGGCCATCGGAGTTGCTCGATGTCCTCTGATGCCGTGCGCGCCCGTGTCGGCGAGCTGCGCCGCCTGATCGCGCACCACGACCACCGCTACCACTCGCTCGACGACCCCGAGATCCCCGATCTCGCGTACGACACGCTCGTTGACGAGCTGCGCCGTCTGGAGGAGGAGCACCCGGAGCTCGTGACCGCAGACTCCCCGACGCGACGCGTCGGCGCCCCCGCTGCGGAGGGGTTCAGGAAGGTCGACCACCGGCTGCCGATGGGCTCGCTCGAGAAGGTGACCACCGCGGACGGGCTCCGCAAGTGGGCCGACGACGTCCGCAAACGGCTCGCCACCGATGAGGAGATCGCATGGGTGGTCGAGCCGAAGATCGACGGCTCGGCGGTGTCACTCGTGTACGAGCACGGTGTGTTTGTCCGTGGTGCGACGCGTGGAGACGGTGCACGCGGCGAGGATGTGACCGCGAACCTCCGCACCGTCCAGACGGTGCCGCTGCGCATCCTGACGGAGCCCGGCGAGGCACCACCGGTGCTGATCGAGGTCCGGGGTGAGATCTACTTCCCCCTCTCCGGGTTCCGGCGGTTCAACAAGGCGCAGGCTGGTGCGGGGAAGAAAGAGGCGCCGAACCCGCGCAACGCGGCCGCTGGCTCGCTTCGCCAACTGGACCCGGCGATCACCGCTTCCCGCCCGCTCGCCCTCTGGGCGTACGGGATCGGGGCGCATGAGGCGCTGCTTCCGGGCGGCCACGCGGCGACGCTCGCGTGGCTCGGAGCGCACGGGTTCCGTGTGAACCCGGATGTGCGCCGCTACGCGACGATCGACGAGGTCGCCGCGGCGTGCGAGGCCTGGGAGGCGCGGCGTGCAGGGCTCGACTACGAGATCGACGGGATCGTCGTGAAGGTTGACAGTCTCGACCAGCAGCGCCGTCTCGGGGCGCTCCACGACCGTCCGCGCTGGGCTCGTGCATTCAAGTGGGCGCCATCGACCGCGATCACCACGCTCCGGCGGATCCACGTCAGCGTGGGGCGGACGGGGGCGCTCAACCCGTGGGCGGAGCTCGAGCCGGTGCTGGTCGGTGGGGTGACGGTCTCGCATGCGACGCTCCACAACGAGGAGGACATCAACCGGAAGGGGATCCGCGAGGGCGACCGGGTCATCGTCCAGCGGGCCGGTGATGTGATCCCGCAGGTCGTGGGACCGGCCGGCGAGCACGCACCAGGGACGGCGCCGTTCCGGATGCCCGAGCGCTGCCCTCTCTGTGACGCGCCCGTCGTGCAACCCGAGGGGGAGGTGAAGCAGCGCTGCCCGAACCGCGCGTGCGCCTCACGCGGACTCGAGACGCTGATCCACTGGGTGAGTGCGGCGATGGAGATCGAAGGGGTCGGTGAGCAGTTCGTCCGCAAGCTGTGGGACGAGGGGCTGCTCCGCTCGATGCCCGACCTGTACCGGCTCGAGGCATCGACGCTCGCCGCGATCGACGGGTACGCGGAGAAGTCCGCGGCGGCTGCGGTTGCGTCGATCGCGCTCTCGAAGCAGCAGCCGTTTTCCCGTGTCCTGTTCGGGCTCAACATCCCGAAGGTCGGCTGGGTGCTCGCGCGCAACCTCGCCCGCCATTTCGGCTCGGCCGAGCGGCTCCTCACCGTGACGCAGGAGGAGGTCGAACAGGCGGAGGGTTTCGGCCCCGACCGCGCCGAGCTCGTCACGGAATGGTTTGCCGACGCGGAAAACCGCTCGCTCGTCGCCGAGCTCGCGGCTCTCGGCCTGACGTTGGAAGCGGGTGAGGCGGAACGGGCAGCCGTGGGGCCGCTCACTGGGAACCAGTACGTCCTCACGGGGATGCTCGAACGGTGGACGCGCGACGAGGCGAAGGCGGCGCTCGAGTCGCTCGGTGCGAAGGTGGCGGACTCGGTGTCCGCGAAGACGACAGGCGTCGTCGTCGGTGAAAGTCCCGGCTCGAAGCTCGCGAAGGCGGAGAAGCTCGGTGTGACCGTCCTCTCGGAGGACGACCTCGCGGCGCTTCTCGAGCGTTCGGTCTAGGGCGCCCGCTGCGCGAGCAGCGTCACGAAGCGATCCTGCGCGACACGCGCGGCCCAGTACGCGACCGGGTCGCCGTTGTGGAGCACGGCGAACGCGATGTCGTCCGCGACCAGCCCGGCCAGCGTGCACGCGACATCCGTGGTCCCGGTCTTCCCGCGGAGCGTGCCCTGCAGTGGGTACAGCCGAGTCTTGAGCGTGCCGCTGATCCCCGCAACTGCCAGCGACGAGCGGAACGCGGGACCGGCCTTGCGGTCGCTCCGCGCGGCCGCGAGGATCGCGACAAGCGACTTCGCGGTGACGCGATCACGGCTCGACAGCCCGGACCCGTCCGCGATCCGGACGCCTGTGGTCGGAATGCGGTCGTGGTCGAGGAGGCCGAGGACCGCACTCGCACCGCCCGCCGACGAGCCTCGTTCCCCGTCCGTCGCGCCGAGTCGCTTGAGGAGCATCTCGGCCGCGAAGTTATCGCTGTCCGTGTTCAGTTGGCGGACGAGCAGGACGAGCGGAGGGGAGACATCGACTGCGAGACGCGGACCCTCGACGGGGGCGATGCCGATCCCCGCGTGCCCGACGACCCGCACACCTGCACGGCCAAGTGCTGCCCGGAATGACTTCGCGGCGGCGTATGCGGGGAAGAGCGCCGGCCAGCCCGCGCCACGATCGACGACGAGCGCCGAGAGCGGCGGGCTCTGCTGGCCGATGAACTCGCGCTTCCAGCCGGGCGCACCTCGTTTCGCGTCGTAGAACGACTCGTCCCCGAGCACGCGCCCCGTCACGATCCGGATTCCGCGGGCGCGGATCTTCCGCGCGAGCGCATCGAGATCAACGGACGACAGCGTCGGGTCGCCGTAGCCCTTCAGAACGAGATGTCCCTCCCAGCGCGGTCCGGCGCGGCGCCCGTCTCCCACGACCTCGGTCGTGAATCGGAACCCCGGCCCGAGCAGTCTCAGCGCAGCCCACGAGACCGGCAACTTCTCGACCGACGCGGGGACCAGCGACTTCGTCGCGTTGTGCGCGAAGAGCACCTCGCCGGTGCGCAGATCCACCGCATATGCGGCGGTCTGGCCGAGCCGGAGATCAGGTGATCGGAGCGCGGCGATGAGCTGTGCGCGGAGTCCCGCCGGGCCTGCGGTGGCGTGCGGGACGATGAGGAGGGCGCTCGCGAGTAGCGCGAGCGCGAAGGTCGCAAGACGTCCCAGCATGAGCGCCCGAACCATAGAGGGTCGGTGCGACGATCGATCCGGTTCCCCTCGCAAGCGTGGCGGTAGGCGCGTCGGCTACCCGCGCGAGACGGGTGGTACCCTCGCGTCTGCTCAAGGGCGCAGCCGACGGGGAACCCCACCGGGGCGTGCCTCTCGACGATCGACCGATCCTCCCGTGCACGGTTCGAGAACGCGACAGGCCACGATCCTCCCAACGCTCGCGGCGTTCGTTGTGGTTGGGATTGCGCTCGCCCTTCCCGGTACGGCGGATGCTGCGCCCGATCTCAAGGCGAAACGCGCGCAGGCGCAGGCGGTACTCGCCCAGGTGCGCGAGCTCGACTCCGAGCTGTCGCAGGCGATCGAGACCTACAACTACGCATCGATCGAGCTGAAGCGGATCGAGGGCGATCTACGCGCCAACGGCCGCCACCTCGTGGTTGCGCGGAAGAGTCTGCAGGCCGCGCAGCAGCACATCGCGGCGCGGCTGGAGGCGCTCTACCTCAACGGTGGCGGTGGCGGTGCGATGGAGGTCGTCCTCGGGGCGAAGAGCCTCGATGACCTCCTTGGTCGACTCGAGGTGATCGATCACGTCGGGCGCCAGGACGCGCGCGTGCTCAAGTCGGTGAAGAAGTTCCGGGCGGAAGTGAAGATCCGTCGCGCGAAGCTCAAGGAGGCGCGGGCGAAGCAGACGAAGGTGGTCGAGGCGCGCGCAACGACGAAACGCGGAATCGAGAAGAAGCTGCGGGAGCGGCAGCGGATGCTCGCTGGTGTGCGAGACGAGGTCGCGCAGCTCGAGGCGGAGGAGCGTCGACGGCAGGAGCGGATCGCCGCGGCGGCCCGCAAGCGGCTCGAGGCCGAGGGGTACGGGGAGGGATCATCGCCCGGGCTGGCGTCTGCGGCGAAGTACGGGCGGGTCGTGGGGGTCGCGATGCAGTACCTCGGCGTCCCCTACGTCTGGGGCGGGATGAGCCCGTCGGGGTTCGACTGCTCCGGGCTGATCGCCTACTCGTTCGCGCAACTCGGGGTGTATCTGCCGCACCATGCCGCCTCCCAGTTCGGGTACGGCGAGCCGATCGGTCGCGGCGAGCTCGAGCCGGGCGACCTCGTCTTCTTCGACGGGCTCGGCCACGCGGGGATCTACATCGGGGCGCGCCAGTTCGTCCACGCGCCGCACACGGGCGAGGTTGTGAAAGTGTCGAGCATCGACGATGACTGGTACGCCGCGCGCTGGGTCGGCGCCCGCCGCATCACGTAGCGGTGCGGCGCGCTACACGTCGGCGTAGAGCGCCTCGACGACGTCCGCGAACGTCTCGAGACACGCCTTCCGGCGGACTTTCAGGGTCGGCGTCAGCTCTCCACGACCGAGCTCGAGATCACGGGGGAGGATCGCGAACCGTTTCACCTGTTCGAACCGTGTCCGGTCAGCGTTGACGGCGTCCACGACCTCCTGGAGGAGCGCGCGGGCGCCGGGGTCTTGCGAGAGGGCCGCGATCTCACCCTCGAGTCCGTGGTCGGCGGCCCACTTCCCGATTTCGACCGCGTCGAGCGTGAGCAGCGCGACGATGTATGGCCTACGGTCGCCGACGACGATCGCCTGCGAGATCCAGCGCGACGCCTTCAACTCGTTCTCGAGGTTCTGTGGGGAGACGTTCTTGCCGCCGGCGGTGACGATGATGTCCTTCTTCCGGTCGGTGATCGTGACGTAGCCGTCCGCGTCGATCGTCGCGATGTCGCCCGTCTTGAGCCAGCCGTCAGACCCCATCACCTCGGCGGTCGCCTCGGGGTCGTTGTGGTACCCGTCGAACACCGTTGCGCTCCGGATCAGCAGCTCGCCGTCGTCAGCGAGCTGGAGCTCGAAGCCGGGAAGCGCCAGCCCGACGGTGCCGTAGCGGTACGCGGCAGGGGTGTTCGCGGTCGCGGCGCTCGTGCACTCCGAGAGCCCGTAGCCCTCCATGATCCGGATTCCGACTGCGTCGAACAGCTCCGCGATCTCCCGGCCGAGCGGTGCGGCGCCGGAGATCGGAAGCCGGAGACGCCCGCCGAGCCGTGCGCGCACCTTCGAATGCACGAGCCGGTCGGCGACCCGGTGACGGAGCGTGAGCGAACGCGGCCAGCGACGACCATCACGATCGAGTGCCCCCGCCTCGCGGCCAACCGCGAGCGCCCAGTCGATCAAGTGCCGCTTCGCACCGGCCGCCTCGGCTTCGTCGACCGCAGTCGGGTGCGCGGCGCGGTGCGCGCGGCCCTCGTCCGCGAGCGTATCGAGGTCGCCGAACCCGAGCACGAGAGCGTCGCGGAGCGCCGGGAGCGAGTCGCGCTCCGCATCGACCTTTGCCCGCTGGTCGGTGTCCTCGAGCAGGGCACCGACCGCCCCCGAGTGGCGGAGCACGTATGCGGTGTCCTTCGGCGAGCTCGTCGGGTAGACGGGCGCGGTCACGGCGCCGACGAGTGCGAGCGCGAAGTCGGCGAGTGCCCATTCGAGCGTCGTACGAGCCACGATTCCGAACGAGTCGCCCTTCCGTACGCCGCGCGCGAGCAGGCCGTGCGCGAGCAGGTCGACCCGCTCCGCCGCCTCGGCCCAGCTGACCGGCTGCCACGTCCCGTCGCGCCGCGTCAGGTACGCGGGCTCGGGGTGTCCGGCTGCCACGCCCTCACGCCAGAGCGCGCCTATGGTGCGCCGTCTCATCCGCGCGATCGTAGAGGTACACGGTGTCGGGCGCGAGTGGCGCCATCGACGCTAGGCGCGTTATTGCGTCCGTCGTACGGTCGGAGTATCCTCGCGCGCGATGAACAATTTCGGGTGGCGGGCCCGTTGACCCCCGCCGACACGATGGAGCGACGACCCTGCCCGTCCGCGCGTATCTGCGCCGGCGGGCTTTTTCGTTGCCGGTGAGAGGAGACGCCGATGGCCAACCACCTCACGCCTGAAGAGCTCGCGAAGGAGCTCCACATGGACCGGGAGGAAGTCGTCCGGGTCTGCATCAACGAGGGCGTGCCGATCTACCACGGCAAGATCGACAAGACCCTGTTTCAGGCGCAGCTCCAGTCGGTGGGGGCAGGCCACCGCGGCTGAGCGACGGCTTGCGCCGACGGCGAGCAGTCGCTGTCGGTACTGAAGGAGACCGACGGTGGGCCTGCTCAGCAGGCCCACCGCAGATCGTCAATCGGGGTGCCCAGATTCGAACTGGGGGCCTCTCCGACCCGAACGGAGCGCGCTACCAGGCTGCGCCACACCCCGAGACGCCGAAGGGTACCGCGTCGCCCCGGCCGCGGCGGGATCACCGTCTAGGATCGGGTGATGGCTCAGCTCGCGGAGATCGTCTCGTACGCAGACGAGCTGCTGGAGGTCGATCGATTCCCCGAGCATGGCCCGCCAGGGCTCCAGGTGGTCGGCGCGCCGGAAGTGACGCGGATTGCGTGCGGCGTATCGAGCTCGCGAGCACTGTTCGAACGCGCGGTTGCCGACGGGGCGCAGCTCGTGCTCGTCCACCACGGCCTCTTCTGGCGGAACGAGCCGCTCGTGGTCGACACGCGGCTGCGCGGACGGCTCGAGGCGCTCTTCGCGGGGAACGCCTCGCTCGCCGCCTACCATCTCCCGCTCGACGCCCACCCGACACTCGGCAACGCAGCCCAGCTCGCGGAGCGACTCGGCGCGCGCATCGAAGGCCCGTTCGGACAGTTCGGCCTCGTCTGCGCGGTCGAGCCACAGCCGATCGACGCGCTCGCGGCGACCGTCGCCACCACCACCGGACGTGACCCGTTCGTCCTCGCGCATGGCCCTGCCGAGATCCGCCGTGTCGCAATCGCGACGGGCGCCGCCGGTCACGACCTCGTTCACGCCGCACACCTCGGACTCGATGCGCTCATCACCGGGGAGCCCGAGGAGCCGAGTCTCCACACCGCGGTCGAGCTCGGGATCCATCTCGTCGCGGCGGGTCACCACGCGACCGAGCGGTATGGCGTCCAGGCACTCGCAGCGCACCTCGCCGACCGGTTCGGACTCGAGTGGGAGTACATCGAGATCCCGAACCCGGTGTGAGCCTGCCCGTGCTGCGAGGAGTCCTCTTCGACGTCGACTTCACCCTCTTCCAGCCGGGACCGGAGCTGGGGCCGGGGGGATACGTGCTCACCGCCGCGCGTCATGGGCTGGCGCTCGATGCCGAGCGGTACGAGGCCGGGCGGCTCGCCGCGATCGAGGGGCTCAGGGAGCATCCCGAACTCGAGCACGACGAGGAGATCTGGATCCTCTTCACGGAGGTGATCGTGGTCGGGATGGGCGGCGAGCCGGGTCCCGCGAGCCGCGCGTGCGCAGCCGAAATCGTCCGCGCCTGGGGCGACCACGAGAACTTCGTCCCGTACGACGACACGCCGGGGGCGCTCGACACCCTGCGGGCTGCGGGGCTTGCGGTCGGACTCGTCTCGAACGGTCAGCGCGATCTGGAGGCATTCGCCGTCCACCATGCCCTCGACGTGGATGTCGCGGTCGGCTCGTGGCAGCACGGCTGGGTGAAACCGCACCCATCGATCTTCGAGGCGGCGCTCGCTGCACTCGATCTCGCCGCGGGCGAGGTGGCGATGGTCGGCGATTCGTGGTCGCACGATGTCGAGGGGGCGCGGATGCTCGGGATGCGCGGGATCCTCCTCGACCGATCCGGAACCCATCCACCTGGACCCGACGTGATTACGACGCTCGGCGCGCTCCCGTCGGCGCTCGGGCTGTCCTATCCTCAGCCGCGTTGAACGCCCGTTTGACCACCCAGCAGGAGAAGCGCCGCCTGATTCTCGATGCGGCGGTGCGTGTCTTCGCCCGATCGGGGTTCCACGGCGCGCGGGTCGGCGACATTGCCGAGGAGGCGGGGATCGCGCACGGTCTCCTCTACCACTACTTCGCGTCGAAGGAGGAGGTGCTCCGGACGGTCTTCCGTGAGAACTGGAGCGACCTGCTGGAACGGCTACGCGCGGTCGAATGTTCCGAGGAGCCGGCGGAAGAGAAGCTGCGGGGCGTCGTCAAGATCCTGCTGCGCACCTGGCGCAACAACCCCGCGCTCGTGACGGTCATGGTGCGCGAAGTGGCGCGCAGCCCCCACCTCCACGAGCAGGTCGAGACGGTCCGCGAGGGGTTTGCGGTGATCGAGCGGATCATCGCGCAGGGTCAGCGAGACGGGAGCTTCCGGGTGGAGATCGACCCCCGGCTCGCGAGCTGGGTCGTCTACGGCGGACTCGAGGAGGTGCTGACCGGCTGGGTTCTCGGGCAGCTTCCCGACGGTGAGGGCGAGGTGGCCCGTGCCGAGGAGACGGTGTTCCGGATCGTCTGCGGCGGGCTCGTGCGACCCGTCGGATGAGCGCGGCACCCGTCTGGGATCTCTCGGAGGCGTACGCGTCGGATGACGACGTCCGCGCCGATGCGGCGCTGCTTCCGGGAGTCTGTAGCGCGTTGGCCGAGCGCGCGGAGGCCCTGCTTGCGACCGATGACGGCGCGACCGAGCTCGTCACCCGATTCGGCGAGTTGCGCGAGTCGGTGGAGCATCTCCGTGACCACGGGCGGATGCGTCAGTACGCAGACGCGGAGGGGTCGCGCGAGATCGCGACGGTCGCGCTCGCCGCCGCGCTCGACGCGTCCGCGTCGCTCGACCGGGTACTGGATGCGTGGGCGGCGGTTCCAGACGCGCGCGCCGAGGCGCTGCTCGCGCTGGACGGCCTGGAGCCTGCGCGCCACGTACTCGGACGGGCGAGGGCGCTCGCGCGCCACCGACTCTCACCCTCCGAGGAGCGGGTCTGGGCGGCACGGGACGAGAGCGGTCGTGGTCGCTGGGAGAGCCTCCACGAACAGCTCGAGGCTTCGGTCCGGGTCCCGTTCGACGACGGTACGGGAGAGCGTCCGTGCGGGCTCGGGCAGCTCGGTTCGGCGTGCCGCCACCCGGAGACCGGACTCCGTCGCCGCGCCTACACCGCGCTCTCACACGCGTACGGGGGGATCGCGGACGTGGTCGCGTCGTGTTGGGACGCGGCGGTCGCCGACCGGATTGCGGAGGATCGGCTGCGCGGGCGCGCGCATCCGGCTCAGGCGACGCTCGACGACGAGGAGCTCTCGCTCGACGGTCTCGAGACGCTTCTCGCGGCGACCGGTGACCGGCTTGCGCTCCGCCACGGTCTCCTCGGGCTCCAGGCGACGTTGCTCGCCCCCGAACCGCTGCTCGCGGCCGATGTCGATGCCGAGCCTGCGGGACTGCCCGGAATCGGATGGGAGGAGGCGTGGGCCGCCTCGGTGGACGGTCTCCGCAGCCTGCACGGGCCGCTCGGGGGCGACGCGGAGGCGCTCCTCGCCGCCGGGCGGGTCGACCTCGAGAGCCGTCCCGGGAAACAGGCGTACGCGGTGACGTTCCAGTCGCGACTCGACCCACCCGCATACCTCTCGGCCTCGTTCGCGGGCCGCGTTTCGAACGTGACAACGATCGGACACGAGCTCGGTCATGCGGTTGCGCTCGGCGCCGCCCGGCGCGCGCGCGACCCGATCGCGCGCGGGTGGCCCGGTGTCGTGTTCGAGGTGCCATCACTGCTTGGCGAGCTGGCGACCGGTGACGCGCTTCTCTCGACCGCCCGACCCGAGCACCGCACCGCGATCGCGGTCGTCGCGCTGCAGGACGTCTGCTGGTCGGTGTTCGAGTCACTCGCGTTCTGTCGGGTGGAGCTCGAGCTGTATGCGGATCGCGCCGCTGGCCAGGCGCTCACGGCCGAGCGGATCCTCGACGCGCTCGGGCGGTCCTGGTCGACGTTGCTCGGCCCGCGCGTCTCGATCAGCGAGGCAGACGCGCTCGTCGCCATGGCCTCGTGGGCCGGCTACGCCGTCTCCTACCGCTTCTACCAGTTCCAGTATTCCGTCGGCGCGCTCACCGCGCTCGCGCTTCTCGGGAGGCGGGCGGCGGATCCTGCCGTGTTCAAGACAGAGCTTCCACGGTTCCTCGCCGGGGGAAGGAGTGCGAGTCCTGCCGACCTCATCCGTCCGTTCGGGCTGCGCCTCGGGTCGAGGGCGCTCTGGGACGAGGGGCTCGACGAGCTCGCCCGCAGGATCGACTCAGTCGCGCCGTAGCGCGACGCGGAGGGCTGCGATCGCCCGTCCGCGATGCCCGTCCTGGAGGCGGATCGCGAGCGCGGCGTCGCGGGCCGCGACCGCATCGACGATCGCTCGGTGCGCGGTGTCGGCCTCTTCGGAGCCACCCTGGAGCGAGTAGTACAGCGCCCGGTAGGCCTCGGTCGAGTCCCAGAGCACACCGATCAACCGCTCCAGCGCGGCGCTCCCCGCGAGTGCGTGGAGTGCGTCGTGAAACCGCCGGTTCGCCGCGAGCTGCTCAACGACATTCCCCGCAACGCCCGCGACGCGGCACGCCTCCGCCTCGTGCTCGAGTGCCGACACATCTGCGGGCCGGGCATGGGGGACACCACGTCTGAGCGCATCCGTTTCGAGCAGCGTGCGGAGGCGGTACACCTCCTCGAGCGCGGCGAGGTCGAGTTCTGTCACCACGTAGCCGCGTCGTGACCGGTACGTGACGAGTCCCGCGCCAGCGAGCGCATGGAGCGCTTCCCGGGTCGGGATCAGGCTCACGCCAGCCCGGGTCGCCCACTCCTCCTGGTTGATGCGCGCCCCAGGCTGAAGCGTTCCGTCGAGGATCGCGTCGCGTAGGACACGGGCCGCGCGATCCTGCGCGGTTGGTCCGGCTCCGCCGGGTTTCGCGTCCGCGTCGACGACGCGGGGGGCCGCCGTGGGCGCCAACTGCGCTACGACCGGAAGGCGTTGTCGCCGGTGAGTGCCTGGCCGACCACGAGCGTGTGCACCTCGTGCGTGCCCTCGTAGGTGAGAACCGACTCGAGGTTGTTCATGTGGCGGATGACCGGGTACTCGAGCGTGATCCCGTTGCCGCCGAGGATCGTGCGCGCACTTCGACAGGTCTCGAGCGCGCCACGGACGTTCCCCATCTTTCCGAGCGACACATGCTCCGGTCGGAGAGTGCCCGCGTCCTTCATCCGTCCGATGTGGAGCGCGACGAGCGTTCCGCGGTTGATCTCGAGCGCCATCTCCGCGAGCTTCTGCTGGGTCAGTTGGTAGGCGGAGATCGGCTTCCCGAACACGATCCGTTCCTTTGCGTAGTCGAGCGCCGCCTCGAAACAGGCCCGGCCCGCGCCGACCGCACCCCACACGATCCCGTACCGCGCCTCGTTCAGGCACGAGAGCGGACCACGCAGGCTTGAGGCGCCCGGGAGCATCGCGTCGGCAGGGACGCGCACATCCTGAAGCACCAGTTCCGACGTGATCGAGGCGCGGAGCGACATCTTCTTAGGGATGTCGGGCGCGGTGAACCCGGGTGTTCCCCGCTCGACGAGGAAGCCGCGGACCTCACCGTCCTCCGTGCGAGTCCACACGACCGCGACATCCGCGATCGAGCCGTTCGTGATCCACATCTTCGCGCCGTTCAGGATCCAGTCGGCACCGTCCCGGCGGGCGTGTGTCCGCATCGTCCCGGGGTCGGAGCCCGCGTCCGGTTCGGTGAGGCCGAAGCATCCGATCGCCTCACCCGTATGCATCGCCGGCAACCAGCGCTGCTTCTGCTCCTCCGAGCCCCACTTCCAGATCGCGAACATCGCGAGCGACCCCTGAACCGAGACCGCGCTCCGGATTCCCGAGTCGCCCGCCTCCAGCTCCAGGCACGCGAGCCCGTACGCGACGGCGCTCGCGCCGGGGAGTCCGTAGCCGTCAAGGTGCATGCCGAACAGGCCGAGCTTCCCGAGTTCCGAGATCACCTCGCGGGGGAGGACTCCCCGCTCGAACCAGTCGCCGACCTCGGGCACGATCTGCTCGCGGACGAAGCTGCGCACGGTGTCGCGGATCGCGCGCTCCTCCTCGTCGAGGAGGGCGTCGATCGCCAGGTAGTCGTGCGGGTCGATCACGGGAGGGGTTGTGCCGGCGTGTGTGGTCGCCACGGAAGCGAACTCCTTCTCGGTAAGGATCGGTAGTTTCTATAAAAAACTGGTGGGATCCTACAGAATCTGGCCGGTTGCACGCCAGCGGCCGTCCTCGTTCCGAGTCGCGGTGACCGGGAGCCCGAAACAGCGTGTCAGGTGCGAGTCGTCGAGCGTGCTCCCGATCGGGCCGGCCGCGACGATCGAACCCTCGCGGAGCAGCAGCGCGTGGGTTGTCGTCGAGGGAAGTTCTTCGAGGTGGTGCGTGGTCATCACGGTTGCGAGCGTAGGCTCGTCGGCCGCGAGCCGCGCGAGCGCCTGGAGCAGGGTCTCGCGGCCGGGGAGGTCGAGCCCCGCCCCCGGTTCGTCGAGCAGCAGGAGCGCCGGGCGCGGAACGAGTGCCCGGGCGACAAGCGTGCGCATCCGTTCACCGTTCGAGAGCTCGGCGAGGCGACGATCCGCGAGCGGCACGAGCCCGAAGAGATCGAGCAGCGAGCGCGCCCGCTCCCGCGCAGCATCGTCGATCCGCTCGGGGAACCAGCCGATCGTCCCTGTCGCGCCGGTCTCGACAACGGCGGTGACGGTGAGACCGGGGGAGAAGCGCGGTGCGAGGCGGCTGTCGACGAGTCCGATGCGCTCGCGGAGACGCGGCACGTCGGTGGCGCCCAGCCGCTCGCCGAGGATCGTGACACGACCCCTGCTCGGAAAGTCGACGGCGGCGGCGACACCGAGCAGGGTGGTCTTGCCCGAGCCGTTCGGACCGAGCAGCGCCCAGGTCTCACCCGCCCTCACCGTCCAGTCGATCCTGTGGGCAGCGACGCGGCGGGATCGGGTTGGCTCGTGCCACCGCCACACCGAGACGCCCTCGAGCTCGATTGCCGCCTGCACGGGGGCGACGCTACCGGCGGCCACTGGCCTGCGGAGGCGCTTGACGCGTCCGAGAGGCGCGTTAGAATTTGAATGACGAGTCAATCAACGCGTCGGGGAATCCCGACGCGCACGAACCGAGGAGACGACGGGACGATGGCGATCGCGACGGGAACCGGTGTGTCGTTCGCGCTCAGCCCCGAGCAGCGGGAGCTGCGGGCGCTGGCGCGGGACTTCGCGGAGAAGGAGATCCGCCCGGTCGCCGCCCACCACGACGAGACGCAGACGCATCCCGACGCGGTGATCCGCAAGGCGTGGGAGGTCGGTCTGATGAACCTTCACATTCCGGAGGAGGTCGGTGGCCCGGGAATCCCCTGCTTCGACGGGATGCTCGTCGGCGAAGAGTTGAACTGGGGCTGCTCCGGGATCGGCACCTCGATCTGCGCCAACGGGCTCGCGGTCGGCCCATTGCTTGTCGCGGGAACCGACGAACAGAAGCGTCGGTGGCTGGCACCGCTCCTCGATGAGCCGATCCTCGGCTGTTTCGGACTCTCCGAGCCCGGGGCCGGCTCGGATGTCTCGGGGATCCAGACGACCGCCGTTCGGCACGGCGACGCGTATGTCGTCAACGGCTCGAAGCTGTTCATCACGAACGCCGGTAAGGCCTCGTGGATCGTCGTGTTCGCGTCGACCGACCGGTCAAAGGGGCACAAGGGCCTGTCTGCGTTCGTCGTCCCAATGGACGCCGACGGGGTCACGATCGAGAAGAAGCTCGACAAGATGGGGCAGCGGGCGACGGACACCTCAGCCGTCGCGTTCCAGGACGTCGCAGTCTCGGTCGGTGATCGGCTCGGGGAGGAAGGCGACGGGTTCAAGATCGCGATGCAGACTCTCGACCTCACGCGCCCGGCAACGGCGATCGCGGGCGTCGGGGTCGCGCAGGCGGCCTTCGAACTCTCGGTCGAGTACGCGAAGGAACGCGTCCAGTTCGGGATGCCGATCGCGATGAACCAGGGCGTCAACTTCATGATCGCCGACATGGCAACCGAGATCGAGGCGGCGCGACTGCTCTGCTGGCAGGCGGGGTGGATGATCGACCAGGGCTGGGGCCGCAAGGCGACGAAGTACTCGTCCTTCGCCAAGCGCTTTGCCGCCGACACCTCGATGAAGGTGACGACGGACGCCGTCCAGGTGTTCGGCGGGTACGGCTACATGAAGGAATACCCGGTCGAGAAGTTGATGCGCGACGCGAAGCTGTTCCAGATCTACGAGGGGACCTCACAGATCCAGCGGCTCGTGATCGCGAAGGAGATCTTTCTCCCGAAGCCCGACTGATTCCCTGGGCGTGCGCTCGGCTCAGCCGATCCGGGGCGGCGGCGTCTCGGCGGCGACGACGTTCGCGATGAACCACGCGGGAACGCGCGTCGGGCGGTAGGTCTCACGGTCGACGGTCGCGTGGTTCGTGGAGCCGTGGGCGATCCGCTCGCCGTCGCGCTCGATCACGTAGTGGTAGGTGAACCGGGCGCCACGGACCTCGACACAGCGGACCCACACGGTGAGGACGTCGTCGAACGCCGCGCCCCGCACATAGGTGATCTCGACGCCGGTCGTGAGCGCCTCGAGCCCGCGGGCCTGGATCGACCGGTACCCACCTGCGTGGGCGGCGAGGTAGGCGACGCGCGCCTCCTCGAGCCACACAACGTACGAGGCGTGGTGCGCGAGCCCCTGCGCATCGGTCTCCGCGAAGCGCACCCTGACGTCGTGCGAGAAGCTGAACCCGTCCATCTGGACGGACTCTAGATCGGTGCCGGGACGCGGAGCCGGAGCGCGCGCGGGATGATCTCGAATCGCACGGGGGTCGTCCCTGGCTGCTCGCCGTCTAGTTGGATCGGCAGCGGTCGATCCGCATCGATCGTGACGACCGCGCCGCGGAGCACTTCTGCTTTCGGGTGCGGGAGATGGGCGCCCCGATAGACCTTCGGGATCGTCCGCAGGAGGTCGGGTTTCGAGAGATCACCGATCGTGACGACGTCGAACAGCCCATCGTCGGTCGCTGCCGCCGGGCACATCATCATCCCGCCACCGACAAAGCGCCCGTTCGCGACGATCACGTCGAGCATCCGCGCCTCGCGCGTCTCGCCGTCGACGGTGAGACGGATCGACGCCGCGCGCCATGTCCCGAACACGCGGAGCGTCGCGACGAGATACGACACCTTGCCCCCCAGCGCCTTCGTCGTCTCGTTCGCGCGTTCCGCGATCGCACCGCTCATCCCGACGCTCGCGACGTTTGCGAACCGACTCTCGCGGGTCGAGCCGTCCGACGCGCGGAACGAGCAACGACCGAGATCGAGCGTCGCGACCTCTCCGTGAAGCGCCACCCGCGCCGCATCCTCGATCCGCCGGGGGAGAGCGAACGTCCGTGCGAGATCCCAGCCCGTCCCGCGCGGCACGATCGCGAGTTCGGGCGGATTGTCGATCCCCGCGAGTCCGTTGACCGCCTCGTTGACGGTGCCGTCCCCGCCGACCACGACGAGCCGCTCCGCACCGCCGAGCGCCGCGGCCCGCGCAAGTTCCGCGATCCGACCCCGCCGGTCGCTGAGCAGCACCTCACCCACGAGCCCCGCCGCGGCAGCCCTTCGCTCGAGCTCGGGCCAGCTCCGCCCGGTGGTGCCGTTCGCGCTCGCCGGGTTGACGAGAAAGACGGTCGTCACGTCGTTGTGACGGTGTGCAGCGCCACCTCGGTCATCTGTTCGACCGCGCGCCGCATCTCCTCGTCCGAGATCCTCACGAACTCGCCCTCGACGATCACGTCGCTGACAAGCAGCGTCGTCGCCGTCCGGATCCGCCGGAGCGCGCCGAGGGTGAAGAGGACAGCCGCCTCCATCTCGACCGCGAGGATCCCGCGCTCCGACCAGCGGCGCACCTGGTCGAGGTCGGGGTTGTAGAAGATGTCGCTCGAGACGATCGGCCCGACTCGCACCGTTTTGCCAAGGCGTTCCGCCTGTTCGACCGTCGCGCGGACGAGCGCGAAGTCGGCGGTCGGTGCGTGGGGCTCGTTGCCGACGTAGTGGAGCGCGGTGGAGTCCGCCGGGACGGCCGACAGCGCCACCACGAGGTCGCCGATCGCAAGGTCCGACTGAAGGCCCCCGCAGGTGCCGACACGCATGATCGTCGTCACCCCGAGCTGGACGAGCTCCTCGATCGCGATGGCCGCAGATGGACAGCCCATTCCGCTTGCCTGGACGGAGACGGGCTTGCCGCCGAACGTGCCGGTGAACCCGAGCATCCCGCGCTCGCCGTTCACCTGTTTGACGTCGTCGAGGAATGTGTCCGCGATGTAGCGGGCGCGCAGTGGGTCTCCGGGGAGGAGGCATGCGTCGGCGTAGTCACCGGGATTGGCTCTCAGATGGATTGGCATGTCGGCAGCGTAGACGAGTCGTTCCATGGCCCCCGACGTGCTGGCGCAGAGGCCGGCTCCGTGGAACGACCCGTCTAGAGTGATTCGCGATGGCGGTGACCCTCGTGGAGCCGACGGTGGACGAGCTCCTGCGGTTCTGTGCTGCGGATCCCGTCGAGAGGGTGTTTCTCGAAGACGTCGCGCGGCGTGGCCTCGGACGCTTCGCGGGGGTGGCGGGCGACGATGGTGAGCTTCGAGGCATCTGTCACCTCGGCACGAATGTCGTTCCCTCGGGTCAGGCGTGCGCTGCGTTCGCCGGTCTTGCGGCACGGTCGGCGCCGCGGATGTTGATCGGCGAGGAACGGGCGGTGAGCGAGCTCTGGGAGGCTGCGTCCCGACGTCTCGGCCCGGCGCGTGAGGACAGGCCGCGCCAGCCGGTGTATGAGATCCGTTCCCCGCCGCCCGGTGCTGGCTCGGGTCTGCGTGAGGCGCGGATCGATGATCTCGACCTCCTCGTCCCTGCCTGTGCAGCGGCGCACGCCGTGGAGCTCGGCGTCGATCCGCTCGAGCGCGACCCTCACGGCTTCCGGCGACGCACCCGGATGCTGATCGAGGAGGGCCGCTCGTGGCTCTGGGAGGAGGACGGGACGATCCTGTTCAAGGCGGAAGCCTCGGCCCGGACGCAGCGCGCGGTGCAACTGCAGCAGGTCTGGGTCGACCCCGGTGCACGGCGTGTGGGCAACGGGAGGCGCGCGCTCGGCGATCTCATCCGACTGCTCCTGCGTGACGTACCGATCGTCTGTCTCTTCGTACGAGCCGACAACGCGGCGGCGATCCGGCTGTACGACGCGGTCGGGATGACGCACGTCCTCAACTATCGGAGCGTGCTCCTCTGATGGCCATCCAGGGGCAGAATGCGGTGATGGATGTGTTCGACCGGATCGCGGCGCGCGCGGCGGCGCTGATCCCGACCGGCGAGGCCGTTACGTGTCTCGTGTCGGGTGGGGCAGACTCGACGTGTCTCTGGCACGCGCTCGTGCAGCTCGGGTATGCACCACGCGCTGTCCACGTCCACCACGGTGCTCGCGGCGCGGACGCGGATGCGGATGCCGCCTGGTGCGCGGAGATGATGGCCGCTGAGGTGATCCACGCGCCTGTCGCTCGCGACGAGGCCGCGTGGCGCGAGCTGCGCTACCGGCTGACCGAGCCGTACGGGCTCCGTGCGACGGGGCACACGGCCACGGATCAGGTCGAGACGGTGCTGTATCGGCTCGTCTCGAGCGGGTCGACCAGGGGGATCCGTCCGACCCGCGACGACGGGGTCGTCCGTCCCCTCCTCGACGTGTGGCGCGAGGAGACGGAGGCGTACTGCGCCGCCCACGGGCTCGTCTGGCGGGTCGACGCTACGAACCCCTCGACGAAACGCGGGCTGATCCGCGAGACCGTCCTCCCGGCGCTCGAACAGCTCGATCCCCGCGCCCGCACGAATCTGCTCGCGCTCGCGTCTCGGAGCCAGCGGCTCCCGCGCGCGATGGAACGGGCCCTCGTCGGTCTGCTCGACGAGAGGCGCGGGTCGGGCGCCGTCGATCTCGGCCGCGGAGTGCGCGCGGTGCGCGAGTACGACGAGGTGCGTCTTGAGGGGACGGTCACCTGGGGCCCGTGGCGGCTGTCGTCTTCGGAGACCGGTCTCGTTGTGCGTACGCGCCGCCCGGGGGATCGGCTCGCGGGGCGCACGAGAAAAGTGCAGGATCTACTCGTGGATGCGAAGGTGCCACGCGCGCAGCGCGACGGATGGCCGATCGTGGCGCGCGGTGACGGCGCGGTTGTCTGTGTCCCCGGGATTGCCGAGGCGCCCGGCTACGAGGGCGCGGTCGCGGTCGGGCACGCCGTTGGCGAGGACGGCGCGTGAGGCTCGCTGCACACCCCGATGTGGGGGAGGTGCTGATCGACGAGGAGGCGCTCGCACGTCGCATCGCGGAGCTCGGTGCCGAGATCACCGCCGATCACCGGGGAACGGATCTCCTGCTCGTCGGGGTGCTGAAGGGGGCGATCTTCTTCATCGCCGATCTGATGCGCCAGCTCGATCTTCCGTGCGAGGTCGACTTCATGGCGATCTCGAGCTACGGCCTCTCCACGGGCTCGTCAGGCGTGGTGCGGATCCTCAAGGATCTCGATGCGAATATCGAAGGTCGGCACGTGTTGATCGTGGAGGACATCATCGACTCCGGGCTCACCCTCTCCTACCTCACGCGCACCCTGGCCGAGCGTCGTCCGGCGTCGCTCGAGATCTGCGCGCTCCTGACGAAGCCAGAGCGACGCGAGGTGGACGTTCCCGTCCGCTACGTCGGGTTCGAGATCCCGAACCGATTTGTCGTCGGGTACGGGCTCGACTACGCGGAGCGCTACCGCAACCTCCCCTACGTCGGGGTCCTCCGCGAGGAACTGATCCCCTCGCACTGACCCCGCCAGGCCCGCCTCCGGCAGCTTGGACAGGCGTATCGGCGAGAGGGTGGGCAGTGCCCGCTGGTACCCTGGCTCTCTGGTGAACCGTTTCTTCCGCAGCGCGCTGTTCCCGCTCATGGTGATCGTGCTGCTCGTGTTTCTCGCGAACGAGACGCTCCTGCCGAACCGCGGGAACGAGCGGCGGATCACGTACTCGGAGCTGATCCTGCAGGCGCGCGCGGGTGCGGTCGACCAGGTGCTGTTCACGCCGAACCGCCAGCAGGTGTCCGCGACGCTCAGCTCGGGTGAGCGCGTCAAGGTGCACTACCCGTCGCCGCAGGCGCAGCTCGAGTTCCAGAAGGTGCTCGAGGCTGAGAACATCACGTTCGACTCGAAGGGCACCGGCTCAAGCGGGTGGTGGACGCTGATGTCGACGTTCCTGCCGTTCCTGCTCCTGATCGGGTTCTGGATCTTCCTGATGAACCAGATGCAGGGTGGCGGCTCGAAGGTGATGAGCTTCGGAAAGAGTCGCGCGAAGCGGGTGTCACCGGACTCGCCGAAGGTGACGTACAAGGATGTCGCGGGTGCGGACGAGGCGGTCGAGGAGTTGCACGAGATCAAGGAGTTCCTCGAGGACCCGAAGAAGTTTCAGGCGCTCGGTGCGCGCATCCCGAAGGGCGTGCTCCTCTACGGGCCGCCTGGAACCGGCAAGACGCTGCTCGCGCGCGCGACGGCCGGTGAGGCGGGTGTGCCGTTCTTCGCGATCTCCGGCTCGGACTTCGTGGAGATGTTCGTCGGTGTCGGCGCCTCCCGAGTGCGCGACCTGTTCGAGCAGGCGAAGCAGGCGAGTCCCTGCATCATCTTCATCGACGAGATCGACGCGGTTGGTCGGCACCGTGGTGCGGGTCTCGGCGGTGGCCACGACGAGCGCGAGCAGACCCTCAACCAGTTGCTCGTCGAGATGGACGGGTTCGAGTCGAAGGACAACATCATTCTGATCGCCGCCACGAACCGTCCCGACATTCTCGACCCCGCGCTCCTCCGGCCCGGCCGCTTCGACCGGCAGATCGTGGTTGATCGTCCCGACCGCCGCGGCCGTCGCGAGATCCTCGGGGTGCACTCGAAGGGCAAGCCGATCGACGAGGAGATCGATCTCGACGTGCTCGCCGCCTCCACCCCCGGGTTCACCGGCGCGGACCTCTCAAACGTGATCAACGAGGCCGCGCTGCTCGCCGCGCGGCGCGGGGTCAAGCTGATCGGGCAGATCGAGCTCGAAGAGGGGATCATGCGCGTGATCGCCGGCCCGGAGAAGAAGTCGAGGCTCCTCTCCGAGAGCGAGCGCAAGATCACCGCGTACCACGAGATGGGTCACGCGCTCGTCGGGCACTACCTCGATGGCGCCGACGAGGTGCACAAGATCTCGATCGTGAGTCGCGGTCAGGCTCTCGGTTACACGATCTCGCTCCCCGCTGAGGATCGGTACCTGACAACCCGTTCGACGCTGATGGCGCAGATGGCGACCACGCTCGGCGGTCGGGCGGCAGAGGAGCTCGTGTTCAACGAGGTGACGACGGGCGCCTCGAACGACATCGAGAAGATCACCCACACCGCGAAGTCGATGATCATGCGGTTCGGGATGAGCGAGAAGCTCGGCCCGCGCGTGCTCGGTCGCAACCATGACCAGCCGTTCATCGGCCGGGACATGGGTGCCGACCCGGACTACTCCGACGAGATCGCGAAGCAGATCGACGACGAGATCCGCCGTGTGATCGCGGAGGCGCACGTGACGGCAGCGAACGTCTTGCAGGCTCACCTCGACGAGCTCCACCGCCTCTCCGGGATCCTGCTCGACCGAGAGACGATCGATCGCGACCAGTTCGAGCGGCTGCTCGGCGGCGAGTCGGAGGAGTCGGTGTTCGCGGAGCCATTGCCGAGCGAGGAGCCGCCTGCGCCGACGCCCGAGCTCGAGCGTCGACCGACGCCGAAGGCGACGGCCCGCATTGTCCCGGGCGCTGCGATGCAGCCTCCGGATCCCGCCGCCGGGGTCTAGATTCCGTCCCGGTCGGCCGCGTGCCTGGCTCCCCGCCTACACTCGGCCGGATGGGTTCCACCCTCGCGCTGTTCGGCCGTCCCTCCGTGATGGGCGTCCTCAACGTGACACCCGACTCGTTCTCGGACGGCGGTCTGGCGTGCGAGCCGGACGCGGCTGCGCGGAGCGCGCTGGCGATGATCCGTGACGGTGCCGCGATCGTCGACGTCGGCGGCGAGTCGACACGGCCCGGGGCGGGCCCCGTCGCGCTCGATGAGGAGCTTCGTCGGGTCGTCCCGGTGCTCGAGCGTCTCGAGGGCGCGATTCCGGTCTCGATCGACACCCGGAAGGCCGAGGTCGCGCGGCGTGCACTCGCGCTCGGCGCGACGATGGTCAATGACGTGACGGCACTGCGGGGAGACCCTGCGCTCGCCGACGTGGTCGCGGATGCTGGCGTCGCGCTCTGTCTGATGCACGCGCAGGGCGACCCGCGCACGATGCAGGACAACCCGCGCTACGACGACGTCGTCTCGGACGTCGCTCGCTTCCTCGAAGAGCGGCTCGCATTCGCGGTTGCGGCGGGGGTGCGCGAGGAGGATGTGTGCCTCGACCCCGGGATCGGGTTCGGCAAGACGCCCGACCAGAATCTCGCGCTCATCCGCGGTCTTCCGTCTCTCTGCGCGCTCGGGCGGCCGGTGCTCATCGGCCTCTCGCGGAAGAGCACACTGGCGCACCTGACCCGTGGGCCGGATGCAAGGGTCGCGTCCGATGCAGCCTCGGTTGGAGCGGCGGTTGTCGCTTTCGGTCTCGGTGCCTCGATCTTCCGCGTCCACGACGTCGGAGCGCACGTCGATGCGCTGCGGGTCGCGGCGGGACTCGAGCGCGCGGCGGTTGGGGGATGAGAGTCGAGCTCCACGGTCTCGAGCTGCACGGGTATCACGGCGTGTTGGAGGAGGAGCGGCGCGACGGACAGAGGTTCCTGTTCGACGTCGAGTTCGAGTACGCCGATCCCACCGCACCACTGAGCGACCGGATCGAGGACGCGATCGACTACCGGGCCGTCGTCGCCTGTGTGCGCGAGGTCTCGGACGGGCGCGCGTACCGACTGCTCGAGACGCTCGCCGCGGCGGTCGCGGATGCGCTTCTCGCGCGTTTCCCGCTCGCGGGGGCCCGCGTTCGCGTCCGCAAACCCGATGTCGTGCTCGGTGTCCCGGTCGAGCACTCGGCGGCGGTCGTCGAGCGCCGCCGCTAGCGCCCGGTGCGCACCTCGAGTGTGTACGAGGCGCGCTGCGATCCCTGCGGGAGCGTCACGACGAGGTATGCATGGAGGCCCTTCGACCCCGCGTTCGCGAACACGAGGCGGTCGGATGCGCCACGCGACCGGGCGACAGCGATCCGGTCGGTGAGCGCTGGCTTGCCGTAGATCGTCGGTGTCCCGTCCGGGAAGAGCCCGAGATCGACATCGGTGGTTGCGATCGAGGTGACGGTGAGTGTCCGCCGCGCTGGGATCCAGAGGCGATACACGTCACGCGGGTCTTCCCAGCGGTCGGCGGTCGCGCTCACGCCGCCCCTATTCCTTCCGGGCACGGTGAGCATCGGCGTCGTCTCGTTGAACCGCTCGCCGTCCGGGTCGACGTATTCGACATCGTCGTTCGGCTCTCCGCTATCGGGCGGGGGTGCCGGGAGCGCGAGTGCGGCACGGACATCGATCACGCCGAACCCCGTCTCCACGTCGCGCCCGGGTGGGCCGACATCGCGGGCCGTGAGCCGCAGCAGTTCGGCGACCTGGCTCGCGTGCAGCTCGGGGCGCACCGTCCAGATCCAGGCCGCCGCCCCGCTCACGAGCGGTGCGGCAAAGCTCGTCCCCGACCGGTTGCGCCAGCCCCGTCCGATCGCCGTTGCGACCGGGATCTCCAGACCGGGTGCGGCCAGATCCACGTACCTCGATCGGCTCGAGAACGCCGAGACGTCGTCGTCACGGTCGATCGAGGCGACGGTCAGGACACGCGGAAGCACCGCCGGGAACCCGAGCGCGACGTCGGCGGTGTCGCCGTCGTTCCCGGACGCAGCGACGATCAGCGTGCCACGCGCGGTCGCCCACTCAACCGCATGTTCGATCGAAAGGTCGCGATCACCACCGAGCGAGAGGTTGACAACCCCGCGGCCGATCTCGCCTGCGGCGAGGATCCCGCCAACGATCTCGATCGTGTCGAGCCTGATCCCATCGCCCTTCGCGGCATCCCACGAGTGGATCACCGCCTGCGGGTAGATCCCGACGAGTCCGACCCCGTTCACCGGCGCGCCGATCAGCGACGCGACACCGGTGCCGTGGTCTCCTCCGAAGGGCGCGGGCTCCTGCTCGTTCAACGCGGTCAGGTCCGGCCGAGCGACGAACTCGGGGTGCGCGAGGTCGACGCCGGAGTCGACGATCGTGATCGGCACCCCGGGACCGGGGGGATCGAGCCCCTCGACTCCGACCGCCGTTCGCCACCACTCCCTCGCCGAGAGCGGGTCGACCCCGAGCTCGGACACGGATGTCACGAGGTACGAGCGGACCGGCTGGACGTAGAGCGTCGCACCGCGGGCGCGGAGCTTCGGGAGGAGCGCGCGGGCGCCCAGCGTCGTAGCCTCCCAGAGCCGCAGGCGCGCGTCCACGAGGTGTGCGCCGGCCGCAACGAGTTCAGCCTCGGCTCCGGTCTGGCCGACGCGGAGCGCAACGAGCATCCGGTCGTCGCCGCCGACAGGCCCGACGGCCGAGGCTGCCGCCACGAGTGCTGCAGCGAGCGCGCCCACCCGCGCGAGGATGCGCCCGCTCATGCCCGTAGTTGTACGTGCTCCGGCGAGGACCGCCTCCGACAGGCGACGGTCCGCCGGTATCAATCCCGGCATGGAGACGAGTCGAGCGTATATCGGCGTGGGCGCGAACCTCGGGGATCGAGAGGCGACGATCGCGGAGGCGCTCGCCCGGCTCGGTCGGAGTCCAGGGATCGAGGTCGTCGCGGTCTCGACGCTCCGCGAAACCGAGCCATGGGGCCCCGTCCCGCAACCCGCGTTTCTGAACGGTGCCGTCGCGCTCGAGACGACGCTCTCTCCCCGCGACCTACTCGACGCGCTGCTCGCCGTCGAGCGCTCGCTCGGCCGCGTCCGGGGCGAGCGTTGGGGGCCCCGCGTGATCGATCTCGACCTGCTGCTCCACGGGCAGACGGTGCTCGCGGAGCCTGGGCTCGAGCTCCCACACCCGCGGCTGCACGAGCGCGCGTTCGCGCTGGAGCCGCTCGTCGAGCTCGATCCCACGCTCGTCGTGCCCGGTAGCGGCACGGTCGGAGAACTTCTTGCGGGGATACACTCAGGCGCGTGAGCCACCTCGACGATCTGGACGAGTACGACGCGGATCTGGAGCTCCGGCTGAAGAAGGAGTACTCCGCGGTGTTCTCGATGTTCCGGTACTGCGTGATGACGCAGGACGCGACGTACCTGTGCAACCGGCTCGAGCTGGAAGCGCAGCCGCAGGCGAGTTATCCGTTCTTCCACCTTCGGATGGAAGACGTCTGGGTGTGGGACAAGAATCGGCCGCTGCGGATCATCCCGCGCGCCGAGGCGTGGACGACCGGTGACGTCACGGTCGAGGAGTTGCGTGGCGACGGCGACGAGCCCCGGATCAGCGCGGAGGACCTAGCTGAGCGGATCGGCGACACGCGCCGCGCCGACGACGACGACGCAGCCGCCTGAGCGAACACGGGGGCGCACCGATGCTCCTCGCCGTCGATGTCGGCAACACGCAGACCGTGCTCGGACTCTACGAGGGCGAGCGGCTGATCGATCACTGGCGGCTCGCGACCGACAGGGCGCGCACCGGTGATGAACTTGGTGTCGTCCTCGGGGGGCTGCTCGATCTGGACGGGGTCGAGGGCGTCTGTCTCGCCTCGACCGTCCCCGCGCTGGTGCGGGAGTGGGAGCGTGTCGCGGAACGGTGGGTCTCCGCTCCACTCCTCACCGTCGGGCCGGGAGTCAGGACGGGGATCCCCATCCGCTATGACGACCCGCGCGAGGTCGGGCCCGACCGGATCGTGAACAGCGTCGCCGCGCGGGCACGGTACGGGGCACCTGTGATCGTCGTCGACTTCGGCACCTCGACGAACTTTGATGTCGTGAGCGCAGCGGGGGAGTACGTGGGCGGGGTGCTCGCGCCCGGGATCGAGACATCGATGGAGGCGCTGTTCGCGCGTGCCGCTCGGCTCGTCAAGGTGGACTACGTTGAGCCACCGGCGGTGATCGGGAAGACGACCGTCGCAGGGCTCCAATCGGGCGTGGTGTACGGGTTCGCGGGCCAGGTGGACGGCATCGTGGATGCGATCCGGGGGGAGCTCGGCGCCGCAGACGCTCCGGCGATCGCGACCGGTGGGCTTGCGTCGCTGATCGCCCCGCACGCGCGCACCATCGCCTCGGTCGACCCGTTTCTCACGCTTGACGGCCTCCGCATGGTGTGGGAGCTGAACGCGGACGGTGCCTGAGTTCGTCGGCGCGTCCGTGGCGCATTCGATCTCGTTCTTCGTCGTCGCCTCGATCGTGCTCGCGGTCGTCCCGGGTCCCGCCGTCCTGTACATCGTCGCGCAGTCGATCCAGGGTGGGCGTCGGGTCGCGGTCGTCTCGGCACTCGGGATCGCGACCGGAGGCCTCTTCCACGTCGTGGCGGCGGTCGCAGGTCTGTCGGCCGTGCTCGCCGCTTCGGAGACGGCGTTCACCGCGGTGAAGGTCGCGGGAGCCGCGTATCTCGTGTATCTCGGGGTCCGGGTCATGCTCCGCCCTCCCGACGGGACGATCGGCGGCCGCCGCCTGGAGCCGACGCTCGGTCGCGTCTACCGCCAGGGCGTCGTGGTCAACGTGCTCAATCCGAAGACCGCACTCTTCTTCATCGCGTTCCTGCCGCAGTTCGTCGATCCGAATGTGAGTGCCCGACCACAGCTCGCGCTGCTCGGTGCGATCTTCGTCGTGATTGCGCTCGCGAGCGATCTCGTGTGGGCCCTCGCGGCGAGCGCGGCCGGTTCCTGGCTCGGAACCAGCACGGCGTTCCAGCGCGTGCAGCGCTGGGTGTCCGGCTCGATCTTCGTCGTGCTGGGCCTCACCGCGCTCCTCGCCTAGGTGTACTGACCACAGACGTGTGAGACGCGGCTGATGGGTGGTCGGGCT
>CAYXAS010000004.1:0-47954 GCA_964461665.1 uncultured Gaiellales bacterium
CGGACTCACTGGAGATCACGCTATGGAGCGAGCTGCGCAGCACCGCGGCCCACCCTTCCGAAGGCGGCGCGAGCCCGGCCCGCCGTTCGTGGGGTCGACGATGTCGACCCCATCCGCGAGCGATTTCGGCGACAGAAGAAGCGCTGGCCGGGCACACCCCTCATCGACGGTCTTTCGCAGAAGGATCAGACAAGGATCGTCCAGGCGTTCACCGATGACGTCATCGCCCGCGATCTGCTCCGGCGAGCGAGAGACCATGATCTCGTCGCCTCGATCCACCACCGAGTTCTTGGCTGGCTCGGGGAGGAGATACAGTCGCGGCGGCGCCTCGAGTATGACCGTCACGCGATCGAGCTCGTCGTTGGGTCGGAACAGATCCACAAGCGCCTGCGCGCTGCCCAGAAGGAGCCGTTCACGGTTGCGTGGCTCGAGCGGAGCGTGCACCCCGGAACCGTCGTCTTCGACGTCGGCGCGAACGTCGGGGCATACACGCTGATCGCGGCGAAGCTCGGCGCCGACGTCTACGCACTGGAGCCGTCGGCGCCAAACGTGGCCGACCTCGCCCGAAACATCGCACTCAACGGCTGTGAGCAGGGCGTCACTGTCCTGCCGGTCGCGCTCTGGTCAGAGAGCATGATCGCGGACTTTGGGTACGCGACGTTTGCCGCCGGCGGTGAGGGCCACACGATCGCGGAAGCCGCTCGCACCAGCCCCGGCGCGTCGAGGCAGCGCGTCATCGCATTCGGCCTCGACGATCTGATCGAGTTGTTCGACTTGCCTGTCCCGGAGCTCATCAAGATCGACGTCGATGGACCCGAGCTTCGGGTTCTGCAAGGCGCCACACGGACGCTCGCCGATCTCCGATGCCACGAACTGATGATCGAAGTCGATGGAGTGCCAGGAGATCCCAACCCGACGGCGATCCAGGAACTCCTCTCGCGGTTCGGGTTCTCCCGTGCGGAGCGCCATGACCGAGGACTCGGCTCCTATGAGCTGTACTCCCGCTGAAGTGCTCGCGTCGCGGGCGCCGTTTGCGGTGGGTAGCTTCGGCTGAGGCGCCCGTCCGCTGCCTGACTCTCGCCCGCAGCCCGCTAGCCCGGGGTGACGCTCGGCGCGCGCCGGGTGTCAGGTCTAGGTCCGGTAGCAGTCGACCCTCTTGTGATGGTGCGTGACGTTCTCCTCGACCGCTACGAAACGCCCCCACTTGAGGCGGTAGTACGTTGAGTACACCGAGAGGCAGGCACCGACCAACCAGTCGGACGTATGGGTCACGACAACGCGGGATGCGCGGAGACGCAGAGCGCCGTGCGATTCGTCGTTCACGAAGAGCACGCGCCTCCACGAGCCACTGACCTTCATGAAGACGACGACGCTCACGAACGGGTCGTTCGCGCCGTACCAGTAGTGACAGAGCGCGGCCTCCCTGACGCCGTCTGCGTTCAGATCGACGAACCACGCGCCCCACCACCCCTCGTTCGGAAAGGGGCTCAGGTACGTGAGTTGGGTGTAGCGCGCGGCCGGCACGTAGCGGTCCTTGTCGTTGCGCTGCTCAAGGACGTACGCGACGGCGAGGTCCTTCCCACGCGGCTTCATCGTGATCGAGGCACGCTCGGGCCGCCCGTCGCCGTCGAGATCGGCGACGGCGAAGAACGGGTGCCGTTGGGAACTGCAGTGCGCGCTGCGCCAGTCGTCGCCGAAGCGGTCGTCGGAGGCGAGACCGACGTGCGGTACGGCGAGCGCCGCCATGACTGCGACCGCGATTCCGTACCAGAGACCCAGCCGGCTGCTCATCCTCGCTCCCGATGTTCCCGAGATGCTCTCGGAGGGTGGATGCCGCCAGCAGTGTACAGCGGTCGGGCGCGAAGGCGGTCTGCGCGGTCGGTCGTTAGCGCGCGAGCGCGGCGAGCGTGAGCATCTCGTACGCAACGTTCAACGCTGCCACCGCCGTCGGCTGCCCCGGCCCGTCGTAGGGCGGCGACACCTCGACCACGTCGAACCCGCTGAAACTGATCCCCGCGAGCGCGCGCACGAACGAAAGTGCCTCGCGCGGCGACAGGCCACCCGACTCGGGAGTCCCCGTCCCGGGTGCGAAGCCCGGGTCGAGCACGTCGATATCGAACGAGAAGAACGTGGGGCCGTCGCCGACCAGTTCTCGCGCGCGAGCGCCGTAGGCTGCGGGGCCGAGTGCCACCAACTCGTCGGTGGTCAGCATCTCGAACCCCATCTCACCGGGGAGCGCCACGTCCTCGGGGCCGTACAGCGAGCCACGCATCCCCGCGAGGAGCGACCGGGAGGGATCGAGAAGACCCTCGTCCATCGCGCGCCGGAACGGCGTGCCGTGGAAGAACCTCTCGCCGTAGTACTGATCCCACACGTCCGCGTGCGCGTCGAGCAGGACGAGACCGACCGGGCCGTGCACGGCGGCGTGCGCCCTCAGCTCGCCGAGCACGATTGAATGGTCGCCGCCGAGCGTGAGCGTCTTCACGCCAGCCCGCACCACCGGCTCGAGCGCGGCCGCGATCTGACTCGCCGTGCGTTCCCCGTTCTGCGGGGTGATCTCCACATCACCGCGATCGACGACCGACAGCGACCCGAACACCTGCGTCTGCTGGGCCGGGTTGTACGGGCGGAGCATCACCGAGACTGAACGGATCGCCTCCGGCCCGAACCGCGTCCCCGCCCGCATGCTGGTCCCCGTGTCGAACGGGACGCCCATGACGGCAACGTCGACGCCCTCGAGCGTGTCGGCGACGTGAGGGCAACGCGCGAACGTGCGGATCCCGGTGTAGCGCGGGGCGCGGGTTGCGTCGGGTGGCTCGTACGGCTGCGGCACCCGTCGAGCCTACTGCGCGCGTCGCCGGTTCACGCGCCGACCGCCGGTCGCGGCGGGCGCGGCCTCGGCGAGCGGTGGGAGTGGGGGAAGGGCCTCCAGGTCGATCGCCCCGGCAGCGACGATCGCGCGGAGCTCCGCCTCCAACGACGGGTCGTCCTGCGGTGGCACGTAGGCGGAGAGGCGGCGATCGACCTCCTCACCTGCACGCTGCGCGAGCGTCTTCGAGCCGTGACGCTCCCACGTCTCGCGGTTCTCCCGGTTGTACGTCGGTCCAGTGAGCCAGAGCTCGCTCGGCCAGTGGGTCGTCGTGTGGTCGGCCATGATCAGGTGCGCCTGGTCGAGCAGGTGTTCGACGAGCGCAGTCGTGGGGAGGTCGTCCTTCACCGCGCTCGGCCGGACGAAGTGGAGCGCCTGACCGCACAGCTCGTCGTCGAGCACGAGCTTCGCAAGGCTGAAAACGAGCACGTAGTCGAGCATTCCGGGACCCGAAACCGAGTTGACGCCGGCGAGCGCGGCGAGCAGCGCACTTCCGAACGTCTCCGCACCGGCCTGTGCATCGAGCTGCCCGCCATCCGAAAGTGCCATGTACGCCTGGGTCGGCAGACCGAGGGCCTTCCCGACCTCGACGTATGCGACATCGAGTTGGAGCGCCTCGATCGCGGCCATCGGCGCGCTCGCGGCCTTCATGTGGAACGTCGCGGGGGCACCGCCAAAAATGACGGGGGCTCCGGGACGTACGACCTGTGCCATCGTGATCCCTGCGAGCACGTCGGCAGTGTGGAAGACGGTCGCGCCGACGAGCGTGACGGGCGCGATCAGCCCCATCAGCGTCACGGGGACGATCTCGACCGGGATCCCCGCCTCGACGCAGTCGATCAGGTTCTGGCACGAGTCCTCGCTGTAGCGGAAGTTGCCCGTGGCGGTGATCGTGAAGATCGACATGGGCCGCGCAACGAGCTCCGCGCGGTCGCGGCGGAAGCACTGCATCAACTCGATCATCCGGGGCACGCCGTGCTCGGTGAACGCCCCCGAGACGACCGGGCGCTCCGATTGGAGAAGACAGAGCGCGAGGCGCCAGGCGTCGGAGATCGTCGCCTCGACGTCCGAGGTCGAAAACGCGGTCGCGAGGTAGGCGATGTTGGGCAGCCCATCACAGAGCCGGACGTACTCGACGAAGTCGGCCGAGGTCGCGAGCCGGAGCGCACCGGTGCGATGGTCCTCGACCCTGAGACCACTCGAGCCGGGGACGAAATGGACGCGATCGCCACCGATGTCAGCATGGGGCTGGCCGGAGCGGTTGTAGAGCGTGAACGACGAGGGCGCGGTCCTGAGCGCGTTCTCGACGAGGTCCGTGGGGAAGAGGAGGCGCTCGCCCCCAGGTGCGAGTGGAAAGCCCGCGTCGAGCAGACGCTCGCGCATGCTGCGACCGCGTACCTCGATTCCGGTCTCCGCGAGGATGCGCTTCGCCTCGCCGAGGATCCCGGTGACGAGGTCGTCGTCGAGAACACGCATTGTCGGCCGCATGGGGACATCTTCGCAGCCGCAGTGACCGTGCGGGTTAGTCGAGGTGTCGTCGCACCGCGGCGGCAGCGGATTCGGCGGTCGAGATCGCCGTCTCGGTGTGCCACGTTCCGAGGTAGTCACCTGCGAGCGCGATCCGACCGAGGTCGCGCGTGAGTGCGGGCTGGAGAGCGGCGCGCCCGACCATCGGGAACGGCAGCCCGTGTTCGAGCCGGAGTAGGCGCGACTCGGTGATTCGGCCCTGTAGGGCGGGGTACACCTGCGCCAGGTCGGCCTCGAACCGCCGTGTCACCTCTCGGTCGGAGAGATCGGCGAGCCGCTGCGCGAGGCCTGCCGCCGCGTAGACCATGAACGCCGAGCCCGGAGTCCGCGAGCCGTCGCCGCGGAGCACGTTCGCCATGTTGAAGGCCATCGAGAACGAGCGGCCGGGGGTCGCGACCGCGTAGATGTCGTCCCACACGGATGCCGTCACCTCGTCGGTGAGGAATGCGCCGATCACATACGGCCCGTAGCGGATCGCTCCGAGCGCGTCCGCGGTATCGCCCGGGAGCCCGCACGCGATCTCGCGGGTCACATATGCCGGTGTCGCGACGATCGCGGCCCGGGCATGGATCCGTCGCAATGTGCCCGCGGCGTCGGTCCAGTCGATCTCGACTCCGTCGGCACGCTGCTCGACCAGGGTGACCCGCGCACCGGTCCTTGCGCGGGCGCCGAGAGCCGCAGCGAGTGCCTCGGGCATCGTCGCGGAGCCCCCGATGATGTTGCGCCCGAGCCCGCCTGTCCGGTTCCAGACGAGGTGGAAGTATCCGATGCCGTAGCCCGCCGCCAGGTCTTCAGGCTCGGCTGACGAGCGGGTGAGCGTGCAGCGGTAGAGCGCATCCACGCTTCCGGGGAGGTCACCCATGAAGGATGTGAACGATCGGTCGTCCATGAAGTCGAACATCCGCTGCTGGCGGACCGTCGTCGTCTCTCCTGGCCGCGGGCGGGCCATCGCCGCGTAGCGGCGCACTGCGAGGCGGAGCTTTAGGCCCGATCGGACGAGAGCGAGTCGCTCCAGCATCGGCAGCGGAAGGCGGAACGGGAAGAGCTCGATCGGTCCACCCGCGAGCAGCTTCCCACCGAGCGAGACCGAGGCGAGTCGACCCGGCAGATCGCGCGCCTCGACGCCGAGTGCGTCGAGAAGGCGCCCGGTCGCGGTGCCGGACCCGCCGAAAACGTGCGCTCCGAAGTTGAGCACGTGGTCGCCGCGTCGCTCGGAACGGATGCGGCCCCCCAGGCGGTCGGATGCTTCCAGAAGCACGACGTCGCGGTCACGGAGCGTCCAGGCGGCGGCGAGTCCTGCGATGCCGCCTCCCACGACAACGACGTCGCGGGTCTCGGTCACATCGTCCATCGTCGACCGCGAACGTATCACTCATGTACATTGTGGGACGAGAGTTCCACAATGCAAGAGATCGGCGAGGGAGGAGCGGACCCATCCCGACGCAGGCGCGCACCGGCACGAAGGCGATCGACAGGGCGGCAGAGCTGCTCGTCCACGTGGTCGAGAGCGATGAGTCCCTCTCGGTCGGCACGCTCACGGAGACCTGTGGTCTTCCGAAGAGCACGACTTCACGTCTCGTCGCGGCACTCGAGCGCCAGGGCCTCATCCAGCGGGACGGTGCGAGAGGGAGCGTCAGGCCGGGCCCGGTGCTTCTGCGGTACGCGAGCCGCGAGCGCGGTTCGGCGGCGCTGATCGAGCAGGCAAGCGATGCGCTCGACCGGCTCTCCGAAGCGAGCGGCGAGACGGTGAATCTCGGCGTCGCCACGGTTGCCGGAGTGGAGCTCCTCGATCAGCGTGACAGCCGCCATTTCCTTGGGTCGACGAACTGGGTCGGGAGGAAGGTTCCGCTCCATGTCTCCGTGGTCGGCAAGCTCTTTCTCGCGCACGGGGTAGTCAGGGTGCCCTCGGGGCCGCTCGAACACCTTGGCCCGCGAGCGATCACCGAACCAGCCGCGCTCCGAGTTGAGCTCACCGCAACGCTCGACCGTGGCTACGCGACGGCGCTGGACGAGATCGAGCCCGGTCTCTGGGCCGTCGGTGCCCCGGTGTTCGGCCCGACCGGCTCGGTGGTCGCGGCGCTGACGATCGCCGGACCGACCGTCCGCCTCACCCCATCCCTCCTCGACGACCTCGGACGCATCCTCCTACGTGAGGCGGCAGTGGTGTCAGCCCGCCTCGGTCACGACCCGAAAGGTGCCGCATGACAGACGAGCCTCTCGACCTCAGCTCGCTCCCCGACGATGAGCTGGCCACGCAGATGCACGACGACCTCTACGACGGTCTGCGCAACGAGATCGTGGAAGGGACGAACATCCTCCTCGAGCGCGGGTGGGCGGCTGACCGCGTCCTGAACGAGGCACTGGTCGAGGGAATGCGAATCGTCGGGATCGACTTCCGCGACGGCATCCTCTTCGTCCCCGAGGTGCTGCTCGCCGCGAACGCGATGAAGGCGGGGATGGAGATCCTGCGCCCACTGCTCTCGGAGAGCGGGGCAGAGCGGATGGGGACGGTCGTGATCGGCACCGTCAAGGGCGACATCCATGACATCGGCAAGAACCTCGTGGCGATGATGCTCGAGGGCGCCGGGTTCGAGGTGGTCGACCTCGGGATCAACAACCCGGTCGAGAAGTACATCGCGGCGATCGAGGAACACAAGCCGGTGATCGTCGGGATGTCCGCGCTACTGACAACCACGATGCCGTACATGAAAGTCGTGGTTGACGAGCTCGTGGCGCGGGGGATGCGTGACGACGTGATCGTGATGGTCGGCGGCGCCCCGCTGAACGAAGAGTTCGGGAGGGCCGTCGGAGCAGACGCCTACTGCCGTGACGCCGCGATCGCTGCCGAAACCGCGCAGGCGCTGGTGCTTGCACGACGCGCGGCGGCGCGCGCGTCGTGAGCGCAGGCAGCGACCGCGTGACCGTCTCCGCCGGAGCGGTGGGGGTGGACGACGACTGCGTGTGGGAAGCCGCGGCTACTCCGCGCGTCCTCGTGCTTGCCTGCGGAGCGATCGCGCGCGAGACGCTTGCGGTGATCCGGCTGAACGGCCTCGACCACGTCGAGGTCAGGTGTCTTCCGGCGAAGTTGCATTCGACGCCCGCCCTCATCCCTGCGGCGGTCGATGCAAAGCTCACCGAACTGGCGCCGCGCTATGACGCCGTGTTCGTCGGCTACGCCGACTGTGGCACCGCGGGCGCACTCGACGTTGTTCTCGCCCGACACGGGGTGGAGCGGCTGCCGGGCGCGCACTGCTACGGGTTCCTCGCGGGGAACTCCGAGTGGGAGGCGGAGCACGACGCGCAGCCCGCGACCTTCTACCTCACGGACTTTCTCGCACGCCACTTCGACTCACTGGTCTGGCGAGGGCTCCGACTCGACCGCCACCCGGAGCTTCTGCCGCAGTTCTTTGGCAACTACGAGCGTGTGCTGTATCTCGCACAGACGGACGACGACGATCTCACGGCGCGCGCGCGTGCCGCCGCCGAGCTGCTCGGGCTCGCGTTCGAGCGGCGCCGGACCGGCTACGGCGAACTCGAGCCCGCGCTTGTCCGATTCGCCTCGGAGCGGCTCACCCTTGTCTGAGGTGATCCTGATCTCGTGGCGTGACATCCCCGCGCAGGTCGTGGGCGGAAGCGGTCGCGGCGCGGTGCGGGTGCCGCTGTCGGATCGGTTCCAGGAGGCAATCGATGCGGCGGCGATGAGGGCGGGACTGCACGGCACCGACGGATATCTCGGGGAATGGCGTCGCACGGCGCACCCCTGCGACGGTGATCTGGCAGCAGCCGTCCACGCCGAGGCTGCCCGACTGGAAGAGACCATGGACGATGAGACCCTGGCGCGCCTCGTGCGCGCGGGTGGAACGGAGAACGCGTGACGGAGACCCTGCTGAGCTCGGTGACGAAGGAGGTCGTGATCGGGTTCGACCGCCCGTTCGTGATCATCGGCGAGCGGATCAACCCGACCGGTCGGAAGAAGCTCTCGGAAGAGATGGCGGCCGGGAACTTCGAGACCGTGATCGCGGACGCCGTGGCGCAGGTGGAGGCGGGCGCCCAGATGCTCGACGTGAACGCGGGGATCCCACTCGCGGACGAGCCAGCGATCCTCGCGTACACCGTCGAGCTCGTACAGTCGATCGTTGACGTGCCTCTCTCGATCGACTCGTCGATCGTGGAGGCGCTCGAGGCCGGACTCGCGGTGTATCGCGGCAAAGCTCTCGTCAACTCGGTGACCGGTGAGGACGAGCAGATGGAACGAGTGCTCCCACTGGTTGCGAAGTACGGCGCGGCCGTTGTCGCGATCTCGAATGACGAGACCGGGATCAGCGAGGACCCGGACGTCCGGTTCGAGGTTGCTCGGAAGATCGTCTCTCGTGCGGCCGACTACGGGATTCCGAAGGAGGACATCGTCGTCGATCCGCTCGTGATGCCGATCGGCGCGATTGGCACCGCTGGCCGGCAGGTGTTCCGGCTGGTGCGCCGCCTGCGCGAGGAGCTCGGTGTCAACACCACCTGTGGCGCGTCGAACGTCAGCTTTGGGCTTCCCAACCGGCCGGGCCTCAACGCGTCGTTTCTCCCGATGGCGATCGCAGCCGGGATGACGAGCGCGATCACGAGCCCGATGCACCCGGAGATGCTCCAGGCGGTCAAGGCAGCGGACGTGCTGATGGGCAACGACGAGCACTGTGCGCTCTGGATCGCGCGGTTCGGCGACTCGGGAGCGACGGCCGGTGGCGGCAGGCGCGGTGGGCGCGAGGGTCGGAGACGCGCTGCGGAGGGAACGCCCGCTTCGTGAGCGCACTCGACGGAGCGGTGGCAGGGGAGAGCGCGGGCACCGCGCTGGTCGTGTTCACGCCGTCCGGCCTCCGGGGCACCGTGCCCGTCGGGACGACCGTGCTCGACGCTGCCCGTGCGATCGGCGCCGATCTCGATTCGGTGTGCGGCGGCCGTGGCATCTGCGCGCGTTGCCAGATAGAGGTGAGCGAGGGGACCCACGCGAAACACCGGATCTCGTGCGACGCAGCGAGCCTGAGCGCACCGGGGGAGGTCGAGCGTGCGCTTCCGGACGGGAAGACACTCGCCATCGGGCGGCGTCTCGGCTGTACGGCGCGTGTGCTCGAGGACGTCGTGATCGACGTTCCCGCGGAGAGCCAGGTGCACCGACAGGTGGTGCGGAAGGAGGCGGACGCGCACCCGATCGAGGTGGAGCCGGTCGTCCGGCTGTACCACGTGCATGTCGAGGAGCCGCATCTTGCAACGCAAACCGGCGATCTCGCGCGGCTCCGCGAAGCGCTCGGGGCGGAATGGGGACTCGACGATCTCGCATTTGATCCGCACGTCGTCTGCTCGCTCCAGGCCGCGCTCCGGGCACGCGAGCCCGACCGCAACGGCGGTGAGCCCTGGACGGTCACCGTCGCCGTCCACGACGGCCACGATGTGACAGGGATATGGCCAGGGTTCCACGATGCCGCGTACGGAATCGCGTTCGACGTCGGCTCGACGACCGTCGCAGGACACCTCTGCGATCTGCACACCGGCGACGTGCTCGCATCGGCCGGGCAGATGAACCCACAGATCCGATTCGGCGAGGATCTGATGAGCCGCGTCTCGTACGTGATGATGAACCCGGGCGGCGACCGCGAGCTCACGAAGTCCGTGCGCGGCTGTCTCGCGCAGCTCACCGCGGAGTTGGCGACGACCGCTGGAATCGATCGGACAGACATCCTCGAGGTGACGCTCGTCGGCAACCCCGTGATGCACCACCTGCTGCTCGGGATCGATCCGACCGAGCTCGGGGGCGCGCCCTTCGCGCTTGCGCTTGACGAGGCGGTGAGGATCCCCGCTCGCGACCTCGGGATCCCTGCGAATCGAGGCGCCCGCGCGTACGTGCTTCCGTGTATCGCGGGTCACGTCGGCGCAGACGCGGCCGGGGTGGTGCTCTCGGAGGCGCCGTATCTGGCGGACGAGGTGAATCTCATCGTGGATGTGGGGACGAACGCAGAGATCGTGCTCGGGAACCGCACGCGGCTGCTCGCCGCGTCGAGCCCGACGGGGCCGGCCTTTGAGGGCGCCCAGATCTCGTGCGGCCAGCGCGCGGCACCCGGAGCGATCGAGAGGGTTCGGATCGACCCGGTCACGCTCGAGCCGCGCATCCGGGTGATCGGCTGCCCTGTCTGGTCGGATGAGCCGGAGTTCACCGGGGCGCAGGTGACCGGGATCTGCGGGTCGGGGATCATCGAGGTCGTCGCGGAGCTCCTGCTCGCGGGGATCCTCACGACCGACGGAACGATCGACGGGGCGCTCGCGACGCGCACGGCGAGGGTGATCCCCGACGGCCGCACGTTCTCGTATGTCCTGTGGGACGACCCGCTCGTCACGGTGACCCAGAACGACATCCGCCAGATCCAGCTGGCGAAAGCGGCGCTCCACGCTGGCTGCACCCTTCTGATGCAGCACTACGGGGTCGAGCACGTCAACCGGATCCGGCTTGCCGGGGCGTTTGGCAGCCAGATCGACCCGGTGTACGCGCTCGTCCTGGGACTGGTGCCCGACTGCGATCCCTGCGGTGTCACGTCGGCCGGAAACGCGGCTGGGACGGGTGCACGCATCGCGCTCCTCGACGCTCGCTCGCGCCCGGAGATCGAGGCTGTGGCGCGCCGGATCGAGAAGATCGAGACCGCGGTCGAGCCGCGGTTCCAGCAGCTGTTCGTGGAGGCGATGTCGATCCCCCACGAGACCGATCCCTACGAGCGATTGAGCGAGCGCGTCCCGCTTCCGCCGCGTCGCACAGCTGGTTCGCCCAATGGCGAGCAGCGTGCACGTCGGCGACGGGTCGCGAGTGCCGAGAGGAGCGACGCATGACCGAGATCCGTGGCACCCGCCGTGCGGGTGGGCGCGCCGCCCGTCAGGAGGCACGCCTGCACGCCGTGATCGAGCGTGTCCCGTACATCACGAGGACGATGACCCCGTTCGAGGTGCTCTCGGAGGAGGGCCTGTCGATCATCGAGGAGAACGCGGACACGATTCTCGAGCGCAGCGGGGTCGAGTTCCGTGGCACGCCCGAGGCGCTCGAACTCTTCCGCGATGCCGGGTGCGAGATCGAGGGCGAACTCGTCCGGTTCCCGCGCGGGCTGGCGCGGCACCTCGTCACCGCGACCGCGCCACGCGTGTTCACGCAGGTGGCGCGCAACCGCGCGAACGACGTCGTGATCGGCGGCCCGCACACCGTGTTTGCGCCCGCGTACGGCTCTCCTTTCGTCCGCGATCTCGACAATGGCCGCCGCTACGGGACGATCGAGGACTTCCGCAACTTCGTGAAGCTCACGTACCTGTCGCCGTACCTCCATCACTCCGGTGGGACGGTGTGCGAGCCCGTTGACCTCCCGGTGAACAAGCGGCACTACGACATGGTCTACGCGCACATGCGGTACTCCGACAAGCCGTTCATGGGGTCGGTGACCCACCCGACGCGCGCGGAGGACACCGTGGAGATGGCGCGCATTCTGTTCGGGGCGGAGTTCCTCGAGGAGAACGTCGCGATCCTCTCGCTCGTCAACGCGAACTCGCCGCTCGTCTGGGACTCGATCATGCTGGGTGCCGCGCGCGCGTACGCGGAGGCGAACCAGGGCGTGCTGGTGACGCCATTCATCCTCGCCGGCGCGATGAGCCCGACGACCGTCGCCGGCTGCGCCTCGCAGACGCTCGCGGAGGCGCTCGCGGGGATGGCGTACTGCCAGCTCGTCCGTCCTGGCTCCCCCGTCGTGTTCGGCTCGTTCGCTTCATCGATGTCGATGCAGACGGGCGCGCCAACGTTCGGGACACCCGAACCGTCGCTCATCCTCTACGTCCTCGCCGCATGCGCACGGCGCCTCGGTGTGCCGTTTCGCTCCGGTGGCGCGCTGTGTGCCTCGAAGATCGCGGACGCGCAGGCCGCATACGAGTCGGCAGTGACGATGCAGGCGACGCTTCTCGCCGGTGTGAACTTCGTGCTCCACACGGCTGGCTGGCTCGAAGGTGGACTGTCGATGGGGTACGAGAAGTTCGTGCTCGATGCCGACCAGGCGGGGATGTGTCACGCGTTCGCGAAGGGTGTCGACCTGACGCCCAACGGCCAGGCGCTCGACGCGATCCTCTCGAGCGAGCCGGGAAAGCACTTTCTCGGACACGAGCACACGCTCGCGAACTTCGAAACGGCGTTCTATCGCTCACCGATCGCGGACAACGCGAGCTTCGAACAGTGGGAGGCCGAGGGTGCGAAGGACGCGGTCGTGCGCGCGAACGCGATCTGGAAGCGCTCGCTCGCCGAGTACGAGGCGCCAGCGATCGACGATGCGATCGATGCGGAACTGACCGAGTGGGTCGAGCGCAAGAAGGCCTCGTTCCCGGACTCGAACGTCTGATGGCGATGGTCACGACGATGAACGCGGACCGCGCGACTGCGCTGCTTGTCGAGAGGTCGCGGTTCGAGGTGATGCCACTCGACGGGATCGAGGAAGAGGTGCTCGAGCACGTCCCGCTGGACGTCACGCTCACCGTCACCGCATCGCCGACGAAGGGGCTGGAGCCGACATTCGCGCTCGTGGAACGGCTGGTGGGTCATGGCTACGTCGCCGTGCCGCATCTCTCGGCGCGACTCATTCGCGATCGCGGCCATCTCGGGGAGATCCTCGACCACGCGTCCGCATTGGGGCTGCGCGACGTCTTCGTTGTTGCGGGCGACGCCGAGCATCCGGGCGCCTATCTCGGTGCGGCCGCCCTGCTCAGCGCGATGGCAGAGCTCGGTCACCCGTTCAGCGAGATCGGGATCACGGGCTATCCGGAGAGCCATCCGACGATCGACGATGAGACAACGATCCGGTCGATGTTCGAGAAGGCGGAGCACGCGACCTACATCGCGAGTCAGGTGTGCTTCGACCCCCAGGTCACGCTCAACTGGATCGAGAACGTCTGGACCCGCGGTACGCGCCTGCCGATCCTCGTCGGGATCCCGGGTCCCGTGTCACGGGCGAAGCTCCTGCGGGTCTCGGCCAGGATCGGGATCGGCGACTCGCTCCGTTTCCTCCGCAAACAGGGCTCGTTCGCGTCCCGGTTCCTGCATGGCGGATTCGATCCTGACCCGCTGATCGACGGTCTCGCGCCCCTGATCGAACGGGATGACGGGAAGCTCGCAGGCTTCCACGTGTTCACGTTCAACGACGTCGCGGACGCGGCGCGGTGGCGTGCGGAGCGCCTCCGTCGCGGCGGGGTCGCGTAGGCCCCAGCGCTCGGGCGGTCTACGCTCGGTGCTCGATCAGTTCGACGCGGTAGCCGTCGGGGTCGCGGACAAAACAGAGCCGGTTCCCGCCCGGCCGCACCTGGTACGGAGGCCGTTCGGGTGTGATGCCGTGGGTTTCGAGCGCGGCGAGTGTTGCGTCGAGGTCGTCCACCCCGATCGCGATGTGCCCATACGCCGTTCCCAGCTCGTAGCTTCGGCCGTCGGTATTCCACGTGAGCTCGAGCTCCTCGTCCTGCCCGGGGAAGCCAAGAAAGAAGTTGGTCGCCTCGTGGTGGCCGTCCCGGATGATCGGAGATTCGCCGCGACGCTCCATCCCGAGCGTCTCGTAGAACGCGCACGACCGGGGCGGGTCAGCGACGCGAACCATCGTGTGGAGGTAGCGCGGCATCGGGCAGTCACGCGCTCCGGGACGCCATCACGAGTCCGCCTACGGTGTGTGAGCGACGGCGAGGACGGCTTTGACGATCCCGTCGTAGCCGGTGCAGCGGCAGAGGTTTCCGGAGAGCGCGATCCGCACCTCGTCCTCGGACGGTGACGGGTTCTCCGAGAGCAGCGAGGTGGCTGAGACGAGCATCCCCGGAGTGCAGAACCCGCACTGGACGCCGCCGTGCGCGAGAAATGCGCTCTGGAGCGGGGAGAGCTCGCCGGGTACTGAGAGCCCTTCGACCGTCGTGATCGCGCGACCCGCGGCCTGGGCCGCGAGGTAGGAGCACGCGTTCACCGGCTTTCCGTCGAGCAGCATCATGCAGGCGCCGCATTCGGAGTCGTCGCACCCCTCCTTGGCGCCCGTGAGACCAATCGCGTCGCGGACGGCCGCGAGGAGGCTCGTCCCGGGATCAAGCTCGAGCGGGTACGCGACGCCGTTGACGGTCAACGTGAGCTCGGCTCTCATTCGATCCCTCCGTGGGACGCAGGGCTGGCGGGAATCGGGACGGTGCCGCCGCGCGCGCGCACGAGCGCGGCCTGGATCGCGCGACGCGCGATCACCTCGGTCATCGCCCGTCGGTAGCGGTCGGAGGCCCGGACATCCGAGATCGGTGTTGCTGACGCTGCGGTCGCGGCAGCAGCGGCCGCGATGGCGTCGTCGCCCGCGCCGGATCCGACGAGCGCGGCCTCGGCCTCGGGCACCCGGCGGATCACGGGCGACAGCGCGGTGATCGCAACGCGCGCGCTCGTGATCGCGTCACCGGAAACGGTGACGACGGCGGTGACACCGGCGATCGCAATCTCCATCTGCCTGCGGTACTCGAGCCGGATGTAGGCGCTTCCCGTCCCGCCGGCGGGGAGGGGGATCGAGAGCGCGATGAGGAGCTCGTCGGCTTCTGCCGTCGTGCGACCGGGTCCTGTCCAGAGAGCGTCGAGTGGAACACGGCGCTCGCCGCGCTCCGAGGCGAGGACGGCCTCGGCGGCGAAGCAGAGGAGAGGGCCACCGGTCTCCATCGCGGGCGAGGCGTTCATCACGTTGCCGCCGAGCGTCCCGTGAGCGCGTGTCGCGTGCGATCCGACGATCGCAGACGCGTCGGCGATGGCCGTGAGGCGCTCGCGCACGAGCGCGGACGCAACGAGATCGGCGTGGGTCGTGAGTGCACCGATCCGGGCCTCGCCCGACTCCGACATGATCCCGCGGAGCGCGTCGAGCCGGTCGATCGCCACGAGTGACGAGGGGAGAGACGCCTTGCCCTGGCGGGCGCCGACGACGAGGTCGGTGCCACCCGCGACAGGACGGGCCCCGGCTGCGAGCGCTGCGACTGCATCTGCGACGCTCGTCGCGGAGACGAGCGAGGCGACACCGCTCACTGCGATGCCTCCCAGACCCGCTCGGGGGTCATCGGAAGCTGCGTCACCGGGCCGCCAATCACGCGACGGATCGCGTTGCCGACCGCGCCTGCCGTCGGGACGCACGGTGGCTCGCCAACACCCTTCGAGCCGCGCGGACCCGCGTTCGGCGTATCGGTCTCGATCCAGTCCACATCGATTGCGGGCGCGTCCGAGCAGGTGAGGAGCTTGTAGTCGAGCAGGTGGCCGTTCCGGTGGCGGCCATCGCTGTCGAGCTGCGTCCCCTCGGTCAGCGCTTGCCCGAGCCCCATCACCACACCGCCATAGACCTGTCCGTCGGCACCGATCCGGTTGAGGATCCGACCGCAGTCGTGCACTGCAGCGACATGCACGACGCGCGTCACGCCTGTGTCGCGATCCACCTTCACGCGCACTGCGTGTGCGATCAACTGCGGCGCATGGAACGACTCGAGCCCGATCCGTCCGACGCAGCCTTCGGCAGCCGCCTTCGGCCCGGAGGGGACGACGTCGTCGCTGGCGCCGTGGATCGTGCCGCGTGCCGCGAGCTTCGCGATGGAGATCTTCTTCTCGGGCGAACCCTTGACACGAACGACGCCGTCCGCGAGCTCAAGATCCGCCTTCGCCGCCTCGAGGCGTTTGGACGCGCGGTCGAGCAGCTGTTCGCGCACCGCGGATGCGGCGGAGAGGATCGCTCGGCCGCTGTTGAACGTGGTCATCGAGCCGCAGGAGCCAGGATCGTTTGGAGCCATGTCGGTGTCCTGGTAGAGGATCGAGACATCGTTGGGCTGGAGCCCGAGCTCCTCGGCGACGTAGCGTGGCATCGCCATCACGGCACCCGAGCCGTTCTCCTGCGCCCCGGTGATGATCGTCGCAGTCCCGTCCGGGTTCAGCTTGACGTAGGCGCCGCTCTTCGTCGCGAACGACGGCCACCAACCAACGGCAACGCCGATCGCCTCGTCGTCGGGGAGCTCCTGGCCGTAGCCGGCGAGTTCGACCGCGCGGTCGAGTGTCTCGCGCATCGCGATGTGGTCGAGAACCTGCCCGGTCGGCGTGACGTCTCCGTCGACGATCACGTTTCGCCGTCGCAACTCCACGGGGTCGATTCCGAGTTCCTCTGCGAGCGCATCCATGTGCTGCTCGAGCGCCCAGCACACCTGCGGCGCGGTCGGGGCGCGGATCGACGAGGACGGCTGGTTGTTGGAGTAGTTGAGGTACGACTCGATGGAAGCGTTCGGGAGCCGGTAGGGGCCGACGGCGTGCATCGCGGCCATCTGCGCGAAGAACCCGCCCTCGCCGCAGTAGGCGCCCTTGTCGAGGACGAGCCGTGCGCGTCGGCCGAGCACCGTTCCGTCGGCGCGCGCACCCGTCTCGAGCTCGATCACCATGCCCTCTCTCCGGTGCCCGACCGCGACGAACTCCTCATGGCGCGAGAAGACGAGCTTCACGGGACGGCCCGCCTTGCGCGCGAGCGCGGCGACGTGGCCCTCGAAGTGGAAGTCGCACTTGGCGCCAAACCCGCCGCCGAGAAGCGGCACGATCACGCGCACGTTGCCCTCGGGCACCTGCAGTGTCTGGGCGATCCCCGCGCGGGCCGCGTACGGCACCTGCGTCGATGTCCAGACGGTGACGCGGTCGCCGCGCCACTCGGCGATCACGGCGCGCGGCTCGATCGGGACGCCCTGGACCGGGTCCGTCACGTAGCGGCCCTTCACCACGACATCCGACTCGGCGAGCGCTGTGTCGATATCACCGCAGACGATGGTGGAGTAGCCAAGCGTGTTGCCGCTCCGACCCATGCTGTCGTCGCCGTCGTAGTTCTCCCAGCCGGCGTGGACGAGGGGCGCACCCTCCTCCATTGCTGCGACAAAGTCGGTGATCGCGGGAAGCGGCTCGTACGACACGTCGACCAGCGCAGCCGCGGCGCGCGCGATCTCCGCGGTCGTTGCGGCGATCCCGGCGACGATGTCGCCCTCGAAGCGCACGGTGTCGCGCGCGAACAGCCGCCGGTCCTGCACCATCCCGCCGTAGAGGACATCAGGAACGTCCTCGTGCGTGACGACCGCGATCACTCCGGGGAGTGCGCGAGCATGTGTGGTGTCGATCGAGAGGATTCGTGCGTGAGTGTGATCGGCGTAGCGGAACGCCGCGTGGAGCTCGCCCGCGATCCGGACATCGGCGGTGTACCGCCCGACGCCCGTCACCTTCTCATGCCCGTCGGGGCGGATGAACTCAGCAGTGCTCATGCGGCTATGCAAGCACAGCGGAGGGTTCGCGCGTACGGGTGACCGTCGCCCCCGAGTCGGTGTCTACGCTCCGCCGATGCGCGCGACGCTCTGGACGGACGGTGGGGCACGGGGCAACCCCGGCCCGGCCGCGCTCGGGTTCGTGCTCGAGGGCGCGGACGGGGCGGTGCTCGACGCTCGCGGCGAGACGATCGGCGTCGCGACGAACAATGTCGCGGAGTACTCGGCACTCATCGCAGGACTCCGCGCTGCTGCGGCCGCGGGTGCGACCGAAGTCGAGGTGCGTTCCGATTCCGAACTGATGGTGAAGCAGATGCGTGGCGAGTATCGGGTGAAGAACGCTGATCTTCGCGACCTCCATCTAGCGGCGACGCGGGCGGCACGTGTGGTCGGAACGGTCACCTACGTCCACGTTCGGCGCGAACAGAACACCGTCACGGACGGCCTCGTCAACGAGGCGCTGGACGCCGCTCGCTGAACGAACTCGGGACAGAATGACGGTTCGTTCGGCTTCGAGTTCCGAGATAGAGGTGCCAGAGGATCCGCGCGGCGGTCGCGCGATGTGGGCGCCAGCGTTCGCCGATCGCTGTGAGCGCGTCCGCTCCGGGACGGGTGGGCAGACCGAGGAGCGTTCGTGCGGCCTCCTGGAGCGCGAGATCACCGGCGGGCCATACATCCGGGCGGCGGAGCGAAGCGAGGAGATAGACGTCGGCGGTCCACGGCCCGATTCCGGGGAGCGCGAGGAGAGCGGAGTGTGCTTCCTGCTCCGGGAGGTGGCCCAGCCGGCCGAGGTCGAGGGAGCCGTCGTGGACGGCGGCCGCGAGCGCGCGTGCATACCGCGCTTTCTGGCGGCTGAACCCGTCGGCGCGAAGCGCCTCGTCCGTGACGCCGAGCACGGCAGCGGGTGTGATCGTTCCGACTCGGAGCTCGAGTCGGTCGTACGCCGCTTTCGCCGACGCGAGCAACACCTGCTGCTCGAGAATGAGCAGGAGGAGCGTCTCCAAGCCCGGCTTTCTTGTCCAGAACTCCGGTGGCCCGTGGTGGTCGACCACGGCACCCAGCAGCGGGTCAGTCTCCGAGAGAGTCATAACCGCTCGGCGAAACGTCGCCTCGTCAAGACCGCCAGTGCTCATCGCGCCGGGTGCTCCCGCGTGCGCGCCTGGCCCGCTAGTGTGTTCGCGTGATGAGCCGCGTGCCCTCCACGGTCGTTCTTTCCGCACGCGGGCTCCTTTCGCTCGGGCTGCTGCTTCCCCGCTAGGGGAGCCGCCGACGCACATATCCCGCCGTGCTCCCGCACACCACCGGGAGGAGTACGCCGTCGCCGTCGAAGGAGACCGCCATGCCGATGCCGTTCCACAAGTACCGACCATACGAGACCGTCGCGCTTCCGGACCGCACCTGGCCGGAGGTAACGCTGACCCGCGCACCGATCTGGTGTTCGACGGATCTCCGCGACGGCAACCAGGCGCTCGTCAACCCGATGGATTCTGCGCGGAAGCGCCGGTTCTTCGAGCTGCTCGTACGGATCGGGGTGAAGGAGATCGAGGTCGGGTTCCCGGCCGCGTCGAAGACCGATTTCGACTTCGCACGCGAGCTCGTCGAGGAGGGACGGATCCCTGCCGACACGACGATCGCTGTCCTGACGCAGGCCCGGCCGGAGCTGATCGAGCGCACCTTCGAGGCGATCGAGGGAGCGCCGCAGGCGATCGTCCACCTCTACAACTCGACCTCCGTCACCCAGCGCCGGGTGGTGTTCCGACTCGACCGCGCCGGGATCACGGGGCTCGCTGTACGCGGCACCGAGCTCTGCCGCGAACTCGCTGCGCAGACCGACACGCGAGTGGTGTTCCAGTATTCCCCGGAGAGCTTCCATCACACCGAACTCGACTACGCGCTCGAGGTGTGCGAGGCGGTTGCGGCCGAATGGGGGCCGACCCGCGACGACCGGATGATCATCAACCTCCCAACCACGGTGGAGGCGTTCCCGCCGAACGTGTACGCCGATCGGATGGAGTGGTTCGCGCGGAACTTCACCCGGCGCGACGCTGCAATCCTCTCGGTCCATCCGCACAACGACCGTGGCACGGCGGTCGCCACAGCGGAACTTGGCCTCATGGCAGGCGCGGAGCGCGTCGAGGGCTGCCTGTTCGGGAACGGAGAGCGCACCGGGAACGTTGATCTCGTGACGCTGGCGCTCAATTTGTTCACACAGGGGGTGGATCCGGGCCTCGACCTTTCGCAGATCGACGAGACGAAACGGATCGTCGAGGAATGCAACGAACTGCCCGTGCATCCGCGCCATCCTTATGCGGGCGAGCTCGTCTACACGGCGTTCTCCGGTTCGCACCAGGATGCGATCAAGAAGGGGATCCACGCGCAGGAGCGGTCGGGTGAGGGGATCTGGGATGTCCCGTACCTCGCGATCGACCCGAAGGATCTTGGACGCACGTACGAGGCGATCATCCGCGTCAACTCGCAGTCGGGCAAGGGCGGGGTTGCGTATCTGATGGAGACCGAGCACTCGCTCGATCTCCCGCGCGGGCTCCAGGTCGACTTCTCGCAGAAGGTGCAGGCGATCACGGACGCCGCTGGCGGCGAGCTGACCGCGGCGGAGTTGATGGGCCCGTTCCGGGCGCACTACCTCGATGTGGTCGAACCGTTCTGGCTGCGGTCGTACACACACGAGGCGGGCGAAGACGGCGACCGCTTGACGGCGCGGCTCGTTGCGCACGGCGAGGACGTGGAGATCGTGGGCGAGGGCAACGGGCCCATCGCTGCGCTCGTGCACGCGTTGGGGGACCGGTTCGGGATCGGAATGCACGTCCGCGAGTTCCACGAGCATGCGATGGCGCGCTCCGAGGACGCGACGGCGGCTGCGTACATCGAGGCGGACGTCGACGACGAGGCGTTCTGGGGTGTCGGGATCCACGGCTCGATCGTGACCGCGAGCCTCCGGGCAATCGTGAACGCCGTCAACCGCTCGATCCTGATCCGCGCCCAGCAGGAGGGCGCCGCGACGGTGTTCGACGGCGGATAGCCGCTGAACGCACCGTGCGCGGGGCCGCCGAGAGGGGCGAGGCTATACTCCGCGTCCCGCGCGGATGTAGCTCAGTTGGTAGAGCGTCTGCTTGCCATGCAGAAGGTCGTGGGTTCGAGTCCCATCATCCGCTTCGATTGATGGTCCCCGCGGCCGTCAGTCGGTGGCGAGGAACCGCTCGAACCGTTGTGCAAGGCGGTCCGGGTCGGGGCGGAGCACGTGCGGGCGCGGTAGCACGATGCGGGTTCGCTCCGCGTTCTTGAGCAGCTCGAGCATCGGTCCATCGTCATCGTCGAGAAGGCGCGGGTGGATGCGCACTTCGTAGTCGGGCGAGATACCGAGCAGGTCGCTGTCGAACGCCCTGTGGTGGATCGAGCAGAGGCTGAGACCGTTCGGCACGACCGGATCGCCCCCAGGTGCGGCGTCCGCGACGATGTGGGCCGCGTCGAGGAGTTGCTGTTCCCTGAGGCGGCAGACGGTGCACCGGTCGCCATAGGCCGCGAGAACCTGGCTCCTGAAGCGGGCTTGATGGAGTCGGCGGCGTTGCTCGTAGAGTGCGTACTCACGCTCCGCGTCGGCAACGCCAGACTGCGTGGGGAATCCGTCAGGGGGCAGACGGCGTGCCGTGCCGGAGAGCGTCACGAAGCCGTCGCTCGGATCGTCGGCTGTCACGAACACCGGGTAGTCGGGGTAGTAGACGCCCGGGCGCGTCGCGTGGAAGTGGACCAGCGGCACTCCGAGCGCGTGGGCTGCTCGCAGGGCCCGGTTTGCGGCGAGGTCGATGCTGCCAGCCTGGTAGGCGTAGAGGAAGCCATCCGGCGTCTCTCTGTCACCGTAGGGGGTGCGGGCGGACGTCTGGACGCTCAGCGCTGCGAGCCCCTGCTGCGCGGCTGCGCGATGGATCCCGCGCTGCAGGCTGAGGAATGGGATGCGACCGTTGTCGTGCCAGAACCCCTGGTCGAGTGCTCCCTTGAACGGGAGCCCGTGTGGGCCGCGAATGATGCGGAGCGCGTCGAGCGCGTGAAAACACGAGGCGCGCAGGGAGTCGTCCCGTTCGAGGTGGCGCACGGCGGCAGCTTCGCACCTTCGGCGCCTATTGTCCAGCGCGACGCACGGGCATGCTTGAATGGCTCGCATGCGCTCGGAGCGCGGTTGTCTCCTCGCAGGCGCCGTCGAGGCTGGACGCACTTGCGTCAGTCGATGGCGCGTAGGAAGGCATCGACGCGCGCGATGAACGCGGGACTCGACATCTCCGATGCGTGGGGCGGTTGGTAGGGTTGAAATCGTGCTCGGTGTGGGAAGTCTCGTCTTCGGCGCCTGGGATGCCTGCGCCGCAGTAGCGTTGGCGTAGGCGGTCGCGGCATGTCAGTGAGCAGGGTTTCGGGCGCTCATGTGGCGTCCGCGATGGAAGCGGACGCGAAGTGAGCGTGCCAGCCGAGCCGACGCTCGCTGGCTCGCTGCCCGGGAGCGAGCGTGTGTCGGAGGCGCGTGAGCGCCTCGGGCGGGCAGGTGTCGAGGTGGTGTTCGCGTGTTGGGTCGACCTGCTCGGTCTCCCGAAGACGAAGCCGATCCCGATCAAAGAATGGGAGGCGCTCTGCGCCGGGAAGGGCCCGCAGTTCGCCGTCCACTCGGTCTCGATGGTGCCAGAACTCGGAGCGGCCGACCCCGATCAGATCATCGTCCCTGACCTCGACAGTCTCGTGGTGTGCCCGTGGAACACGCGGTACGCATGGGTGTTCGCGGACCTCTTCTACGAGGGTCAGCCGTACGATGTCTGTCCGCGCCAGCGCCTAAAGCGACAGGTTCGCAGCGCCGAGGCCGCCGGCTACGTCTTCTACGCGGGGTTCGAGCCGGAGTTCATCGTGCTGCGTGAGACCGCCGATGGGCGGATCGTGAAGGCGTTCGACGACGGATCGGCCGACGGTGACCGGCGGGAACTGAAGCGGCAACCGTTCGGTTACGACGCCGAGTACTCGCTGGACGCGATGCCGTTCCTGAGCGACCTGATGCGAGCGCTCGACGCTCTCGGCTGGTCTCTCAAGAACGTGGTGTGCGAGGGGGCGTACTCCCAGTTCGAGCTCGACTTCGGGTACGGCCCTGTCGTCCAGGCCGCCGACCGCTTCACGTTCCTCCGTGTCCTCGTGAAGGAGATAGCGAAGCAGCACGGCCTGTTCGCGACGTACATGGCGAAGCCGACGCAGGGCGACTGGCGCAACGGGGCCCACATCAACCACAGCGTGCAGAGCGTCGGGCGGCCAGGGGTGAACCTGTTCGGCGGCGACGACGGGGGTTGGGGCGGTCCGACGTACCACGCTCTCGGTGGGCTGATTCGCCACGGCGAGGCGATCACCGCGATCGCGTGCCCGAACGTCAATTCGTACAAGGGTCTGATCGGCCGCAGCCGCGACCTCGAGGGGGGCACGGTGACGTGGGCCCCGACGCACATCTGTTACGGGCACAACAACCGGTCGGCGATGTTGCGACTTCCACAGACGCGGCGCGCGATCGAGAACCGGGCATGCGACATCGGCGTCAACGCGTACCTTGCGCTGGCGATGACCGTCGCCGCCTCGGTCGAGGGACTGAGCGAGGCGCTGGATCCCGGCGACCCCGTCGACAAGGCGCTGTACGACATGACGGCTGAAGACGTCGCAGCCGCTGGTCTACGGCCGCTACCCGAGAACCTCCGCGACGCGATCCGCGCGCTCGAGCAGGATGGCCTCGCGCGGGATGTCCTGGGACCGACGATGCACAACTCGTACTGCCGCTACCGGCGGGACGAGTGGGCTCGGTACCACGAGCACGTCAGCGACTGGGAGACCCGCGAGTACCTGCGGTTCTTCTAGGCGCCGCGCAGCGCCCCGACGGCCACGACCAACTCCTGCTCCCCGTCGTTCTTGCGCCAGCGTCAATTGTCCAGCCCCACGACCGGCGTGCTTGAATGGGTCGCATGCGCCGCCCGCGCAGTCGGCCACTCGTCGTAGTTGCGGTCGCAGCGCTCGCGGTTGCCGCGAACGCGACGGGGATGAGCGGTCTCACCGTTCCGGGAGTGGAGCGGGGGGTGGTGGCGAGCGTCCACGACGGCGACACGCTGACACTCCGTGACGGGCGGAAGATCCGACTCGTCCAGATCGACACACCCGAGCTCGGCGGAGGCGAGTGCTACTCCCGGAAGGCGCGGGCGCACCTCGTCGCGCTTGCACCGGTCGGAGCGTCGGTGCTCCTCATCCCGGACCGGCTGCTCGACGCGACCGACCGGTACGGGCGAGCGCTTCGGTATGTGGTCCGCGAGGAGACGAGCATCAACGTGAATGTGGAACTCGTACGGCAGGGGGCGGCGGCCCCGTACTTCTACCGCCGCGAACACGGGATGGTCGCCGCGGAGCTCTACGCCGCGGCGCGCGAGGCGCAGCAGGAGCGACGCGGCCTCTGGGCGGCATGCCCGAGCACGACCCTCGATCCGTATCACCAGATCGACACGGGGACCAGCGGGCCACCTTCGAAGAAGGCGCCGAGTGGCGGCACCTGCGACCGGAGCTATCCCGGCGTGTGCCTGCCGCCGCCGCCTCCCGATCTCGACTGTCGCGACCTTGGCCGCTACGGGGTGACGGGCAGGGTGAACGTCGTCGGTGCGGATCCACACCGACTCGACGGGAACCACGACGGCGTGGCCTGCTGATGCGGCCGAGGCGTGTCCGACGGCTTTGAGGCGCCGAGTCGGCACGGCCGAATAGGCTGACGACGTGATCGGGCGGTTCCGCGGTCGGCTCGGCCCGCTCGCGGAGCGCGAGTTCGCTCTCCTCTTCACGGCCACGTCGATCACCACGCTCGGTGATCGTCTCGGGCACATCGCACTCGCGTTCGCGGTACTCGAACTCCCCGGCGGTGGCGCTCGCGAGCTTGGCCTAGTCCTGGCGACACGCATCGGCGTGGAGTCACTCGTCGTCGTCGGTGGCGGTGTGCTCGCAGATCGCCTGCCACGCAGCTTGATTCTCGTCGGCGCGTCGACTATCCAGGCGGTCGCGCAGGCGGCGATCGCGGCGCTCGTCCTGACCGGAACCGCCACCACCGGAAATCTGATCGCGCTCTCGATCCTCTATGGGATCGGCGGCGGTCTCGTGATCCCGGCGGAGATCGGCCTCGTCCCCCAGACGGTGAGCACTGGCCGCCTGCAGCAGGCCAACGCGCTGCTCGGTCTGTCGCGCAATGCGGTCTCCCTGCTCGGGCCGGCAGTAGGTGGCGCGCTCATCGTTGCGGGCAGTCCCGGGACGGCGCTCGCCGTGGACGCGGCCACATTCGCGGTGTGTGCGGTACTGCTTTCGCGAATCCGTATCGCCGTCCGCGACGGTGGCCCGGCCCGAGAGCACTTCCTACAGGAGTTGCGCGGCGGGTGGCGGGAGTTCCGCCAGCGCGATTGGCTGTGGTCGAGCGTCCTGCTCTTCGGGATCTCGAACCTGGCGTTCACCGGATGTTGGGGCGTCCTCGGACCGGTCGTCGCGCAGGAGCGTCTTGGCGGAGCAGGCGCATGGGCGACGGTGCTCGCTGCGGCGGGCGTCGGATCGGTCGTGGGAGGGATCTTCGCGCTCCGGTACCGCCCGAAGCGTCCTCTGCTCGCCTCGGTGTTGTGGGCATGGCCGCTGATGCTCGAGGTGCTCGGGTTGGCCCTCGCCGTCCCCGTGTGGATGCTCGCGCTCTGCGCGTTCGCGACGGGCCTCGGGCTCGCGGTACACCTCGCGCTCTGGTTCACGGTGCTCCAGCGCGAGATCCCCGAGCATGCACAGTCGCGCGTCTCGTCGTTCGATGTCCTAGGGTCGTTCGTCCTCATCCCAGTCGGGATGGCGATCGCAGGGCCTGTCTCGGAGGCGATTGGCGTGACCCCGACGCTATGGGCGGGACTCGCGGTGATGCTGGCGATGCAGCTCGCGATCGTCGCAGTGCCCTCGGTGCGGCGGCTTCGAGACCCGGAGAGCGCCCCGGCTACAGTGGGTGCCGGATGAGTGTCCGTGTGCGCATGGCGCCGAGTCCCACCGGGCTGCTCCACATCGGCGGGGTGCGCACGTTTCTCTTCAACTGGCTGTTCGCGCGTGGCCGTGGCGGCGAGTGCCTGCTGCGGATCGAGAACACCGACACATCGCGCGAGGTGGAGGAGGCGGTCGGGCAGATCGAGCGGTCGCTCGCGTGGCTGGGGATCGACTGGGACGGGCCGACGCGGTTTCAGCTCGATAGCGCCGAACGCTGCCGCGAGGAGGCGCACCGGCTCGTAGCTGAGGGGAGGGCGTACGAGGACGAGGGTGCGATCCGGATCCGGATGCCTGCAGCCGGTGTCGTCGCCTGGGAGGACGCGGTGAAGGGTCGCGTCGAGTTCGACGCATCCACGCTGGAGGACATGGTGATCCTCCGCTCCGATGGACGGCCTGTCTACAACTTCGCGAATCCGCTTGATGACTGGGTTGACGGGGTCACACACGTGATCCGCGGCGACGACCACGTCTCGAATACGCCGAAGCAACTCGTGGTTCTCGAGGCGCTCGGCGCGGCGCCCCCGGTCTATGCGCACGTCCCGAACGTGTTTGGCGAGGACGGTCGAAAGCTGTCGAAGCGCCACGGTGCGGTGTCGGTGGACGAGTTTCGGGCGGCGGGGTATCTGCCAGCAGCGCTGGTCAACTTCCTCGCGCTGCTCGGATGGGCACCTGACGGCGAGACGACGCTCATGGACGTTGGCGCGTTGCTCGAGAGGTTCACGCTGGAGCGCGTTGGGTCGAGCCCCGCGACGTTCGACTACGCGAAGCTCGACTGGATGAACGGCGTGTACCTGCGCGCGCTTCCAGAGGAGGCGTACGCAGACGCGCTCGTCGCGTTTGTGGGCGAGGCGGGACTCGACTGGCCCGAGGGGCGTGTGCGCGCCGCGGCGCCGCTGGTGCAGGAGAAGATCGCGCGCCTCGGCGAGTTCCCCGAGTTAGCCGGCTTCCTCTTCCATGAGGTCGACCCCGACCCTGCGCTGCTCGACGCGCGTGTGCTCGCAGCCGTGCTGGAGGCGTTGCGGGCGGTCGACTCGTGGTCGGTCGAGGCGGTCGAGGCGGCGCTTCGTCAGGTGTGCGAGGCCCTGGGGGAGAAGCCGAAGACGGTGTTTGCTCCGATTCGCGTTGCCGTCACCGGGTCTCGCATCTCGCCTGGCCTGTTCGAGAGCATCGCGCTCCTCGGCCGGGAGGGAACGCTCGAACGCCTCGCGGCAGCAAGGGCGCTCGCGGACAAGGTCTGAGTGTGCGGACGTCCCACAGCCGTGGGACGACAGTCGTGCTCGATGCTTGAGGAGGGGCGCGGCGGGATCCGAACTGCCCTCGCAGGCCAGGGTTGCTACGGCCGACGTACCACCGGGGCATGCGCCGCACGCGCTGGAGCGGCGTGGTGGAGGACCAGAGCACGGTTGCCGTAGTCGAATGTGACCGTGGGGAAGTGGGCAAAGATCTCTGTACCGAGGATGGCTCCGACGCCGGAGATGGCGAGCAGGAAGGCGAGTCGCTCCGGGAGCACCCCAGCGCGGAGCACCAACGTGGAGGCGGCGATCTGCACCGGTACCTCGTGAATGGCGGTGCGGAATGCGCCGAATCCGGGGAAGAAGTCATCGGCCTCATCGACGGCGACCGCGTCGGCCAGGCCGTCGCGTTCGAGATACGAGATCTTCGCGCCCGTGTCGATGCACGCCCGGGCGGACAGGCCAGCGAACGCGAGATCCGTGATGGGGACGCCGGACCCGAGTTGGAGCGGCAGCGCGATCCCGTCGCGATCGGAAATCGTCTCGTGAACCACGCAGACGCCCTGCAGGAGATCGAGCGTGAATGGTCTCTCGCCGAGGACGTCCCCACCAGGCAGACCGTCGAGAGGGGTGCCAGCGAAGGCTGACAGCTCATCGGCGTCGATGATTGACAGGCTCCGCGCGAGATCGCGCGTGCGTCCTCCCCAAGTGACCTCCCCGGTCCGTGCAAAGCTCCCGGTCGAGCCCGTGTCGAGGAGAAACCGTCCTCCCACGTCGGCCACGAGATGCCCGTCGAACATCTCCAACGGGACAGAAGACACCACGCGGCAACTCTAGCGCGTCATGGGTGGCGTCGAGCCTTCGCCACTGCGGCTCGCCAGCGCCAAGCGAGTCCCTGACCTCGCCGAACCAACGCGGCGCGGTCACCCGCCACGGCAGGGGCGGGGTCTGTTTGCGGCCCTGCAGTTGCGGCGGACATCTGTGAGCCTCGCGCGGCCGGGCCCCGATCGAAGAGGCTGCCACGACACGCAAGGTCTCAGTCGCGCTCACCGCGTTTGCTGCCGCTCTGGCGCTGACCGCGAGTGCGAGCGGCGGTGCCTCCTCTTCCGCCCTCGCGGGCGCCTGCGCGAAGGAGTCGCTCGTGCTCAAGACGGCGGGGGTGCTCACGATCGGCACCGACAACCCGGCCTACCCGCCGTGGTTCGGCGGTGGCGAGACGAAGGGCGCGAAGTGGAAGCTGAACGACCCGGCGACGGGGAAGGGTTTCGAGTCCGCGGTCGCGTACGCCGTGGCGAGCCAGCTCGGCTTCACCGGCGGCGAGGTGCACTGGGTCGTCGTGCCGTTCAACAGCGCGTTGAAGCCAGGGAAGAAGAGCTTCGACTTCTTCGTCAAACAGGTCTCGTACCTGCCCGAGCGCGCGAAGAACGTGGACTTCAGCGCCTCGTACTACGACGTCAACCAGGCGGTCGTCGCGATCAAAGGCAAGCCGGGCGCGAGCGCAAACTCCGTCGCCGCGCTGAAGAAGCTGAAGCTCGGCGCAAAGCTCGGCACGACGAGCTACCGGTACATCATCAAGCACATCAAGCCCTCGACTTCGCCGAGCGTCTACGACTCGAGTAGCGACGCGGTCACCGCGCTCAAGAACGGCAAGATCGACGGGCTCGTCGTCGATCTGCCAACCGCATTCGACATCACGGCTGGCGAGGTCGAGAACGGCGTCATCGTCCGCCAGTTCCCGCCCGTCGGAGGCCAGGAGCGATTCGGTCTCGTGCTCGGGAAGGGCAGCGCGCTGACGGCATGCGTGACCAAGGCGCTCGCCGCGCTCAAGGCCAACGGCACGCTGAAGCGCCTACAGCAGCAGTGGCTGGCGACGGCCACCGCCACGGCCACGACCGCGCCCGTGCTCCAGGCGACGTTCGGCTGGACCTACCACGGCGTCTTTCCCGTTTCGGCCAAGAACATCTCCACGCTCCGGCGTCCGGACAAGACCTTCGTCGCGTACTACACGAGCACGAACGCGGATTCTCCTCGCGGCATCCCGCGCCGCGCGTTCTCCCCGGACGGCCTCAAGTGGACTCAGGACACAACGTGGGCGTGCACGGTGTTCTGCGACTTCCCGGACGGCGCGGCGGGACTCCCCTCGATGCCGCACCTGAAGATCCTCCGCCTCAAGGACGGGGGGTATCGCGCGTACGTGAAGGCGGTCGGCAAGCGGAGTATCGAGAGCTACCGCTCGCCGGACGGGCTTGCGTGGACGAAGGAGAGCGGCACGCGCTTCTCAGGCGATGCGAGCCTCGAGTTCGAGTCGGGGAACGCCCTCGTCGACTTCTTCCCGGTGTACCTCACGGATGACGCCACGGATCGCCGGGTCCGCGCGTACTACCAGGGCTCGAAGTCCGCAGGACCGGGCGACAAGTGTGGGAACTGCTACGTGATCCTGAGCGCGCTCTCGACGGACGACGGCCTCACGTTCGCGCGCGAGCCCGGCATCCGACTCGACCCGCGCACCACGAGCCAGGTGTTCGACTACGGGGGGTGGGGCTTCGCGGACGCGAAGGTGCTCCGGACCAAGAACGGATTTCGCGCGATCTTCGGGAACTACGTCGGCCCCGTCGGCATCGCGGACAGCGCGGAGGGCCTCGCGTTCACGTGGCAAGGCTTCGCGCCGCTCTGGGGGTACAACGCCGAGGCCGTCGACCTCGGGGACGGGCGCATCGTGCTCCTGGGCGGTTCCTACGGGGCCCCCGGCTCCGCGCTCTGCCCGATCCCGGGAGGCTGCCACTCGTATTGGAGCCTCATCCACATCCTCCTGTGGGAGCCGCTGCACGTCGCGATCAGCGTCGGCAAGTGGGACAACGCGGGAGCCGCGCACGGCAAGACAACGATCAGCGTCACAGGATCCGCCGGGGGGCTCGCGCGGCTGAAGGTGATCGATGGAGCGGGCCAGATGTGCCCGTGGGACGCGAGCAAACAGACGAACGTCTGGAACGACGGATGCTATTTCCACCCGGACTACTACCGCTTCGCCCCTTCGTCCGGAACCGTCCCCTTCCAGTCGAGCATCGCGCGAACACCTCCCGCGAACGCCTCAAAGGACCAGGCTGCACATGAGAGCGAGACGATGGTCGGGGTCGAGGTGGACGGCAGGACGATCGTCACGATGATCCTGTGCGTCAATCGGTCGCGCCCCTACGCCAACTGCCCCTGACGCTCGTTTCTACCTCTGGCGTAGAAGAACTGTTGATCGAGGACGGTCAGGGCGACGACAAGGCTCACGCCGATCTCTCGGAGCAGCGGTGTGGAGGGGTGCTCGGCGAGTCTCACGGCACAGCCGTAGACAGCGTCGGTCATTCGGCCGGACCCAGCAAGCAGGGACCCGAGGCGCTTGTGACGCGAGGGGGGCAGGCTGGAGAAGTTCGAAGAGCCTGAGGTATCACCGGGGTATGCACCGCACGTCCGCAACCGGTACGCACGGGCGTCCCCGGCTGGAGTTCGAAAACGTCGGTTCCTCCTGCAAATACGCGGAAACCCCGCTGCTTGCAGGGCTTCCAGGGTGTACCGCTTAGAGGCCGAAAAGGCCCATACGGGATTCGAACCCGTGCCGCCGCCGTGAGAGGGCAGTGTCCTAGGCCACTAGACGAATGGGCCGTGCGGGGGCAAGTCTACCGGAGGCCCTCAGCGCGGCCGCACGGCATGGGGTGCGCGCGACCGGCGAATGTCAGCTCGGCGCGGGGACGGGCGACTCCGGCTCCCGTCCGTCGAGACGCTCCTCGAGCTGGCGTCGGATCTCCTCACCGGTCGTCAGCAGCTCGTAGTGCGCACGTCGCGGAGGTAGTGCGACGATCCGGACGGTCTCGTCGCGTTCGCCGTGGCAGCGCGCGTACGCTGACGCCTCGTCGAGGACGCGCAACCGCTCACGCTTCCGGCCGAACACGCCTATCGCTTATCAGATCCGCTGGATCGCGTGAAGGGGGGAGCGTCGGCTGCGCCGCGCAGTTTGCTCGGGAAACGTTGCGAGAACTGCGGTCACCACCACGGCTTGCACGTCCAGGGGCTCCAGTCGCTGCCGGAGATCACGAAGTACCGGTGCGCGGCGCGCGCCTGCTGCAGCGGGGTGCCACCGTGACCGTAGAGCGATCGCTCCCACACGCCCATCTGGAACAGCCCGAGGTACTGGCCGTTTCGCGCACCCGTGCGCAGCGTCGATTCGCAGCGCGCCACCGCAACCGCTTCGGCGCAATCCTCCCCGAAGACCCAGCAGATCGCGCGACGCGGCGATGCGTTCAGGTCGCGGATCAGGCGCTTTCGCGCGAGGTCGCTGCGCGCCGCAGTCGGCGCTGCCGGCGCGATCGCCTCGAGCAGCGCTGGGCCGCGAAGCGCGAGCGGGTTCATGCCCTGGACCACACCCGCGCTGGGCGTCGCGCTGACCACGCCAAACACCGCCGCGCCGCGGGGGGCGGCGGTCCCATCCTCGGGCGTCGCGCCGGCGGTGGGGGTCATACACAGGGTGAGCGCAAGCGCGCCCATGATGAGGGCCTTCAGGGTCGAACCTCCGTCTGGGGGACAGGGGCGCGGCGCTGGGGTACATATGACCACCGCTCCGGAAGGGGCAGTAGCGCGCCGTTCGTGTCTCTCGCTGACAGCACAGTAACGGACATATCGGCAGACACGCGCGACTTCTTTACAGATCACGCACAATTCGCGGACCAGGTGCGACGCAGCCAGTCGCCCGAAGAGCCTGCAAATGGGCCTGTCGTGTTGCCTGGATGGACACTCCTGGCGATCGCCTGTCGGGGCCGTGGGCCACGTCGGGGCGCGAGATGGTCGTCGTGCGTCGTCCGCTGGGACAACGATCGCTCAGTGCGCGCGCGGCACAGCACACGATCGCTCGGGAGGCCAGAAGCCCCCGCGTAACGCAGGGGCTCCGGCTCAGCGGAGCTGCGGGACAGGGATTCGAACCCCAACTTCCGGAGCCAGAATCCGGCGTCCTACCGTTAGACTATCCCGCAGAGCACCGCGATGATAGCGCCGACGCCGCGAGCCTCTGACACCGCGGCGGCACGACGGCGCCCGTCAGGTTTCGAGCCGGTACTCCGCCACGAGCGGCTTCTCGCCGGACTCGGACACACGTGCGATCACCTCGACGTACGGCTCGAGCCCCGATCCGCGCAGCTTCGCCTTCAACAAGCCGTCGACCTGGAAGAGCCCGGAGGAGTTGTTCATAAGGATGTCGATCCGGACGGGCTTCGTCTCTCCGTCGTCGATCGCCACCTCGTCGATGGCAGCGGCCGACAGCGAGTGCATCGAGACCAGGCCGCGCTCGAACGGGATGCGCGAACGGCCCTTGGCCATGTCGAGCGCGTCACCGACTCGCAGGATTCCGGCCTCGAGCGACAGCGGCTGACCGTCGGCGCGGTGGCTTGTGATCGCCTGAAGGACCTCCGAGACGATCACTGTCCGATCGGGCTCGCTGTACACGCCTTCGAGGAGAGCCCGCAGTTTCGGCTCGGCGAGGAAGAGGCTCCAGTCCTCGTGTCCGCGGCGATGGACGGACATCCCAACGCAATGCGTCAGAGCGGCGAGCACGACCACGACCTCGGCGTCGTCGTTCTCCATCCCGAAGTCGCGAACCACCGACGACTCGACACCGTGCTTCACGAGATGGCGAAGGAGCTTGAGCGTGATGTTCGCCACCACCTGGATGTGGACCCAGGAGTGGTCGTTGATTCCGAGTCGGATAACGGCGTTGACGTTCGACACGTGCCACCACGCCTTCAGCTCCGGGTCGGCGTTTGCGCGGTCGATCACCGTCCGAAGCTTCCGGTTCCCGCGAACCGGAACGGTGATCTTCATCCCCGCGATCGCCTCGGTCGGCGTGAGCAGTGTGTCGCGGAGTGCCTCCTCCGACAGCGGACCGTCGGCCTTGTGTGTCGGTTCGGAGTCGGGACTCATGGTGGGAGCCTACGACGACACGATGTCAGGGGCGAGGAACCCGGACGACGATCGTCCCCGCGAGCTTGTCGTGGAGCGTTTGGCGCCGCGGATCCCGGAGGGGCCAGAGCACGCTGATCGCGAGCGGCACGAGTAACAGCCCGAGGAGGTTCCACGCGAGGATGCGCCCGAGCGCCCGAGGGTAGTAGAGGCGCTCGCCATCCGTCGCCCGGCGGACGGCGATCCCGACCCAGAGGCGGCCGAGCGTCTGTCCGCGGGTGCCCAGCATCAACCACTCGTAGGCGAACGGCCCGATCGCGAGGGCGACGAACGCGCCAGGGGTCGGTCCCTCCGCTCCTTCGCTGGCCGTGATGGCGACGAGCGAGACCCCCGCTCCTGCGAGGAGTGTGGTGTCGATGAGCCGGGCTGCGGCGCGGCGACCCCAACCGACGAGCGGTTGACCCGTGACGGGGTCGATCTGCGGCTCGCGTTCCACGTCCCACGAACGTACGGCCGCGGTCGGACGCCGGGTGCTGCAACGCGGACGCCAGACCCTCCCGCTGGGCGGCGCCTACAGTGCGCCCGTGGCCGCGCTCGAGTCGGTGCCGAACGTGTCAGAGGGGCGCTCGCCCGAAACCGTTGAGGCGATCGGCGCCGCGTACGCGGCCGCCGGTGCGGCGCTGCTCGACACGCACAGCGACAGCGATCACCACCGGTCGGTGCACACGCTCGTTGGTGCCGATGGCGCCGACGGCACCCTCGTCGAGGCCGTGTTCGCGGGTGTCGCGGCCGCCGTGGAGCGGATTGACCTCCGGCGCCACGACGGTGCCCATCCTCGCGTCGGCGCCGCAGACGTCGTGCCCATCGTGCCCCTCACCCCCCAGGATGGCGCACGCGCCGCAGCCGCGGCCCTTGCGCTCGGCAGCAGCATCGGCGAACGCCTCCAGGTCCCTGTGTTCCTGTACGGGGAGATCGGCGGCGGCATCCGTCCGGCGTTCTTCCGTCGAGGGGGCCCTGAAGCGCTCGAGCGCCGCATCGATGCGGGGGAGCTTGTGCCTGCGTTCGGGCCGACCCGGCTGCATCCGACGGCTGGAGCGGTGCTCGTCGGTGTACGTGCCCCGCTCGTCGCGTTCAACGTCATCATCGGGGGCCCTGACGCGCTCGGCGTTGCGAATGCAGTCGCGGAGCGGGTCCGTGCTTCCGGGGGTGGTCTTCCGGGCGTTCAGGCGATCGGGCTGCGCCTCCGCTCGACGGGTGCAGCGCAGGTGTCGATGAACCTCATCGACCTCGAGGTCGCTGCGCTTCACCAGGTGGTCGACCGCGTCCGTGCGGAGGCGGTCGCTGCGGGCGCGGTCGTTGTCAGCGGCGAACTCGTCGGGCTGCTACCAGCATCCGTCGTCACGACAGCGGCTGTCGCACTGGGCGCGCGTGAAAGCGGGGCCGACGGACTCCCGAGCGACGAGCAGCGGGCGGCGGCAGCAGAGGCGTTCGCGCTGCCGTCGTTGGCGGCCGACCGCGTGCTCGAGTGGCACCTCGCGCGTCTCGGCCTCGACGCATGAAACCGGCACACAACCGGTGCGATCCGGACACACACCCGTCACAGGGTCGGCGGGTAGCGTGATGCGAGGGAGCCTCGCTCCCCCCTAGGGGGGAGCCGTTTGCTCAGCGGCAGGGCGTCCGCGAGCCATTCGCGTGGGCGGTGGGAGGCGCGCGCATAAACTCGTGCGCGTGACCCAGCCCGTCCGTCTTACGGGCGCCGACCTCGCGCTCCAGGATGTGTGGGACGTCGCCGTCCACCACCGCCCCGTGGTCCTCGCACCGACCGGGCGGGACAACATCGTCGCGGCTCGTGCGTTCCTCGAGCAGAACACCGGCGAGCACACGTACGGCGTGAACACCGGGTTTGGCCGGTTCGTCTCGGAGTCGATCCCCGACGATCAGGCGGGCGAGTTGCAGGTGCGCCTGCTGCGGTCGCACGCGTGCGGCGTGGGCCAGCCGTACCCGCGGGAGATCGTGCGTGCCGCGATGCTGCTGCGCGCCAACACGCTCGCCAAGGGCTATTCCGGAGCCCGGCTCGAGACGGTCGAACTCCTGCTCGCACTTCTCTCGCGCGACGTCCTTCCGCACGTCCCCGCGCGGGGCTCGGTCGGCGCCAGCGGCGATCTCGCCCCGCTCGCGCATCTCGCACTGCCTCTGATCGGCGAGGGGGAGGCGACCGTGGGAGGCGAACGCCTGCCGGGCGCGGCGGCCCTCGCCGCTGCGGGTCTCGAGCCCGTCATCCTCGCGGCGAAGGAGGGGCTGTCGCTCATCAACGGCACCCAGTTCATGACGGCGATGGCGGCGCTCGCGCTCGTCCGCGCGAAGCGTCTCGCGACGACCGCCGATGTCGCGTGTGCGATGACCCTCGAGGCGCTCCAGGGGTCCCCAACGAGCTTCCATCCGTCCATCCACGCCGCACGACCGCTCCCCGGACAGGGAACGAGCGCGGCAAACCTCCGCGGGCTTCTCGCAGGATCTGCGATCGTCGAATCCCACCGCTGGTGCGACAAGGTGCAGGACGCGTACTCGCTCCGCTGCGCACCGCAGGTGCACGGCGCCAGCCGCGACCTGCTCGACCACGTCGAGCGCACCGTTGTGGTGGAGCTGAACGCCGCGACCGACAACCCGCTCGTGCTGCTGGACGTAGGCGAGATCGTGTCGAACGGGAACTTCCACGGCCAGCCGATCGCGATCTCGCTCGACTGTCTCGCGATTGCCTGCGCGGAACTCGCCAACATCTCCGAGCGCCGAACCGAGCGCCTCGTGAACCCAGCCCTCTCGGACGGCCTCCCACCGTTCCTCGTGGCGCGCGAGGAGGGGCTCAACTCGGGTCTGATGATCCTCCAGTACGTCGCGGCAGCGCTCGTCTCGGAGAACAAGCCGCTCTGCCACCCGGCGTCGGTCGATTCGATCCCGACAAGTGCGGGCCAGGAGGATCACGTCTCGATGGGGAACGCGGCGGGACTCAAGGCGCTCCAGGTGCTCGCGAACGCCGAGCATGTCCTCGCGATCGAGCTTCTTGCGGGCGCACAGGCCGTCGAGTTTCTCGCCCCGCTCCAGCCGGGCCGAGGCGTCGCAGCAGCGCGGGCGCACGTCCGCACGCTGAGCGAGCGCGTGCGGGAGGATCGGTCGCTCTCCGCCGACATCGAGCGCATCGCCGAGTCGGTCAGTAACGGGGCGCTGCTCACCGCCGTGGAGGCTGCGATAGGGTCGCCGCTCCCATGAGCCTTTCGCCCCGCCACGAGCACGCCAGCCGTCCGATCCCCCCGCACCCGTATCGCGACTCCGCACTTCTCTACGCCGGGCTCGCGGTGATCGTGCCCGTGCTGGCGGCGCTTACGGGAGGCGATGTCGAACGCGCGGCCGTCGCGGGGGTGGCGTTCTTCGTCCTCGCCACCGCGTGGGCGTGGGTCCGCATGAGGCAGCGGATCCGCGCAGCTGGGCGGGATCCCAAGGCATGACCCGAGAGCAGCGGGTCGAGGCGCTCTGCGGCAACCTCTCGGCGATCCGCGCTCCGCGCGGCGACACGCTCAACGCCCTTTCATGGCAGACCGAGGCGCCGCTCCGGATGCTCCTCAACAACCTGGATCCGGAGGTTGCCGAGCACCCGGAGGACCTCGTGGTCTACGGCGGTTCCGGTCGCGCGGCGCGCTCGCACGAAGCGCTCCGAGCCATCGTCTCGACGCTCCTGCGCCTCCGCGACGACGAAACGCTCCTCGTCCAGTCGGGGAAACCCGTCGGCGTCTTCCGGACGCACGAGGACGCACCACGCGTGCTCCTCGCGAACTCGCTCATCGTCCCGCGGTGGGCGTCCTGGGATGAGTTCCGTCGGCTCGAAGCCGAGGGGCTAACGATGTTCGGCCAGATGACCGCGGGATCGTGGATCTACATCGGTACTCAGGGCATTCTGCAGGGCACCTACCAGATCTTCGCGGCGGCCGGCGAGGCGCACTGGGGCACACCCGACCTCTCCGGGCGGACGATCCTCACGGCCGGTCTCGGAGGGATGGGTGGAGCCCAACCACTCGCTGCGACGATGGCGGGCGCCGCGTGTCTCTGCATCGAGGCCGATCAGCGCTCGATCGACCGGCGGCTCGAGACGCGGTATCTGGACGAACAGGCACCGGACCTCGAAGACGGGCTAACGCGGGTGATGCGCGCCGCGCGGGAACGTCTGCCGCTCTCAGTGGCGGTGCGGGGGAACGCGGCGGACGTGTTCCCCGAGCTCGTGCGGCGCGGGATTGCGTTCGACCTCGTCACCGACCAGACCGCCGCACACGACCCGCTCACCGGGTACATCCCCGCGGAGGTGCCGTTCGAGGAAGCAGCGGCGCTGCGTCGCTCCGACCCCGAGCGGTACCTCTCACTCGCCTCGGCCTCGATCGCCGCACACGTCGAAGCAATGCTGGGGTTCGTCCGGCTTGGAAGCTATGTTTTCGATTATGGCAACAACCTGCGAGGTGAAGCCCTTCGAGCCGGCGTAGCGGATGCATTCACATACCCGGGATTCGTCCCGGCCTATATCCGCCCGCTGTTCTGCCGCGGGGTTGGGCCGTTCCGGTGGGCCGCGCTGTCGGGCGACCCCGGGGACATCGCGAGGATCGACCGTGAGCTCGCTGCGCTGTTCCCCGATGACGAGCTGCTTCAGAAGTGGCTCCGGTTCGCGGCAGATCGAGTCCCGCACCAGGGGCTTCCGGCCCGGATCTGCTGGCTCGGATACGGCGATCGTGCCCGCGCGGGCCTCGCGATCAACGCTCTCGTGCGGTCGGGTCAAGTGTCGGCACCCGTCGTGATCGGTCGCGATCACCTCGACGCTGGCTCGGTCGCCTCGCCCTACCGAGAGACAGAGGCGATGCGTGACGGCTCGGACGCGATCGCGGACTGGCCCGTCCTCAACGCCCTCCTCAACGTCGCTGCGGGCGCGACCTGGGTGTCGGTGCACCACGGCGGCGGCGTCGGGATCGGAAACTCGATCCACAGCGGCATGGTTGTCGTCGCGGACGGCACGGTTGACGCGGACCGGCGCCTCGAACGGGTGCTCACGACCGACCCGGGGACCGGGGTGATGCGGCACGCCGACGCGGGCTATCCGGAGGCGCTCGACGAGGCCCGACGTGCGGGGCTCGATCTGCCGAGCGTGGCTCCGCGTCCAGCGTGACGATGCTCCTCATCCGGGACCTCGCGCAGGTCGTGACGCCTGTCGGTGTAGGCCCGCTGCGAGGCGCGGCCCTCGGTGATGTGCGGGTGGTGGAGGACGCATACGTCCTGTGCGACGGCCCGGTGATCCGTGGGGTGGGGCGGATGAGAGACCTCCCGCGTCTCGTCGGTGAGGTCGAGGAGTTGGACGGGCGCGGCGCTGCCGCGATCCCGGGCCTCATCGACTGCCACACGCATCCCGCGTTCGCGGGTGACCGCGCGAACGAGTTCGCACTCCGTGCCGGTGGCGCAACCTACGAGGAGTTGCTCGCTGCGGGCGGCGGGATCCACTCGACGACACGGGCGACGCGCGCGGCCGGGGAGGACGCGCTCCACGCAGCCGTCGAGCGGCATCGCGGTTGGATGCGCTCGCACGGGACAACGACGTTCGAGGGCAAGTCGGGATACGGACTCGACCGGGAGACCGAGATCGCTCAGCTCCGCGCGATCCGGGCCGCTGGTGGGGTTCCCACGTTCCTCGGCGCCCACGCCGTCCCACCGGAGCACGGTGGCGCGGACGCGTACATTGATTTCCTCATCGCAGACGTGCTTCCGGACGCAGCGACGCTGGCGGAGGCCGCCGACGTGTTCGTCGAGCGTGGGGCGTTCGATCTCGATCAGGCGCGGCGATTCCTCCTTGCCGCGAGGGAGCACGGGCTCGTCTTGCGCCTCCACGGCGACCAACTGAACGCATTCGGGGCCGTCGGCCTCGCGATCGACCTCGGCGCGCGCTCGATCGACCACCTCGAGGCGACGGGCGCGGACGGTGTTGCGGCGCTCGCGGCGAGCGATGTTGCCGCGGTTCTGCTCCCCGTCGCAGCGCTCTATCTCGGGAAGTGCCAGCCGCCGGCCCGCGACCTCGTCGACCGGGGCGCAATCGTCGCGCTTGCGACCGACTTCAACCCCGGGAGCGCGTTCTGCGCGAGCCTCGCGGTGGTCTGCACCCTCGCGTGTACGCAGCTGCGTCTCACGCCTGCCGAGGCTCTGTCGGCATGCACGGTGAATGCGGCGCACGTGCTCGGTCGCGGAGACCGGATCGGGAGGCTCGCTCCTGGGCTCGAGGCCGATGTCGTGCTGCTGGACGCCCCCGACTGGCGCTGGCTCGCGTACCACTTCGCGGGCGACCTCGTACGCACGGTCGTTCAGCGTGGGGCGGTCACGTGGTCATGCGTATGATCGGAATATGGCGAACCAGAAGCAGCGCCGCCGGCGCCTGAAGGAGAAGCGGCATGACTACGACCTCATCGAGATCGATGAGGAGGGAGTCGAGACGGTTGTACGCGGCGTCGAGGATCGCCCCGACCGCTCGCGTGGGAAGAAGGGCGAGAAGGGCGCGAAGCGGTCGCGATCGGCGCGTGTCCCGCAGCCGCCCAACTGGCGACGTGTGCTGAAGCGCACCGGGATCTTCGCACCCGTGTTCTTTGCCGCGATCATGCTGCTCGGGCGCGGGAGTGGACAGGTCACGATCACCGCTGCTGCGCTGAACACCGTTCTTCTGATGGCGATCTTCGCGCCGATGAGCTATGTGATGGACAGCTTCACCTATCGGATGTACTCGCGCCGCCAGCAGCGCGGCAAATAGGAGCCTCGCGGCGAGAGCCGCACTACGCTTCGGCGATGGCCCCCGTGATTGACCGGCTTCCGCTCGGGCCCCTCGACACCAACACGTACTTCGTCCGCGCGACGAGCGATGCGCGCGAGGCGGTCGTCATCGATCCGAGCGGAGCGGCGGACGAGATTCTCGACGCGCTTGCGGAACGCGGGGCGAAGTGCGTCGCGATCCTCATCACGCATGGCCACTTCGACCACGTCCTCGGAGTGGCCGAGCTCGCGCAGGCGACGGGCGCGCCCGTCCACATGACCAGGGGCGAACGGTTCCTGCTCGAGCACCCCGAGCCGGTCTGGGGGATCACCGTTCCGGAACACACCGTGGACGTCGAACTCCGCGACGAGGGCGGCGAGATACTCACGCTCGCGGATGTGACGTTCGAGACGGTCGCGGTGCCCGGGCATTCGCCAACCCACCTCGCATTCGCGGTGGAGGGCGCGCTCCTGTCGGGGGACGTGCTGTTCCAGGGCTCGGTTGGCCGCACTGACCTTCCAGGGGCGGGCTGGGAGACCCTGCTCGGGTCGATCCGCACGCTGGTCGAGCGGTTTGCGCCCGAGACGGTGGTCTGCCCCGGGCACGGTCCTGAGACGACGCTCGGTGCCGAACTGGCGACGAACCCGTTCCTGGCGGGTCTGCGGGGTCTCTCGCGCGACGTTTGACACCGGTTGCGCGACCGTCTCCGGCGCGAGGGCATCCTGGTCACACGAGGCGGCGATGGGCCAGCGCGACGACCATGGCAGACGGCTTGTGCGTTGCACCGCGACCACGATCGCGCTCCTCGCCGCGTCTGGATGGATGAACGCGGCTGGCGCGCTCGCGAGTGGGTTCCCACCGGCGGTCGCTGCGTGCATCGCGGCAAAACTCGGTGCGAAGGCGGCTGCCGAGGTGGCCTCTACGCGGCGTCCAACGGCGGCCGAGGAGCAGGTGATCGGGGCCTGCTTCTCCTCGGGCGGCGGTGGCGGGTCGGGGAGCGGAACGCAGCGGCCTGGAGCGCAGAAGGGATCGGCCGGTGGCAGCGACCAGTCCGCGGCCGTCCGCGCGTGCATCACAGCCACGCTCGGGGCAAAGGCGGGGTCGGAGATCGGGGTGACACGGGGCCCGACGTCCGACGAGAGCCCGCGGATCTTCCACTGCAACCCGACTGCATCCGGGAGCGCGGGCGGCTCGAAGCCCTCCGCGAAGAGTTCTTCGAAGTCAGGGGCAGCGGCGACAGCCTCGAAGGAGTGCTTGACCGGCGCCGCGCTCGTGAAACGAGCCCTGGCAACCGACCACGAGCATCCGATTCCCACTGCCGCGGAGATCGCGTGCAACGCGAAGAAGGCGAAGCGGCGCGCGCTCCCATCGGTCGTCGTGACCACCGTTCTCGATCCGGACACGGGTGACCATCCCGAGATCGGGAAGTACGACTGGACGGGGTCGTTCGGGCAGCGGATCTACGGCGCGCACACGAGGATTCAGACCGACGGGTTCCCGACCGGGCTCGGCACTCATGTGAGCCAGGGCCTGCCGCCGTACGTGTCGAAACTGTCGAACGCGGTGGCGTTCGCGGAGGGGCTCCGGTTCTACCAGGCCGTCGTTCTCGCCGACAAGCAGGCTGGGAAGCCGACAATGTTCCTGTTCACGCTCTGCGGCCCAGGTGAGTGCGAAAGCGCGCTTCCGACGACCGAGTCGGCGTTTCGGGCGTGGGTGAAGGGGACGGTGGCGCAGCGCGTCGCCGCTGTTGCGAAGGCGGCGGAAGCGGTGCGCGCCGAGTTGCTGCTCGTGCCGTTCGAGAGCGAGCCGGACGTGATCCTGAACTGGAAGGGCCTGCGCGACCTTCCTCCCGCGACACGGGTCGAGCTCGCCCAACTGTTGGTGACCACGGGGCTCACGGCCGCCCGCAAGCACTTCAAGGGCAAGCTGGTCGCATGGAGGGGCTGGCAGTTGCATGCGCCAAACGCGGAGCAGACCGCGTTCTGGGGCTCCGCCCCGATGGACGAGGTGAGGTACACGGGCTACGACATCGTGCTCACCACGTTTTTCCCAGCGCACCCGAAGGCGTGCACGCCCGAGTACGCGAAGGCGTACATGGCGGCACAGCTCGGCAAGGCGGTCGAGCTTGCGAAGCGGGACGGCGTCCGGTGGGGGACGTGGGAGGTGGACGTGCTCACCCTCTGGTCACACACGCTGTACGGGGAGTGCGGCGCCGCGGACCTCCGTGCGGCGCACGACCCGGTGCTGGAGGTCGTGCTCGGCGCACTCGTAGCGGCCCAACCGCGGCCGGCTCTCGTGTGGCTGTACGCCGGGCCGAACGAGTGGCAGAACGACGCCGCGTTCCGCAAGCGCCTCGGGGCGCGTCTGACGACGTTTGCGCGTGAGATCGGCGGGGGGTAGGCGTTCGGACCGACGCGGAGCCCGCGTTTGACGTGCGCCGGCGGAAGGCGGATCATCTGCGCGGTACGGCTTCAGCTTTCGCGCGAGGCGGTGATGAACGTGGGTGACAGCGGCTCCAGGCGGTTCGTGCGGCTCGCAACGGCGTTGGCGGTTCTGTGTCTCGGCAGCTGGGTCGCGGTCACGGTAGCGCCAGCGTCGGGCGGGAAGCCGATCCACCCAGAGGTTCTTGCCTGCCTGAAGCAGCGGTTCGGCGACGAGTTCGTGAAGAAGCAGATGCAGCGGCCCGCGAACGCGGCGTGGGGTGCGGTGATCGAGGAGTGCAGCGAAGCCGTCTTTGGGAATGGGCGCCCAGACCCTGGGCAGGGTGTGTGCCCGAGCACGGCGGATCTCCTCAGGCGCGCGTTCGCGGTCGGTCACGACCACCCGATCCCCACCGCGTCGGAAATCGCGTGTAACGCGAAGAAGGCGAAGCGCCGCCCCCTCCCGGTCGCTGCGGTGGTGACCGGGATCGAGGGCGATTACCGAAACAACCCCGTGCTGAGCCGCTACGCCATGTCGGGGAAGATGGGTGCGATCACCTACCGGGCGCTGGCGCGGTTGGAGCGCGACGGGTTCCCGATGGCGTTGGGCGCACAGGTGAACGTGACACTGCCGCCGACGCCCCCGTCGCTCGACCCGCAGTTCATCCCCGCCGAGGCAATCCGGATGTATCAGGCGGTGCTGTTGGCCGACAAACAGGCGGGGAAGCCGGTCTGGTTCAACTACTACTTCTCGGGGCCCGGATCGGGCGATCCGAGGTTCCCGCGGACCGAGGCGGAGCTCGCTGCGTGGCTGAAGAACGTCGTGAGACCGCGGATCGCGCTGTTCGCGAAGGCCGCTGAGGAGGTGCGGGCCGAGGTCCTCGTCGTCCACTTCGAGCTTGAGCCGGACGTGCTGATGAACACCACGGAGTTCCGCGAATTCTCGGCCGCGCGGCGTCTCGAGATCGCCCAACTCCTCGTCACGAGCGGGCTGAAGATCGCCCGTCGTCACTTCAAGGGGAAGATCGTCGCGCAGCGGGGCTGGCAGTTCCACGCTCCCGACGCGGGCAGGTTGGCCTTCTGGGCCGAGGTTCCGATGGAGCGGCTGTCGTACCGAGGCTACGACACCGTCATCTCGAGCTTCTTCCCCTCGCTACCGAGCATCTGCACTCCGGAGTACGCCGAGGAGTACATGGCCGTGCAACTGGAGCGTACGATCGCGCTCGCGAAGCGCGACGGTGTCCGCTGGGGGGTCGGCGAGGCCGACGTTCTCGCCGTGGGAACGCTCGACGAGTACGGCAGTTGCGGCGTGAGCGATCTCCGCGCGGCACACGACGCGATCCTCGAGGTCGTGCTCCGTGCGGTCGAGGGCGCGCGCCCGAGGCCCGCGCTCGTGTGGCTCCCGGCAGGCCCGGCGGAGTGGTTTGCCGACGCCTCGCTCCGCAAGCGCCTCGCGACACGGTTCACCGCCTTCGCGAACACACTCAACACGCCGTAGCCGTCTGGCCCGACGGGTGCCGTCGCTAGCATCGCTCGGGCGATGAGCGAGCGGATCGAGGCGCCGAGGGGCACGCACGACGTCACCCCGGCGGACTGGCCGCGGTGGCAGCGGGTGGTCGGAGAGATCGAGCGCCTGTGCGACCTCTACGGCTACCGCAGGATCCAGACCCCGGTGTTCGAGGACACCGCGCTCTTCCACCGCACGTCCGGCGATGGCTCGGACGTCGTCCAGAAGGAGACGTACACGTTTAGCGACCGCGGTGACCGCTCGCTGACACTTCGACCCGAGGCGACCGCGCCGATCTGCCGTGCGTACGTCACCCACGGGATGCACCGTGACCCGCAGCCCGCAAAGCTGTACGCGATCGCCTCGCTCTACCGGTACGCCGCACCCCAGAAGGGCCGCTTCCGCGAGCACTGGCAGGCCTCGGTGGAAGCGATCGGCTCGGACGACCCGTCCGTCGATGCGGAGCTCATCCAGCTCTACGACGCGCTTCTCCACCGGCTCGGTGTGCGCGACTACGCGCTCGAGGTGAACTCGATCGGCTGCCGCGCGTGCCGCCCCGCATATCTCGGGACGCTCCGTGCATGGCTCGGTGAGAACGCAGGGCGTCTCGACGACGAGACACGCACCAAGGTTGCGTCAAGCCCGCTCCGGGCGCTCGACAACATCGCCGCGAAGCCGCCAGCGACGCGCGATGCGCTCGCGGAGGCGCCGACCATCGGCGACAGCCTCTGCGACGAGTGTGTCGAGCGGTTCGCGCGCGTGCGCGGCGATCTCGACGCCGCCGGGGTCGGGTACACGCTCGTCCCGACCCTCGTGCGAGGGCTCGACTACTACTCGCGCACGACGTGGGAGTTCCTCGGACCCGGCGACGGCGCGCAGTCCACGATCTGCGGGGGCGGCCGCTACGACTATCTCGTCGAGGAGATCGGTGGCCCGCCAACGCCTGGGGTGGGGTTCGGCGCGGGGATCGAGCGGCTTCTGCTCGCGGTCGGCGATGCGGGCGACACACCTGTGCCGACGACCGGGGTGTTCTTCGTGCTCGCCGAGGGCGCTCCGCGCGCGACTGTCGCAGGGTGGCTCGCCGCCCTTCGCACCCAGGGTGTCGCGTGCGACACCGACTACGCGGGGCGGTCCGTGAAGGGCCAGTTGACGCAGGCCGCCCGGCTCGGCGCTACCACGGTCGCGACGGTGCACGCCGACCACGTGACCGTGCGTCCGCGCGGAGCAGCGGAGGAACGCGTCGAATACGCGCACGTGGTTGAGAGGCTCGCCGCGTGAGCCGCTGGCGCGACATGATGTGCGGCGATCCGCGGACCGCGGATGTGGGCCGCGTCGTCTCGCTCGCGGGGTGGGCGGCAACGCGGCGCGATCACGGCGGTCTGGTGTTCGTCGATCTCCGCGACCGCGCTGGGGTGATGCAGCTCGTGATCAACCCGGAGCGCGCGCCGGCTGCGGCGGAGCTCGCCAAGCAGGTACGAAACGAGTTCGTGCTGCGCGCGACGGGCGAAGTCGTCGCGCGCACCGGCTCGACGGTCAACCCGCGCATGGCGACAGGGGCGGTAGAGCTCCATGTCGATGAACTCGAGATCATCTCTCGCTCGACGCCACTTCCGTTCCAGCTGGACGAGGAGAACGTGGACGAGACACTCCGGCTCCGCTATCGGTGGCTCGATCTCCGTCGGGACAAGCTCCAGCGAAACCTTCGGCTCCGGGCACAGATGGTCGGGATCATCCGCCGGTCGATGGAGGCGGCGGGGTTCCTGGATATCCAGACCCCGATCCTGTTCAAGCCGACCCCGGAGGGTGCGCGCGACTTCGTCGTTCCGAGCCGTCTGCATCCCGGCCGGTTCTTCGCACTCCCGCAGAGCCCGCAGATCCTGAAGCAGCTCTCGATGATCGCGGGGTTCGATCGCTACTACCAGATCGCTATCTGCTTCCGCGACGAGGATCTCCGCGCCGACCGGGTGCAGGAGATCACGCAGCTCGACGTCGAGATGAGCTTCCCCGACCGCGAGGAGCTCTTCGCGCTGATGGAGGAGATGTTCGCGACGATCTGGCGCGAGTGTCGCGGCCTCGAGATCCCGCGCCCGTTCCCGCGGCTGACGTTCGCGGAAGCGGATCGGCGGTTCGGCTCCGACAAGCCCGACACCCGGTTCGCGCTGGAGATCGAGGATGCGACACCGGTCACGCGCGGGTCCGCCTTCGGGGTGTTCGCCTCAGCAGAATCGGTGCGGCTGCTCCGGGTGCCGCGCGCATTCTCCCGGGCCGAGCTCGCTGCCCTCGAAGAGGTCGCGAGGGAGCATGGGGCGAAGGGGCTCGCGTACCTGATCCGAGACGCCGATTCGGGCGAGTTGCGCTCGCCGATCGCAAAGTTCCTCTCGGAGGAAGAGGTGACGGCGCTCGCGGTTGTGCCGGGCGAGACACTTCTGTTCGCCGCGGACTCGTGGGCAGTGACGTCCAGGGTTCTCGGGAGGCTCCGTCTGCACCTGGGGCGCGAGTTGGGCCTGATCGACGACAGCGCGTTCACGTTCCTTTGGGTGACGGATTTCCCGATGTTCGAGTGGGACGCGGACGAGGGCCGGTTCAGCGCGGTGCACCACCCGTTCACGCGGCCGACAGACGAGTGGCGGGATCGGTTCCACGAGACGCCAGGCACGGCGCTCGCGTACGCGTATGACCTGATCGTGAACGGGAACGAGTTGGGCGGCGGCTCATTCCGGATCCACGAGCCGGACCTGCAGGCGCGCGTCTTCGATCTGCTCGCGTTGAGCCCGGAGGAGCAGCGCACGAAGTTCGGCTTCCTGCTCGACGCCCTCGGGATGGGCGCTCCGCCGCACGGAGGGATCGCGCTCGGGATCGACCGGATGACGATGGTCCTCGCCGGCGAGCCGAACCTCCGCGACGTGATCGCGTTCCCGAAGAACCAGGCGGGGCTCGACCCGATGTCGGGTGCACCGTCCGAGGTGACGCAGGCGCAGTTGGACGAGTTGCGGATCGCGCTCGTCCGCGACGACAAGCCCGCCTGAGGCACGGCGGGGCGCTGCCGCGCCCGCACCGAGTCGTTTCCTCCGTCGCGTGGCGTCTTGCGCCACCGACCATCGCGCATCCGCCGACGCGATGCTCTTTCCGTTCCATCCCTAGCCCCCACCCTCCCAGGGGAGTGGGAGTGTCGCTCCTCCTCCGGTGCCGTGTCTGTCGCGACTCTGCGCCAACTTCGCACCAGTCTGCTGCGACATCCCTCGCACCGCAGGCGCCCAGAAAGGATGACTCCGCCACCACGCCAGCCCCGCCCGCGTTCGCGTCGTGGAGAGACGATTCGACCGCCGCGACCGCCGGGAGGTGCGCCGCTGCGGACGTGCTCTTCGCCGTGTCCGGAGATCGCACCTACCCTGACGCCATGAGCGTCGAGGTGGTCGGAGACAGCGCGCGTGGCGACGAGATCGCGTTCGCACGGCTCGTCGTGGACGGTGACCGCATCGTCGAGGCGGATACGCCAGGGATGAGTCGCCCGGTCACCGGGCTCACGCTGCTCGAGGCCGCAGCAGTTCCCGGGGAGACGCTCCCCGCGGATGCGCTCGCAAACGCGATCGCCCAGGTGTTCAGCGCTGCGACCGACCCCGCGAGGGTCGCGGTCGCGATGAGCGGTGGGGTGGACAGCGCGGTCGCGCTTCTCCGAGCCGGGCCGAACGCGCTCGCGGTCACCCTGCGCCTCTGGGTCGATCCCGCTGGACGGGCAGGGGAGAGGGTCTGTTGCTCGCCTGCCGCCGTGATCGCGGCGCGGGAGACCGCGCACGGACTCGGCCGCCCGCACGTGACGCTCGACCTCCGTGAGGAGTTCCGCGAGACGGTCGTCGAGCCGTTCGTGGACGGGTACCGGAACGGCGTCACGCCGAACCCCTGCATGCGATGCAACGGCTCATTCCGGTTCGATGCGCTGGTCGCGTTTGCACGGCGAGCTGGCGCGACCGCACTCTGGACAGGGCACTACGCGCGGGTCGTCGCGCGGGACGGAACCCGCCTCGTCGCGCGTGGGGCGGATTCCGCAAAGGACCAGAGCTACATGCTCGCGGCTGTCGATCCTGTACTGCTCGAGCACGTCGCATTCCCGCTCGGCGACGACACGAAGCAGACGATTCGCGCCGAGGCGGCCCGGGCGGGGTTGGCCGCGGCCAACAAGCCCGAGAGCCAGGAGGCGTGCTTTCTCGGCGGCGACGACTACCGCGCCTTCCTCGGACGCCATGGGGTCACCGACGAGCGTATTCGTGGCGTTCTCCCCGCGGAT
>CAYXAS010000004.1:47964-51406 GCA_964461665.1 uncultured Gaiellales bacterium
GCCACAACCCGCTGTGGCGGTACACCCCCGGCCAGCGTCGAGGCATCGGTGTCGCCGCGAGCCGGCCGCTGTACGCGATCCGCGGGGAGAACGCCACGAATACGCTCGTCGTCGGAGCCCGCGGGGCGCTCGCGGCCACGACCGTGCGCGCCCGCGGCCGCCTCCATGTCCCCGCCGAGCGGGTCGAGGCGCAGCTGCGTCACCGCTCGCGCTCCGTCCCTGCGACGGTGGAGGAGGACGGCGACCATTTGGTCATCTCCCTCGATCAGCCCTTCGAGGCGGTCGCGCCTGGGCAGCAGGCCGTGCTCTACGCCGACGACGCGGTGGTCGGCTCCGGCGTGATCGTGAGCGCCGGAACCGGCCGCTAGGATCGCAGCGATGGCGGGAGGGATCGACGCACGCGAGGCTGCGAGCATCGCGCTCGCGGTGTTCCTCGTACTGGCGGGGCTCGGCTCAGCGTTCGCGCTCTACAAGCTCGGGCGCCTCTTCGGTCGCATCTCGTCGCTTGTGCGAGGGACCCAGGATGAGTTGCTACCGGTGATCAAGAAGGGCGGTGCGACCGTCGACCGCGTGAACTGGCAGCTGGACAAGCTCGACACGGTGACCGACAGCGCGGTCGGCATGGCGGAGAGCGCCGACACCGCGGTGCGCGCGGTCTCGACCGCGATCGCGATGCCCGTCGAGAAGGTCTCGGGTCTTGCTGCAGGTCTCGCCCACGGGATCTCATCGCTCCTCGCGACGCGTGACCCGCGTGAGGCGTTCGCCGCGGCGCGGGCGGCCGCCGCCCAGCGCGAACAGGATCTCGCGGAGGATCTCCGCGGCGCCCATGCCGACCAGACCTCTGCGCGCCCCACACACGTTCCGCCGCCTGACCCGCAGCGGAGGCCCGCCGCGTGGCAGCGCCCTGCTCCGGCCGTGCGTCCGGACGACGAGCCCGACCGCCCCGAAGCGGCCTAGGAGCGTCACTTCGACCGCGGGGAGCGCTCCACCCGCGCGGCTACGATCGACCGCGTGCGCACCACCGAGGAGCTCAGGGAATCGTTTCTCTCGTTCTTCGAGGAGAAGGGGCACACGCGGCTTCCGTCCGCGCCACTGATTCCGCCCACCGACGACCCCTCGACGCTGTTCATCGTCGCGGGGATGCAGCCGATGAAGAAGTGGTTCCTCGGCCTCGGCACGCCGCCGGGGCCACGTGCCGTGACCTGCCAGAAAGTGATGCGGGCGGGCGGCAAGCACGCCGACCTCGACGACGTGGGCTCGACGGCGCGACACGCGTCGTTCTTCGAGATGCTCGGCAACTTCTCGTTCGGCGACTACTTCAAGGACGATGCGATCGCCTACGCTTGGGAGTTCGTGACCGTGCGCATGGGGTTCGCGCCAGAGGATCTGTGGGTCACGGTGTTTGGTGGCGATCCTGCGCTCGGTCTCTCGTTGGACGAGGTTGCGGTCAACGCGTGGCTTCGGATGGGCGTCCCGCGGGAGCGGATCGTCGGCCAGCCACGCTCCGAGAATTTCTGGCAGGCGGCAGACACCGGACCGTGCGGCCCGTGCAGCGAGATCTTCCTCGACCGTGGCGCCGAGCACGGCTGCGGAGACCCCTCGTGCGGCCCGAACTGCGAGCGCTGCGAGCGCTACCTCGAGTTCTGGAACCTCGTGTTCATGGAGTTCGAGCTCCACCCGGACAGCTCGCTCACCCCGCTTCCGCTGCAGAACATCGACACGGGCCTCGGGCTAGAGCGTGGCGCGATGCTGCTGCAGGGCGTGCAGTCGATCTTCGATGCGGACGGCTACCAGCGGATCATGGATTGGGTCGCCGCCGAGAGTGGGGTCGGCTACGGCGACTCCGAGATCGCGACGAAGGCACACCGCGTGCTCGCCGACCACGGACGGGCGATGACCTTCCTGATCGCCGAGGGGATCGTTCCCTCCAACGAGGGGCGCGGCTCCATCGTTCGACGCCTCATCCGGCGCGCGGTGTTTCAGGGGCGACGGATCGGCCTGGAGAACGTCCACCGGCTTCCCGGCGTCGTGATCGAACAGATGGCCGACGCCTACCCCGAGCTCCGCGAGCACGCGGCTGAGATCTGCCGCATCGTCGCGGCCGAGGAAGAGAGGTTCGGCGAGACGCTCGAGCGCGGAACCCTCCTGTTCGAGGAGCTCGCGGGCGGTCAGGCGGTGTCGGGAGTGGATGCATTCACGCTCGCTGCGACATACGGGTTCCCGATCGAGTTGACGGTGGAACTCGCCCAGGAGCGCGGTCAGACCGTCGACCTCGACGGCTACCGCGACGAGATGGATCGCCACCGCGAGATCTCCCGCGCCGGAGGCGAGGGCGGCGCGCAGCGGGCGGCTGACTTTGCGGCCGGGGCGGGGTTCAGGAGTGAGTTCGTGGGATACGCGAAGACGGAAGTCTTGACGCAACTCGGCGCTGTCGAGGATCTCCGGGACGGCACCTTCCTCGCGAAGCTGAGGGAGTCACCGTTCTACGCAGCCGGTGGAGGGCAGATCACCGATGACGGCTGGATCGAAGTGGACGGCGCGCCCGAAACGCGTGCGGAGGTGGTGGAGGCACACCGGTTCGGTGACGACCAGGTGCTCGTCTTTCGCGGCGAGGGCTTCTCTGCGGGCGATCGGGTGCGGGCGGTGGTGTCGTGGGCAGTTCGGTTCCCGACGATGGCGAACCACACAGCCACGCACCTGCTGCACGAAGCGCTCCGCGAGGTGCTCGGGACACACGTGAAGCAGGCCGGCTCGGCCGTTCGTCCTGACAAGCTTCGGTTCGACTTCACGCATCCGTCGGCGATGACCGGCGAGGAGCGTGACGAGGTCGAGCGGCGCGTGAACGGCTGGATCTTCCGCAACGTCCCCGTCCACACATTCGAGACGACGCAGGCCGAGGCGCGCACCCTGGGTGCGATGATGCTGTTCGGCGAGAAGTACGGCGACATCGTCCGGGTGGTGGATGTCGTCGACGTCGCGACCGAGCTCTGCGGCGGCACCCACGTGCGAACGACCGCGGAGATCGGCGCGTTCGCGATCCTCTCCGAGGGTTCCGTGGGTGGAGGCGCTCGCCGGATCGAGGCGGTGACCTCGGGCGAGGCGTACGCGCTCTTCCAGGCGCGCGCGCTCGAGGCGCAGGCGCTCCGTGCGGAACTCGCCACCGAGCGGCGTGCGGCGAAGCGCTCACCGGTGGCAGCAGCGAAGATCGGTGCGGAGATCGAGGCAGAAGTGAAGGTGCTCGGCGGCGTGAATGTCGTCGTGCAGGCCGTCGACGGGTTCGACGGTGATGCGCTGCTCTCACTCTCCGATCGGTTCCTCGCGATCCACGCGCCTGCGTTCGTCGTGCTCGGCTCGGTCGCGGACGACAAGGTGAACCTCGTCGCCGCCACCAGCCAGGAGATCGCCGCCCGGCTGAGCGCCGTCGACGTGATCCGGGCGGCCG
>CAYXAS010000004.1:51416-53725 GCA_964461665.1 uncultured Gaiellales bacterium
GGGCGGCCGCTCCACTCATCGGCGGCGGCGGCGGCGGGAAGCCGACGATGGCGCGAGCGGGCGGGAAAGACCCGGAGCGGCTCGCCGACGCACTCGCGGAGGCCGACCGAGTGCTCGCTAACGCGCTCGGCGCGTAGACGGTGCGCGTCCTCGCGCTCGACTACGGCTCGGCGCGCACGGGCGTCGCGGTTTCCGATCCGACCGGGCTCATGGCGCGACCCGTCGGGGTCGTCCAACGGGCCGCTACCCCTGCGGGTCTTGACGAGATCGCGCGGCTCGTGGCGGAGTTGGAAGCACAACTCGTGATCGTCGGTCTTCCGCTCACGCTTCGCGGGGAGCGCGGCGCGCAGGCGCTCGAGACCGAGGCCTTCGTCGAACTGCTCCGGCCGCGGCTCGCTGTACCGATCGAGACGTGGGACGAACGGCTCACGACCGCACTGGCGAAACAGACAGGCGCGCGAGCACCTGTGGACGCCCTTGCTGCCGCCCATCTGCTCCAGAGCCGTCTCGACCGGGGTTTCGAGTGAACCGCCGCGCGGTGCTTGCCGCGACGGCCGCACTCGCGGCCGTCAGCGTCTCTGGGGTGGCGCTCTGGCTCGCCCGCGAAGCGCCGACACCTGCGCCGCCGCCAGCGGAGCCGCCCGCGCTCAAGATCATCTTCCCGGAGGGGTTCACGGTCGAGCAGATGGCCGCACGGGTCGCTGCGGTTCGGCGCATCGCGATTCGCGACCGCGGAATCACACCGCGGATGACTGCCGCGGGCTACCGACGCGCTGCCGGTGTTGCCCCGATCCCGCTCGGGTTCCGTCGAGACGCACCGAGGGGCGCGTTGGAGGGGTTCCTGTTCCCCGCGCTCTACGAGTTCACGGAGGAGACGACCGCACGCGACCTCGTCGCACGACAGCTCGAAGCGTTCGCGGACCGGTTCGCCACGGTGGATCTGACGTACTCCAAGGCGAAGAACCTCACCTCGTACGACGTGCTGATCATCGCATCGATGATCGAGGAAGAGACTGCGGTCGCGTCCGAGCGGAGGCTCGTCGCCGCGGTGATCTACAACCGACTGCGTGCGGGGATCCCGCTCGGGATCGACGCGACGATCCGCTACGGGCTCGGGATCCCGGGCACGCGCTCGCTCACGAAGAGCGCGCTCGCGACCGACTCGCCCTACAACACGCGTCTCCGGACAGGTCTGCCGCCGACCCCGATCGCGAACCCCGGTCTCGCCTCAATCCGTGCTGCCGCCCGGCCCGCCGACGTCGACTACTTGTTCTACGTCCGGAAGCCCGATTCGCTGAGCCACTTCTTCACGGCCTCGGAACGTGACTTCCTCCGTGCGGTGTGCGAGTACGGGTACGCCTGCGACTGACGGGAGTAGCTCCAGGCCCCGGGGCGGACGTGCGTCAACTGCAGGATCGAATGTCGTGAGGGGGACTCGTCGAGCGCTCGGCCACTCGCTCGTGGCGCCCGGGATTGCGACCGTGGGGGTGGTGGCCGGTGCGTCGGCGGTCCGAGACGCTACGGGGGCGCCTGAACGCGAGGTTCCGTTGGCGCTCCGGTACGCGGCGTCCGAGACGATGGGCGCACTCGACCCTGCGTTCGCATTCGAACGTGAGGGCGGCGGCGCCTTCGGCCTGACATCTGGAGCGCTGAGGCACCGGATCGACACCGATGGGTGGACCAGCATCTCGGCTGGCAGGGATCGTTGGGCGGCACGCCCGTGACGCGCTACTGGGTCTCGCTCACGACGAATGCTGCTCAGTTCCGGCTGTCGTTCGACGGGGGGCGGACGAGCGCTGGGTGGGTGACAACGATCCCGGCCTTCACGCTCTCGACACGGGGCGAGACGTACTGGATCCAGGCGCGCGCAGCCGACGGCGCGCTGTCGGCTTGGGCCGAGGTGCGGGTCGCGCCGTCCGGATAGCCAGGCACGCCGAGACTAGGATCGCTCCCGTGACCGAGATCAGGGCGACGACGACACTCGTGGGGCTGCTCGCGTGGCCGGCATCGCACTCGCTCTCGCCCCGGATGCAGAACGCGGGGTTCGCGGCCCTCGACCTCGACTGGGCGTACGTCCCGCTCCCCGCCCCGCCCGAGCGGCTCGGCGACGCGGTTCAGGGTCTCGTCGCGCTCGGCTTCGCGGGCGCGAATGTCACGATCCCCCACAAGACGGCGGTGCTCGACTTCTGCGACGACGTGAGCGACGACGCGTCGGCGGCCGCTTCGGTGAACACCCTCACCATCGTGGGCGGGAAGGTGATCGGGTCTTCGACCGACATCGTCGCGTTGCGCGAGGCGTTCGACGCGAG
>CAYXAS010000004.1:53735-58199 GCA_964461665.1 uncultured Gaiellales bacterium
GACGCGAGCGGCAAGCGCGTTCTGGTGCTGGGTGGTGGTGGCGCTGCGAAGGCGGCGGAGCACGCGTACCGCGACGCGGGCGCCGCTGAGGTGCATGTCGCCCACCGACGGGACCCGGGGTGGCCGCCCTCGTCGAAGGGCTTCGATGCGATCGTCAACTGCACCCCGGTGAAGGACGATGCGATCGTCAGTCTCGTCGGAACCGAGGTCGTGATCGACATGGCATACCGCTCGGACGGCGGTGAGACCGCGCTCGTGGCAGCGGCGCGGACGGCCGGTTGCGCGCGCGTCGTGGACGGGCTCGACCTGTTGCTCGCGCAGGGTGCTGCGTCGTTCAACGTCTGGACCGGCCAGCACGCGCCTCTCGCTGTGATGCGCGCCGCACTCCGCGCATAGGCTTAGGGGCGATGGCGCTCGGCCTCGTCACCGCGGGAGAGTCTCATGGCCCCGCACTCGTCGCAGTTGTCACGGGCCTCCCCGCAGGCCTGGAGCTCGATCGCGCCTCGATCGACGCCGATCTCCGGCGCCGCCAGCAGGGGTACGGGCGCAGCCCACGTCAGCAGTTGGAAACCGACGAAGTCGAGATCCTCAGCGGCCTGCGACACGCGCACACGCTCGGCACACCGCTCACGCTGGTCGTCCGGAACCGCGACCACCGCAACTGGCTGTGGGGGATGAACCCGTGGCACCCCGACGGCGAGCCGTCCGGGAAGGGCGTCAAGCCCGTCACGCTCCCGCGCCCCGGACACGCCGACCTCGCGGGCGTCCTCAAGTACGACCATGACGACGTACGCGATGCGCTCGAGCGGGCGAGCGCGCGCCACACTGCCGCGCATGTCGCCGCCGGTTCGGTGGCGAAGGCGCTTCTCGCGCACCTCGGGATCACGGTCGCCGGGAGACCGGTGGAGGTCGGCGGCGCGACGGGGGACGACGGGATGCGCGATGCAACCGATGCGGCGCGGAAGGCACAGGACACGCTCGGTGGTGTGGTCGAGGTGATCGCGACCGGGTGTCCGCCCGGGCTCGGGTCATACGCGGAGAAGAGCGATCGTCTCGACGCTCGGATCGCATTCGCGCTCATGGGCATCCAGGCGGTGAAGGGTGTCGAGGTTGGCGATGGGTTCGCGCTCGCGCGTCGCAGCGGGAGCGAGGCGCACGATGAGATCGAGCCGGGTCTCGCGCGGCGTAGCAACCGTGCGGGCGGCCTCGAGGCCGGAATGACGAACGGCGAGCCTGTCATCGTCCGGGCGGCGATGAAGCCGCTGCCGACGCTCATGAAGCCGCTCGACTCGGTCGATCTCGCAACCGGGGAAGCAGCGCAGGCGCTCGTGGAGCGGTCCGACGTCCAGGCGGTCGAGGCGCTCGCCGTGGTCGCGGAGGCAGCCGTTGCGTGGGAGCTCGCCCGAGCGACGCTTGACAAGTTCGGCGGCGACGCGATCGCGGACACGGTCGCGTCACATCGCGCGTACCTCGACCGGATCGCCCACCGGTGGCAGCCGCGTCCGTAGTGCCCGCCAACGCGCTCGGGCGGCATCTCGCGCTCGCGGGCTTCATGGGGTCGGGCAAGACCACGATCGGTCGCGAGGTCGCGGCCAAGCTCGACCGGCCCTTCGTCGATCTCGACGAGGAGATAGCCAGGGAGACGGGCTCGTCGATCCCGGACCTGTTCCGCGAGCTCGGCGAGCCAGCGTTCCGGGAGATCGAGGAACGGCTCGCCGCGGAGATCCTCGCGCTCGCCGATCCGGCCGTGATCGCGCTCGGGGGAGGGACGGTGCTCTCGCCCCGCACGAGGACGACGCTCCAACAGAGGGCGTTCACCGTCGTCCTCGAGATCGATCCGGAGACGGCCTGGGAGCGCGCGGCGGGAGCGAAGCGGCCGCTCGCGCACGACAGGGCGCAGTTCCTCGACCTGTTCGCAGAGCGCGAGGGGGTCTACGAGGGAGTGGCCGACGGACACGCATCGAGCGCGAACGGCGTGGTCCTCTCGGGCGCTGGGATCGTTGTTGAAACCGGTGTTCTCGACCGTCTCGGGGAGCTCGTGCCCGGGGACGGACCGGTGGAACTCGTCAGCGACGCCGTCGTGGCGGGAATCCACGGGATCCGGGCACAACTGGCTCTCGGCGCCCGGGAGCACGCGCAGCACGAGGTGCCGGCGGGCGAGGCGGCGAAGTCGGTCGACGTCGCGCGAGCGCTGTGGGAGGCGCTGCGCGTCGGCCGGGACGGATCTCTCGTCGCACTCGGTGGCGGCTGCACCACGGATGTCGGCGGTTTCGTCGCGTCGACGTACATGCGAGGGATACCGTGGGTCGCGGTGCCGACGACGCTCGTCGGGCAGGTCGACGCCGGGATCGGCGGCAAGACCGCGATCGATCTTCCGGGCGCAAAGAACGTCGTGGGGTCGTTCCACTGGCCCGCGCGGGTGATCTGTGACCCCGCACTGCTGGAGACGCTCCCCGATGCCGAGCGCCAGCACGGACTCGCCGAGGTCGTGAAGACGGGTCTGCTCCTCGGACAGCCGCTCTGGGAGCGGCCCGAGGCAGAGCAGGTCTATCGTTGCGCCGCGTTCAAGGCCGCGGTCTGTCTCGCCGATCCGCACGACCGTGGCGCCCGCGCACAGCTCAACCTCGGGCACACCTTCGCGCACGCGCTCGAGGCTGCCGCCGGCTACGCGCTCCCGCACGGCCGAGCCGTCGCACTCGGACTGCTGGCCGCATTACGCTTGAGTGGGCTGGAGGAGGAGGCGCTCACCGTCGAGCGTGTCCTCGCTCCCGCACGGGCCGAAGTGGATCGCGATCTCGCGTGGGCGGCGCTCCACCGAGACAAGAAGGCGGCGGGCGGCGCCCCGCGACTCGTGCTGCTCGACGCGCCGGGACGGCCGCGTTGGGGCGTCGAGCTTCCGCTCGCAGACGTGCGGAGCGCTCTCGACTCGCTCATCGCGTAGGCTCGACGGGTGCGCGTGGACGTCCTGAACGGGGTGAACCTTGACCTGCTCGGACGCCGTGATCCCACGGTCTACGGCTCCACGTCGCTTCAGGACCTCGAGGAGATGATCGATGGTTGGGCGCTCGCGCTCGGGCTCGAGGCGCGGTGTCGGCAGACGAACCACGAGGGCGAGTACGTCGAGTTGATCCACGCAGCGCTCGGCAGCGCCGACGCGCTCGTTCTAAACCCGGGGGCGTGGACGCACTACGCGTGGGCGATCCGCGACGCCGCCGAGCCGTTCACCGGGCCGATCGTCGAGGTGCACATCTCCAACGTGGACGAGCGGGAGGAGTGGCGTCGGATGAGCGTGCTCGAAGGCGTTGCGACTCACCGCGTCGTCGGCAAGGGGCTCGAGGGGTATCACGAGGCGCTCGTGCTCGCGAAGGGCGGAACCGCATGACCCGCCTCGACCGGCTCGCACAGCGGCTCACGCGCCCACTGCTCGTGACGAGCCTCATCAACGTCCGCTGGCTCTGCGGGCTCCAGTCGTCGAACGCGGCGCTGCTCGTGGAGCCCTCGGGTGACACGACCCTCTACACCGACTTCCGCTACGCGGAGGCCGCCGCAGCGGTTGGTGGTGTCGCGTTCTCCCAGACGAAGCGTGACGTCGTCTCCGCTCTTGCCGAGTTGCTGAGCGGTCGCGAGGTGGGCATCGAGCCGACCCAACTCACCGTCGCCGCTGGGGAGACGCTCCGCACAGGCGGGGTCACCCTCCACGGCGACCCGGGGCACGTCGAAGCGCTCCGATCCGTCAAGGACGCGGGTGAGATCGCAGCGATCCGACGGGCTGCGGCGATCTCCGACACGGTGTACGCGGAGCTCGGCAGCGTCCCGATCATCGGAATGACGGAGCGCGACCTCGCATGGCACATGGAGCGACGGTTCCGCGAGCTCGGTGCCGAGGGTGTCGCGTTCGACCCGCTCGTCGGTGCGGGAGAGATGGGCGCCCGGCCGCACGGCCACCCGCGCGACGTGCCGATCCCCGCCGGGACGATGGTGGTCGTGGACACGGGGTGCGTGGTGGACGGCTACCGGTCGGACTGCACGCGGACGCTCCTCACCGGCGATGATCAGCGGCTGCTCGACCTCTACGAACTGTGTCTCGCGGCGCACATGGACGGCCTCGGCGCGGTACGTGCTGGTGTAGCCGCTCGCGACGTCGATGCCGCCTCGCGCGTGCAGATTGCGGCTGCAGGACTCGCGGAGGCGTACGGGCACGGCCTCGGACACGGGGTCGGGCTGGAGATCCACGAGGCACCGACACTGAGGGCCGAGTCGCCGGACACGCTCGCGGTCGGGAACGTCGTCACCGTGGAGCCGGGCATCTACCTCGCCGGCGACGTTGGTGTGCGCATAGAGGATCTCGTCCTCGTCACCGAGGACGGGGCCGAGCGGCTCACGACGGTTGCGAAGGAACCGCTCGTCGTCTCCTAGCTGGACTAACCACACACCTTCGAGACGCCTGATCGCGTCCGAGCCTCC
>CAYXAS010000005.1:0-29891 GCA_964461665.1 uncultured Gaiellales bacterium
GAGGCTCGGACGCGATCAGGCGTCTCGAAGGTGTGTGGTTAGTCCAGCTAGGCGCCGAGTGCGTTCGCGTCACCTGCGCGGTCACGAAGTCGGCACTGCGTAGGCACGAAGGCGGCACGGGTCGGCCCGTAGCGTCGGTGGTGTGCTCGCGCGCGCCCTGACGTTCGCGGTGGTGGGGCTCGATCCGCGGAGGGTCGAGGTCGAGACACGGCTCACCACGTCGCAGATCCCGTCGCTCTCGATCGTCGGGCTCGGTGACCGTGCCTGTCAGGAGGCAAAGCATCGTGTGCGGGCGAGCGTGCTCTCGACGCTGCTCGAATGGCCGAAGGCGGCGATCACTGTCAATCTCGCCCCGGCCGCGCTCCGCAAGGAGGGCTCCGGGTACGACCTCGCGATCGCACTCTCGGTGCTCGCAGCGTCCGGGCAGGTTCCAGAGGGTCGTCTGGCGGCGCACGCGTGTCTGGGTGAGCTTGCGCTCGATGGCCGTGTCCGTCCGGTCAACGGCACGCTCGCGGTCGCGGAGGGCGCGATGCGGTCGGGGATCGGACGGATCCTGTGCGCCACCGAGGCGGCGCCCGAGGCTGCGCTCGCAGGGATCGAGGCACTCCCCGTCGGCTCGCTCGCGGAGGCGGTCGGGTACCTCCGGGGCGACAGCATGATCTCGCCGGTGGCGCCGTCGGCACGGGCGGCGACGAACGGACGCTCCAGTCTCGACCTCGCCGACGTCCGTGGTCAGGAGCGGGGGAGGCGCGCGCTCGAGATCGCTGCGGCTGGAGGACACAACCTCCTTCTCGTCGGACCTCCGGGAACCGGCAAGACGATGCTGGCGCGGCGGCTGCCGTCGATCCTTCCCCCGCTGACCGCATCCGAACGGCTCGAGGCGACCCGGATCCACTCGGTCGTGGGGACGCTCCCGGACGGGGTCGCGATCGTCGAGGAGCCGCCGTTCCGCGCACCGCACCACGGCGCGTCGGCAGCAGCGATTGTCGGGGGTGGGACGGTGCCAGGGCCGGGGGAGGTGACGCTCGCACACCACGGGGTCCTGTTCCTCGACGAGCTGCCCGAGTTTCCGAGGTCAGTGCTCGAGTCCCTGCGCCAGCCGATCGAGGACGGCGTCGTCTCGGTCGCCCGAGCGAAGGGGCGGGTCACATTCCCTGCACGATTCCGTCTCGTCGCGACGATGAACCTCTGCCCGTGCGGCGCGCGCGGCGACCCCCGGCTCGAGTGTGCGTGTACGGCGGCGAGGATCGCGGGCTACCGCGACCGGGTCTCGCGGGCGCTGCTCGACCGGTTCGATCTCGTGGTCGCGATGCCGCGACCGCGCGCCGAGGATCTCGCTGCACCCCCCGGGGAGCCCTCCCGCGCTGTCCGTGAGCGGGTCGCGGTCGCAGCAGAGGCCCTCGCCGCTTCCTCTCCAATGCGCACACGGGCGGCATCGGAGCTCCTCGATCGCGCGGTCGAGCGGCTACCGCTGTCGGGACGGGGGCGGGCGCGCGTTGCGCGGGTCGCACGGACGCTGGCCGTGCTCGCGTGCGCCACCGAGGTGCTCCCGGAACACGTCGCGGAGGCACTCACGTACAGGGCATCGGCGGACACACGGTGACGATCGAGCCGATCCGACTCCGCACCGCCGGGTACCCGGCGAGGCTCGCGCAGATCCACGATCCGCCTCGCGAGCTGTGGTTTCGGGGCGTGGACCACCTCGCGGTCCTCGAGCGGCCATGCGTCGCGGTCGTCGGCGCGCGTGTGTGCTCGGCATACGGCCGAACGGTTGCCCGTTCGCTCTCGCGTGAGCTCGCTGCCGCGGGTGCGGTCGTCGTCAGTGGGATGGCGCGCGGGATCGACGGGGAGGCGCACCGGGGCGCGCTCGAGGGCGGTGGACCGACGGTCGCGGTGCTGGGCTGTGGGATCGACCGCGACTACCCGGCCGCCCATGCGGAACTGGCACGCCGAATCGTCGGTGGTGGCGGCCTCGTTGTCTCCGAATACGAGCCTGGGGTCGAGCCGGCCCCGTGGCGTTTCCCGGCGCGCAACCGGATCATCTCCGGGCTATCACTCGCGGTCGTGGTGGTCGAGGCGCGCGAGCGTTCCGGGGCGCTGATCACCGCCGACTTCGCACTCGAGCAGGGGCGGGACGTGCTCGCCGTCCCGGGCGAGATCACGAGTGCGCTGAGCGGCGGTTCGAACGGACTCCTCCGCCAGGGAGCGGCGCCGGTGACGCGCGTCCTGGACGTGCTCGAGGCGGTCGGGCTCGCCCCGGCCGCCCCGTCGCAGCGCGGTGAGTTCGGCCCTGTCGAGCGCGCGGTGCTCGAGGCGCTCGCCGACGGACCGCGCTCGGTGGACGCGGTGGCTCGCGTCTCAGGGGTCGCGGTCGGCGCGGTCTCGGCGGCCGTGTGCGCGCTGGAGCTCGCGGGTGTGGTTGCGGTCGACGACGGGGAGGTGACGACTACGATCGCGCGGTGACCTCCTACTGGCTCTCCTCGGACGCGACACCGGTTGTCTCGAGGCCGCTTGATGGACCCGCGGAGGTCGAGATCGTCGGAGCGGGAGTGACGGGGATCGCCTGCGCCCACGCACTCGCGAGCGCGGGGCTCCGCGTGCGGATCTTCGACGCGCGTGAGGTCGCGGGTGGCGCGAGCGGGCGGAACGGCGGGTTCCTGCTGCGCGGCGCGGCCGCGCCGTACGACGTCGTCGCCGAGTCGGTGGGGCGCGAGACGGCCGCCCGGATCTGGCGCTGGACCGAACGCGAGATCGACGCGGTGAAGGGTCTCGCGGGTGACTCGTTCCGCCAGGTCGGGAGCCTGCGGGTCGCTGTGGATCTGGAGGAGCGGGAGGAGTTGCGCGCCGAGTACGAGGCGATGTGTGCCGATGGGATCGAGGCCGAGTGGGTGGACGCTCCCACCGGGCCGCCGATTGGGCGGTTCACCGCCGGGCTCTTCCACCCGCCTGACGGTGCGCTCCAGCCCGTCCGCTGGGTCCGTCGGCTGGCGGCGCATGCAATCGCGGCGGGAGCGGAGATCGTCGAGCACCGGCGGATCGTCTCGCTCGACGAGCTGGAGGCGCCGGTTGTCGTGATCGCGACCGATGGGTACCCGAGCGGGCTCCTCGGGCCGCTGGAGGGGCTGATCGTCCCAACGCGCGGTCAGGTGATTGCGACGGAGCCCGTCCCCGAGGAGCACTTCGAGGTTCCGCACTATGGCCGCCACGGATTTGACTACTGGCACCGCGACGAGGCTGGACGGATTGTGCTCGGCGGCTTCCGCGATGTCTCGATGGACAGCGAGTTCACCGACGAGGAGGCGCTAACCCCGCTGGTCCAGGGCTCACTCGAACGGTTCGCCGACGAGCTGCTCGGGCGGCACCTCGAGATCGAGCACCGCTGGGCAGGGATCTTCGGCCTCGTGCTCGACTTCCTCCCGGTCGTCGGTCGCGTCCCCGGGAGCGACCGTGTCTGGGTCGCGGGCGGCTATTCGGGACACGGGAACCTCCTCGGCTTCTCCTGCGGGCGGCTCGTGGCTCGGGCGATCCAGGGCGAGAGTGACCCGCTGCTCGAGACGTTCGCGCCCGCTCGCCTGCTCGGCGAGTAGCCCGCTACAGGTCGAAGCGCGGGACGTCGAGCGCGTCGAGCCGCGCGTGCACCGCGCGGGCAATCCCGAGGTCCTGAATCGCGAGCCCAGTCGAATCGAACAGCGTCACCTCGTCCGCAGACCGGCGACCCTCGGCGTCACCCGCGAGCACCCGCCCGAGCTCCGTCACGTCACCCCGCGTCACCAAGCCAGCCTCGACCGCGGCTGCGAGTTCGCCGCCGTGCGACGCCTGCTCCCACTCGTCGCAGAAGAGCCGCGCGCGCGCGATCTCGCGTGTTGCGACCTCCGCCTTCCCGGGGCCGTCTGCGCCCATCAGTGAGACGTGCTGGCCTACCCGGAGCGAGCCCTCGTCGTAGAGGACGGTGGCGCCAGGCGTGACGGTGATCACGCGGTCGGCGGCAAGAGCTTTCTCGAGCGTCACCACGCGGGCTCCGTGGGCGGCGGCGACCGCCTCTGCCCGCGTCGTGTCGCGATCGTGGACGAGCGCCTCGACCCCGAGCGCGCCAAGCATCGCGACCGTCGCTGCACCGTTCACCCCGCACCCGACGACCGCGACGGGCCCCCCGACGCGTCCGAGTGTCTCCGCGGCCAGCACCCCTGCGGCGGCTGTCCGTAGCGCCGTCACCGCCGCTGCGTCCATCACTGCGAGCAACTGGCCGGTTTCGGCATCGGAGAGGAGCACGAGCCCCGTCACGGTCGGCAACCCGCGCGCGGGGTTCCCGGGGAACGAGGTGACCCACTTGAGCAGCGCGAAACCGCCGCCGAGCGCGGGCATCGCCCGGAAGTCGCCAGCCGGGTAGTTCGTGACGTAGAGCTTCGGCTGCATCGCCCACAGCCCTTGGGCGTGGGCGACGAACGCATCGCGTGTCGCCTCGTACGCCTCGCGCGGCGCGACTGCCTTTCGCACCGCGACCCCGGAGAGGAACGCGACGCCCATCCCGCTCAGACGGCCTTGACGGCCGCGATCAGCTTGGCGACCGACTCTTTCGCGTTGCCGAACAGCATCGTCGTTTGTGGGTCGAGAAACAGGTCGTTGTCGATCCCCGCGAACCCGGGCGCCATCGAGCGCTTCATCACAACCACACTCTTCGCCTTGTCGACGTCGAGGATCGGCATCCCGAAGATCGGGCTCGAGCGGTCGGCGCGCGCGGCCGGGTTCACCACATCGTTTGCGCCGATCACGAGCGCGACGTCGGCCTGCGGGAACTCCGAGTTGATCTCGTCCATCTCCTTCAGCTGGTCGTACGGCACATTCGCCTCCGCCAGGAGGACGTTCATGTGCCCGGGCATCCGGCCGGCGACCGGGTGGATCGCGTATGCGACCGAGACACCACGCGCCTCCAGTACCTCCGCGAGCTGTCGCACGTCGTGCTGGGCCTGTGCGACCGCGAGTCCGTAGCCGGGCACCACCACCACCTTCCGGGCGAACGAGAGCTGGACAGCGACATCCTCGGGGGTGGTTGCACGAACCGTGCGCCCGTCGTCACGACGCGTCGCACTCCCCGTGCTCGCTTGCGCCTTCCCAAACGCGCTGAACAGGACGTTCGCGATCGACCGGTTCATCGCCTTCGCCATCAGCATCGTCAGTAGCGTCCCCGAGGCGCCGACGAGCATCCCCGACACGATCAGGGTCGTCGAGCCGAGTACGAACCCGGTGGCAGATGCCGCAAGCCCGGTGAAGGCATTCAAGAGTGAGATCACGACCGGCATGTCGGCGCCGCCGATCGGCAGCACGAACAGCACCCCGAAGACCGCGGCCGCGACCACGAGCGCCCACAGCAGCCGCTCGTCACCACCGTCGGCGACGAGCGCGACCCCCGCTACGAGCGCGGTGCCGAGCACGAGCAGGTTGAAGGCGTTCTGGCCGGGGAACGTGATCGGTCGACCCCGCACCAGTTCCTGGAGCTTCGCGAAGGCAACAAGCGATCCGGCGAACGAGATCGAGCCGATCAGCGCGGAGAGCGCGGTGGAGACGATCGCGTCGCCCGTGAGCGTCCCGTCCGCTGCGCGGAACTCGACCATCGCGACGAGCGCCGCTGCACCCCCGCCGACCCCGTTGAAGAGTGCGACCATCTGCGGCATTGCGGTCATCCGCACCTTGCGCGCGCCGACGACGCCGACCACTGTCCCGACCGCGGCTCCGACCGCGATCAGACCCCAGTTTCCAATCCCCTCGAGCAGCAGCGTTGTCGCGATCGCGACGACCATCCCTGCGCCGCCGACCCAGTTCCCCTTCCGCGCGTTGCGCGGCGAGGAGAGAAACCGGAGCGCGACGACGAAGCAGACGATCGCGACGAGCGAGAGGAGGCCGACGATGTTCGGATCGGAGATCACGCGTCGTCCTTCCGCGGGTCCGGCTTCCGCTTGAACATCTCGAGCATCCGATCGGTCACGAACCAGCCGCCGACCACGTTTGCGGTCGCGAGCACCATCGCGATCAGCCCGACCACCTTCATGAAGGTGTCGTCGGCCTCGCCGAGCACGATGATCGCGCCCACCACCACGATCCCATGGATGAAGTTCGTCCCGGACATCAGCGGGGTGTGGAGCATCGCGGGCACCTTCGAGACGACCTCGAACCCGAGGAAGATCGCGAGGACGAGGATCGTCACTTCGATCACGAGGGCGGTGTCGCTCACGGGACCACCTCGGCGGCCGTGCGGGTGACGCATGCGCCACGCGTGATCTCGTCCTCGAAGTCGAGGCTCGCCACGCCACCCGGTGCGAGATGCTCGAGGAGCGCCGAGACGTTGCGTGCGTAGAGGCGGCTGGCGTCGGACGCCATGCGCGACGGCAGATCGCGTGGGCCGGCGACGATCACGCCCTCGACCACCCGTTCCTCGCCCGCGACGGTCGCCTCGCAGTTGCCGCCGTTCTCGGCGGCGAGATCGACGATCACCGAACCGGGTCGCATCCGGGCGACCGCGGAGGCGGGGATGAGGCGCGGTGCGGGGCGGCCGGGCACGAGCGCTGTGGTGATCACCACATCGAACTCCGGGATCCGCTCCTCGAGCGCCCGCTGCTGCTCCGTCTGCTGGTCGGGCGTCAGCTCGCGGGCGTAGCCGCCCTCCGTTCCCTCGCCGCGGATTCCGAGGTCGAGGAACGAGGCGCCGAGCGACTCGACCTGTTCGCGAACCGCGGGTCGGACGTCGAACGCGGAGACGACCGCGCCGAGGCGGCGCGCAGTCGCGATCGCCTGGAGCCCGGCAACGCCGGCCCCGAGCACCAGAACGCGCGCGGGCGGGACGGTCCCGGCCGCGGTCATCATCAGCGGAAAAAGCTTCGGGCAGCGGTCGGCGGCGAGCAGCACCGCCTTGTAGCCAGCGATGTTCGCCTGCGACGAGAGCGCGTCCATCGACTGGGCGCGGGTGATCCGTGGCACCGACTCCATCGCAAACGCGACGACTCCCGCTCTCCGCAGACGGTCGACCCCGGTCGGGTCGTCGAGCGGTCGGAGAAACCCGATCAGGAGCGTCCCAGGCGCGAGCGCTGCGACCTCGGCCTCGTTCGGCGGTGCAACACGCACCACGGCGTCGGCTCCCGCGAGCAGGGTGCTACCCGTCACGACCTCCGCGCCTGCCTCCGCGTACGCGGCATCGGCGAGTCCGGCGGCGAGTCCCGCGCCCGCTTCGACCGCGATCGCGAAGCCGAGAGGGATGAGCCGAGCGACCGCGTCGGGGGTGAGGGCCACACGGCGCTCGCCGGTCGCGGTCTCTCTGGGGACGCACACGCGCACCCGCGCCAATCTAGTCGGGAGGAACTGGCCCTCGTAGCGGGAACCGTCTTCCTCGTGACCCCGGACGAGGCCCTCGTCGCCGTGCTTGGCACCAGCGATCTCGCGTTCGCATCGCACCACGACCGGGTGGCGGCCCACGCGGAGACGATCGCTACGGCGATCGGGTGGGGTGGCGAGCAGCTCCCTGCCGTGCGCCTCGGGGCCGCGCTCCACGACGTCGGCAAGGCGAGGATCCGGGCGGCCGTGCTCGACAAGCCGGGTCGGCTCGCCCCCGACGAACTGGAAGAGGTGCGGATGCACCCAGTCGAAGGCGCGTGGCTCGTCGCGCAGGTGCCGTCGCTCGTCCCGGTGCTCCCCTATGTGCTGTTTCACCACGAGCGATGGGATGGTGGCGGCTATCCGACGCGACGCGCGGGCGCGCAGATCCCGCTCGAAGGGCGGATCATGGCGGTCGCCGATGCGTTCGACGCGATGACGAGCGATCGCCCGTACCGTGCGGCCCTCACGCTCGAACAGGCGGTCGGCGAGCTCCGTCGGGGGGCCGGCACGCAGTTCGACCCGGAGCTTGCGACGGTGTTTGCCGAGGCGGTCGAGATCGACGCCGCGCTCGCCGCCTGAGCGGCTGGGGCTAGAGCGACGACCAGACGTCGAGTTTCGTCCGCGTCCTGCGGATCACCTCGTCGGTGAACGAGATCGTCCCCGCATGACCGCCGAGATCCGCGGTGCGCACACCCTCGGCAACTGATTCGAGACACGCCTCGCGGATCGCGCGGCCGGCCGTCTCGCAGGCCTCGTCATCGCTGTGCGCGAGGAGTGCCGCCACCGCGAGGATCATCGCCATCGGGTTCGCGACATCCTTGCCCTCGAGCGCAGGCGCGGTGCCGTGTGCGGCCTCCGCCATCAGCGCCGAGGGGACGAGATCGTCACCGAACGCGACGAGGAGCGACTCGGACCCCGCGATCGAGCCGAACAGCGGCAACACAAGGTCAGAGAGGATGTCGCCGTCGCGGTTGAGCGCGGGGATGACGAGTGGCGCGCCGCTCGTCGAGAGGAGCAGCGCGAACGTCGCGTCGATCAACTGGGGCTCGTAGGGGATGTCGGGGTGGCGTGCCGCAGCCGCGTCCATCTCTTCTTTCAGCATCCCCTCGTACACCGGGCTGACCGTGTACTTCGGGCCACCGAACACCCGCGCGCCCATCCGCGCCGCCTGCCGGAACGAGAACTCGGCGACCGCCTTGCAGACCCGCCGCTCGATCCGCTCGGTGCGGAACGCGGCCTCGTCGTCGCCCGTGCCCTCGCGCCACTCGGTCGCGCCGTACGCGTCGCCGACCGCCATCCGGACGACCGAGATCGGGGAGTGCACGCCACCGACCGGCATCACGCCCGGGATGCGGCGCCCGGTGCGGACGATCACCTTCCCGCCGATCTCCTCCCGAAGGATCCGGTTCGGCGAGCCGACATCACCTGTCGTCTCGGGCGTCACCGTCGCCGCCTTCAGCCCGAGCCCGTGTTCGCGGATTGCGTGCGCAGCCTCGTACACGACCCTGTTCGCGGTGGTGCGGCGGTTCGCGAGAGAAAGGTCGAACCGAGGGAGCGCGAGCTCGAGTCCGACGACGTCGGGAGCGACCACCCGCAGCGCTGCCTCGAGCAGCTCCTGGCCCGTCTGGTCTCCCTCGAGCACGACAATCGTCCGCGTGGGCACGGCCGCGAGTGTATCGGCCGATCGTCGCCAAAGGAATTCGTAAATACGACGGGAAAGAAGTCGTGAGTATTCATCCGATGTTCTGCAATGGATGGTCGGTATGATGTCCGTAGAACGCGCGTGAACTGGAACCGAATAGGGAGGATGAGAAATGGCACGAAAGACGATCCTTGTGTGTGATACGTGTGGGACGGAGGTGGACGAGGGCAAGGGCGCTGTTGTCCGTGTCACCTTCACGGACGCGCGCCGCGGGTCGAAGCAGGCCGACCTCTGTGATCCATGTGCGGGAGCGCTGCCCGGCGTCGTGGTCGCGCGTCGCGGGCGCAAGCCGAAGAGCGCCCAGTAGCGCCGATCACGCTGTGATTTGGCTCTGCCCGAACCTCGGGCAGAGCCGGATGCCGTAACGGATGCCGTAAGGAGAAGGTCGGAACAGCCCGACTACAGTGAGAAGATGGGGCTCTCGCTCATCGTCGGGCCGGCGCATTCCGGCAAGGTGGCGCGGCTGCTCGCGAAGTTTCGCAACGCGCTCGCAACGGGGGCCGACCCCTGGCTGATCGTCCCGCGGCGCGCCGACGTCGAGCCGATGCAGCGCGAGCTCGCGACCGGCGGCGCCCTCATCGGCGGCTGGGTCTCGAGGTTCGACGACCTCTTCGAGTACCTCGCTGGCCCATCGCCCGACGGTCGCCGGGAGATCGGCGACGCAGAGCGACAGACCATCGTCCGTCGACTCGAGGCCGCCGCCGAACCGACGGACAGTCTCCGTCTTCCGGGGATTGTCGATGCGGTGCTCGAGGCGCTGCGCGAACTCGACGGTGCGGCGCTCGACCCCGATGACCTCGGTGTGTTGCTCGGAGACGCGGTGCGCAGGTATCGCGCGGAGCTCGACCGACTCGGACTCGAGGATCAGGGCGACATGCGCCGGCGTGGGCTCGAGCGACTCCGTTCGGTGCTCGAGGCGTGGGACGGCAGACCGGTGCTTGCGCACGGCTTCGAAGATCTGACGGCGCTCCAGCTCGGGCTGATCGAGGCGCTTGCCGGTCGGGGTGAGGTGACGGTGACGCTGCCGTACGAGCCGGGACGCGCCGCGTACGCCTCGCTTGAACGGACGGCATCGGATCTCGCACGGCTTGCCGGCGGCGACGGAATCGAGGAGCTTCCAGCCGGAGCGCACGCCCATCTCCCTCCGGAGGTCGCGCACATCGAACGCTCGCTCTTCGTCGACGTACCGGAACGCGCGCCGCTCGGTGACGCTCTCGGGTTCGTCGAGGGCGCGGGCGAGCGTGGAGTTGCCGACCTCGTGGCGGAGGAGGCGCTCGCACTGATTCGCGCTGGCACCCCCGCTGAACGCATCGGGGTCATCGCCGCCTCGGTGGAGGCATCCAGATCGACACTCGAGGCCGCCTGCGCGGCGCTCGGCGTTCCGCTCGCGATCGAGGCGAGGCGCCCGCTACGCGCCACCCCGTTCGGTCAATCGCTGCTCGCGGTTCTACGCTTCGCGTGGGTCGGAGCGGAGAGACCCGCCCTCTTCGCGCATCTCCGAAGTCCATTCTCAGGGGTGGGGCGCGCCGAGGTCGATCGGGTCGAGGGGATGTTGCGCGGCAACGCGGTGCGCTCGCACGACCGCACGATCGAGATGGCCCGCGAGCGGTCCCGCAGCTGGCCGTTCCCCACGCTCGAAGCAGCGCTCGTGTCCGGGCGTCCGGTCGAGGTCGTCCGAGCGCTCGCCGCCGACATGCTGCGCCACGCCCATGGCCTCGGCGCTCATCCGACGGGAAACGGCGCAGTTCCCGACCTCCGCGCGTTCCAGACGGTCGAATCGGTGCTCGCGGGACTCGAGCGGCTCGAGGAGACCGGAGAGCCGCTGAGCCGGGCGGAGGTGCTCGACGCCCTCGATCACGCCCGCATCGCCGGTGACCGGCCGGGTGTCCGCGGGCGCGTCGCGCTGCTCGATCTCGAGGGTGCGCGGACCCGGACCTTCGACGCGGTGATCGTGCTCGGTCTCGAGCAGGGAACTCTCCCGCGCGCTGGCCGGTTGACACCGTTGCTCGACGACGACCTTCGCTCGAAACTGGACGACGAGCGTGGCGCTCGGCTGCGCCGCCCAGACCAGGCGAGCCGCGACCGGTACCTGTTCCTCACCGCCTGTACGCGCGCACGCACCCGGCTCGTCCTCGTCCGCCAGGCTGCGACCGACGACGGTGTCGCGCGTGATCCAGGCCCCTTCTGGGAGGCAACACGCGAGCTGTTCGACGACGAGGCCGTGCGCCGTGCGACGAGGCGGCGGCCGCTCTCGAACATCACGCGGGAGATCGCATCCGCCCCGACCGAGCGCGAGCGGCTCCGCGCTCTCGTCGCGCTCTCGGTCAACGAGCCCGCGTCGGCGCGCGCACTCGCACGTGCGAACGGCTGGGATCGTCGGCTCGACCGCGCTGTAGCCGCATTCTCGCGCGCGACTGCGATCACCCAGCCAGCAGCACTCGGCGTGTTCGGGGCGCGCGAAGCATGGTCCGTTTCGGCGCTCGACCGGATGGTGACGTGCTCCAGCGCCTGGTTCGTAGAGCGGTGGCTGAACCCAGGGCAGATCGACCGACGGCTCGACCGCCTCGTGCGCGGAAACGTGATGCACGGGACGCTGCAACGGCTCTACCAGGCGCTGCCGAGCGCGATCCCGGGAGCGGAGCGGGTGACACCGGAAAACCTCGACGATGTCCTACGGCTGCTCGAGGACTGTCTCGGGCAGGCGATTGCCGCGAACGTCGTGCCCGACATCGATGCGTTCGAGCGCCGTGAGCTCGAGGAGAGCTTGCGACGTGACCTCGAGCGCTACCTCCGAGCGGAGGCGGTGTCCGAGTCGACCTTCATCCCGCGCAAGCTCGAGCACGGGTTCCGTTCCCATGCGCTCGCGCCCGGAGTCGTGGTGTCCGGGAAGATCGATCGCGTTGACATCGACCCGATGAGCGCTCGCGGCGTCGTTGTGGACTACAAGTCCGGCAAGGCTCCCGGCGCGGCTGAGATCGAGCGCGACTCGCTGCTGCAGGTGCCGCTCTATCTTCTCCACCTGCGCGACGTCCTGGGGCTCGAGCCGATGGGCGGGCTCTACGTCGCCGTTGGCGCCGGGCAGCCTCGCGGGCTGCTGCGCGACGGGGCGGAGCGCGTCGAGGGTCTATCGAGGAACGACTACCTCGACCCGGAGCAGTTCGATGAGGCGATCGAAAGCGCACGATCGACCGCGGTGGAGCTGGTCGGCAGGATTCGCGAAGGCGATGTGCGGCACGACCCACACGGCGGCACGTGCCCCGACTGGTGCGATCTCTGGCGGATCTGCAGGAAGGCGCGCGGATGACCCGGTCAGAGCCGAACCCGCAGCAGAAGGCAGCGATCGGCGCCGCGGGAACCGTGTTCGTCTCGGCTGGCGCCGGAACGGGCAAGACCCGCGTCCTCGTCGAGCGGTTCGTCGAAGCCGTCACCGTCGGAGGGCTCGACGTCGGATCGATTCTCGTCGTCACGTTCACCGAGAAGGCGGCGGCGGAGCTTGCGGCGCGCATCCGGGCGCGGCTCACGGAGCTCGGGCGCCACGATCTCGCCCGTGCGCTCGACACGGCGTCGATTCACACAATCCACGGGTACTGCCGTCGTCTGCTCGCCGCCTACCCGCTCGAGGCGGGGATCGACCCACGGTTCCGCGTCCTGCCAGCGCCTCATGCCCGTGTCCTGCAGGGGGAGGCGTTCGCGACGGCGCTGGGTTCGTTCTGCGCGGCGAACGATCCGGAACGCTGGCGCCTCGTTGCCGCATACGGGTCGGAAACGCTCCGTTCGATGCTGCTGGATGCGTACGAGACCCTCCGGTCGGCTGGGCGCGAGCTCGTCCTCGAGACCGCGGCTCCCGCTGATCTCACCGCGCGGGTCGAAGAGCTGCGTGTTGCGGCGGCAGAGCTCGGAGCCGATTCGGGAGTCACGGAACGACAGCAGGACGCCGTCGCGACGACCCTCGCGCTCCTCGATGTTTCGACGCTCCCCGAACGGCTGATCGAGCTTGATGGGGTGAGGGCGCAGGGTGCACGGGCAGCGGTGTTCGAGGCGGCGCGGAAGGGCACGCTCGAGGCGGCATGGGAGGCGCTCGCCGAGCGCGATCGTCATCTGCTCCAGGAGCTGTTGACCGCGTTCGCGGACGCATACGCCTCGGCGAAGCAGCGCGAGTCGGCACTCGACTTCGAGGATCTCCAGATCCGCGCACGCGATCTTCTCGTCGGGGTCGAGCGCGTGCGTGTCAGGGAACGCGACCGTTACCGCGCCGTGATGGTGGACGAGTTCCAGGACACCAACCGCCTCCAGACGGCGTTGATCGAGGAGCTGGCCGGCGGAGCTGACACAGACGCACTCTTCGTTGGCGACGAGTGCCAGTCGATCTACGGGTTCAGGCACGCCGACGTCGGGGTGTTCCGCGAACGGCGCGACGCCACGAGCGGGATCCATGAACTGACGCTCAACTACCGGTCGGAGCCGGGTGTGCTCGACGCGGTCAACGAGCTTTTCACCGTGGAGTGGGGGACGGCGTTCCGCCCGCTCGAAGCGGCCTCGTCCGCTCCCGCGACGGTGTCTGCGCCGCGGTTCGAACTGCTCGTGACCGACAAGGCGGCCGCCGCCGTGAACGGCGAACACTGGCGTCGATCCGAGGCGCGTCACGTTGCAGGCCGCGTCCGCGAGCTCGTCGACGCGGGCGAGGCGACCCCCGGTGAGATCGTGCTGCTGTTTGCGGCCGGGACGGACGCGGCGCTGTACGAGGACGAGCTTCGGGCGGTGGGCCTTCCTGCCCAGCGGCTGACCCGAACGAGCTACTGGGGCCAACAGCAGGTCGCCGACCTTCTCGCGTATCTGCGGCTGCTCCGGAACCGCACGGACGACGAGGCGCTGCTGACGGTGCTCGCCTCGCCGTTCGTGGGGGTGACGAACGACGCGCTGATGCTCATCAGCGACGCAGCGCCGCGCAACGCGGCCCTCTGGTACGGGATCGATCCACGGCTGCCATCGGCGCTCGATCCGGAGGACGCGCGGCTGCTCCAGGCGTTCCTCCAGCGCTACGGCCGGCTGGTGGGACTCTCGTCGCGCCTCTCGCTTGAGCACCTGTGCGAGCGAATCCTCGTCGAGCACGACTACGACCTTGCGGTGCTTGCGCGCCCCGATGGGGCACGGCGATTTGCGAACCTTCGCAAGCTCGCGCAGCTCGCACGCGACTTCGAGAGCCTCCGCGGCGCCGATCTCGAGGGTTTCATCGCGCTGGTTGAGGATCAGGAGTCGCTCGGCGGTCGGATCGACGACGCCGTCTCCGAGGAGGAGGGCGGCGATGCTGTCCGGCTGATGACGATCCACTCCGCCAAGGGGCTTGAGTTCCCAGTCGTCGTCGTCGCTGACGCAGGGCGCGGCCGCCCCGGTCCGCCCGACATCATCTGTCTCTCTGACGGGCGCTTCGGCTTCAAGGTCGCACACCCCGTGACCGGCAAGCAGCACGGCACCGCGTCGTACGCTGCAGTCTCGGCCGCGCGCACCGAGGCTGAGCGCACCGAGCGGTTGCGCCTCTACTACGTCGGGATGACCCGCGCGATGCGGCGCCTGATCGTGTCGGGCTCGGTCGACGCGGAGAACCACGGCGAGGCGACGCCGATCGCGTGGGTGCTCGACCGCCTCGATCTCTCAGCGGAGGTGGCACGCGCGGACGGGCCGGTCGAGTTCCAGCGCGGCGGGGCGCGCGTGCTGTTGAGCGTCGATCGGGGGAAGCCCGACCGGGATCCCGTCACACCATCCGCGGCGAGCACGGTGCAGGACGAGCCGTTCACTGCTGCGGCGCAGCTCGATCTGTTCGGCGAGACCGAGGCTCCGGCGACCGCAGCGGTCACCGCGCTCATGCCGCTCGCGGCACCTCCCGAGCCACCCGCCCTCTGGCCGGAGCGGCTCTCGTACAGCGCAATCGGCCGGTTCCGCGCGTGCCCGTACCGCTTCTACGTCGAGCGCATATCGGGGCTGCGCGCGACCGCCGTCGAAGGCAAGGTCACCGAGGGCGCGCTCACCGCGCTCGCGGGTAACGAGATCGGCGATGCGGCGCATCGGGCGCTCGAGACGGTCGATCTGGGCGCTCCGTCACTCCCGCCAGCGCTCGACGACATGGTGCGGTCGTGGTACCCAGCGGCGACCGACGCAGATCTCGGGCGGGTCACATCGCTGGTGCAGGCGTTCTGCTCGTCGGCGCTTGCGGCGCGGATCTCGGGTCTCACCGGGGCTCGGGTCGAGCAGGGCTTCGTGTTCGGGCACGACGGTCTGCTCGTCGACGGCCGGCTCGACCTGTACCACCGGAACGCGGACGGAGCACTCGTCGTCGACTTCAAGACGGACGCGCTGCACGGACGGTCGCCCGATGAGCTCGTCGAGCAGCGGTACACGGGTCAGCGTGCGCTCTACGCGCTCGCGGCGCTCCGCGCTGGTGCGGCCAGCGTCGAGGTGATCTACCAGTTCCTCGAGGCACCCGACTCACTCATCAGTGCGACGTTCGGGCCGGATGATCTTCCGGAGCTCGAGCAGAAGCTGAGCGCGGACATCGCCGCGATCCGCGAGGGGCGCTTCCCCGCACGTCCGAACCGGTTCGTCTGCTCGGATTGTCCCGCGCTCGGTCGTGTCTGTGCGGGCACGGGCTCCGGCGCGTTCGCGGCTGGACACTGAGGCGGCGGAGGTGGCGCGGAGCTTCGTCGGAGAGGCGCGACGACGCGGTCTCGGAACACGCGGCCAGAGGATCGGCCCGATCATCGACCGTCTCGCGGTCGAGCACGCGGACGCGACGATCGCGCTCCGGTTCGCGAGCCCGCTCGAGCTTCTCATCTCGGTGATGCTCTCGGCGCAGACGACCGACGTCGCCGTCAACGGGGTCACCGAGAAGCTCTTCCGCAAGTACCGGCGGCCCGAGGACTATCTCGCCGTCGCGCAGGAGGAGCTGGAGCGCGACCTCTACGCGACGGGCTTCTATCGCCAGAAGACCCGGTCGGTGCGCGGCGCGATGCGTGTTCTGCTCGAGGAGTTCGACGGCGTCGTCCCGAGTCGCATCGACGAGTTGCTGCGCCTCCCGGGCGTCGCGCGCAAGACGGCGAACGTCGTCGCCGCGGAACTCGGGGAAGCGCAGGGCGTCGTCGTCGACACGCATGTGCGTCGGCTGTCGCAGCGCCTCGGGTTGACTCGGAACGAGGATCCAGTGCGGATCGAGCGAGACCTCGCACGGCTTGTCCCGCGTGCGGCCTGGGCCCGGATCCCGCACCTCTTGATCTGGCACGGCCGCCGAGTGTGTGACGCTCGCCGTCCTGCGTGCGAGCGGTGCGTGCTGTCGGATCTCTGCCCCTCATCGCGGGTCGCCACCCGCGAGGCGCCGGAGAACTAGGCCGAGTCTCGGCGCGCCGCGAGATACCGCTCGGCATCAAGCGCGGCCGCACAGCCGGAACCGGCAGCGGTGACCGCCTGCCGGTAGACGTGGTCCTGCACGTCACCTGCGGCAAACACGCCCGGGATGTTCGTGCGCGTCGTCTTGCCGTCGGTGACCAGATACCCCGTCTCGGGCTCGTGGTCGAGTTGGTCAAGGAAGAGGCCGGTGGTCGGGTCGTGCCCGATTGCGACGAAGAAGCCGTCCGTTCTGAGCTCGCTGGCCTCGCCCGTGATGGTGTCTCGGAGCGCGACTGCGACGACCTTGTCGTCACCGAGAACCTCGGTCACCGCCTTGTTGAGCAGGAGTTCGATCTTCTCGTCCGCGCGGACGCGGTCGAGCATGATGCGCGAGGCGCGGAACTCCTCACGGCGGTGCACGAGATAGACCTTGCTCGCAAACCTCGCGACGAACGACGCCTCCTCCATCGCGGAGTCGCCGCCACCCACGACGACGACGACCCGGTCGCGGAAGAACGCCGCGTCGCAGGTTGCGCAGTAGGAGACGCCGCGGCCCTGCAGCCGCCGTTCGGACTCGAGCCCGAGCTGTCGCGCAGTTGCGCCAGTCGCGACGATCACGGTGTGCGCGCGGTACTCGACATCCTCGACCCAGACGCGATGCGGCGCGGCGGAGAAGTCGACGCGCGTCACGTCATCGGTTATGAGCTCGGCACCGAACCGTTCGGCCTGGCGCCGGAAGTCCTGCATCATCTCGGGTCCCATCACGCCGTCGGCGTATCCGGGGTAGTTCTCGACGTCGCTTGTGATCATCAACTGGCCGCCCCAGTTGAACCCCTCGATCACGAGGGGGCGGAGGTTGGCGCGCGCGGCGTACAGTGCCGCGGTGTAGCCAGCCGGTCCGCCGCCGATCACGATCACGTCACGCACGTCGCTCACTCGCCGTTCCTCCATCGGCCGTCAGTCGGCCAGGTCGCAGACCGCGGGGTCCCGCAGCTCGCACCCATTGTCCCTGAACCACCGGAGGGGCGTTTCCCCTCCCGTTGGCGCTACGGCGTGTCCGAGTCCTCGCCTGCGTCAGCGTCGATCACGTCCACGTCTGCGGGGCCCAACTCGTGCGTCTCGTCGGCTCCATCGAGTGGGGCATCTGCGTGCAGTTCGTACGGGGTCGTCTGCGCCGGCGCAAGCGTTGCGAGCTTGCGGGCCTGTGGGAGGAGGCGTCGGTTGTAGGAACCGACCGCGTCCTGGTAGGCGGCGTTGGCCGAGCCGAGACCGCGTCCGATCTTCTCCATGTGTTCGACAAACTTCTGGAAGCGACCGAGCAGCTCCGTTCCGAGCGCCTGGATCTGCCGTGCGTCCTCGCTCGCGCTCTCGTTCTGCCATGCGACTCGGATCGTGCGGAGCATCACCACGATCGTCCGTGGCGTGGCGATCAGCACGCCGCGCTCGTAGGCGTAGGCGAACAGTTCGCGGTCGTGTTCCTCCGCCGCGTCGAGGTACGCGTCACCGGGGAGGAACATGAACACGAAGTCGGGGGACGGCTGCACGTGCGCGAAGTACCCCTTGCGTCCGAGCGCGGTGACGTGCTCGCGCACGCGTCTCGCGAACTCCGCGAGCGCGGTGTTCCGTTCCTCGGGTGTGGTCGCCGCGTCCGCCCGGTCGAACGCGTCGAACGGCGCCTTCGCGTCGATCACGACGTTCTTCCCGCCGGGGAGGTGCACGACGATGTCCGGTCGGCCGCCCGCGCCCGTCTGCTGGCGGGTGAAGTCGCGACCCTCGTCCATCCCGACGAACTCGAGGACGCGCTCGAGCTGAGCCTCGCCCCAGCGCCCGCGCGTATGCGTGCTCCCGAGCGCGACCGCGAGCGAGCGGTTTCCCTCAGCGAGCGAGGCGAGTTGCTCCTGGAGCCGTCCGCCCTCCTCCTTCCGCTGCGACTCGGTGTCGTCGACGAGCTTCTTGAGCGCGAGCAGCCGTTCCTGGAGCGGGAGGATTGTCTTCTCGACCCGCTCGCCCGCCTGGGCGAGGAATGCTTCCCGCGAGGCATCGAGCGTCTCGGCCGAGATCCGTCTGACGTTGTCAGGAAGGTTCTGCTCGAGCGCGACGAGCGTGGCCTTCGTCGCAGCCGCCTCGGTGGTTGCCACGACCATGGCCGCCCGTGCCGTCTCGAGATCCGCGCGGAGCGTGAGCCGCTCCCGCACTGCGGGGCGGAGCAGCACGAACACGAGTGCGGCGCCTGCGATGAGCCCGGCGAGGGTGGCGACGATCGTCACGAGGGGAGCGAAGGATAGGAGCGGGCTCGGACGGCTCCGATGACATGCCGTTCGGCGACGGGCGGCTTCGCGCTGATCATGGAGAGAAGTCGCGCGCACCGAGCGGTGGTCTTACGACGATCCTTTAGGATTGCGGGCGATGCCTCCGAAGCAGCGACCGGGTCGGACTCCGACCAACAAGCCCGACAACCGCCGGACGCTCGTCTCGATGGGCGTGGCGGCGCTGGTCGTGGTCGTGGCGGGCGCTGCATTCCTCCTGATTGGTGGGGAGGACCAGGCGACAGACACGAAGGCGGACGCGGCGGCGGGGCTCGCAGCGGCTAGTTGCACGCTGACCACCAGAGCCGCGCCTCCGAATTCGGCGAATCACACGGACATCGCGACCCCTGACGAGGTCAGCCCGGCCTGGAACACTGAACCACCGACCGCTGGACCGCACTTCGTCGAGACCGTCGTGTACGGCGCCTACGACGAGCCGGTGCAGCAGGCGCGGTTGATTCACAACCTTGAGCACGGCGCGGTGTTCATCCAGTACGGCGACAAGGTGACGGCCGAGACGATCGAGGAGTTGCGCGGGTTCTACGCGAAGAACCGCACCGGGACGATCCTCGCGCCCTACCCGACCCTCGGGGAGCAGATTGCGCTTGGCGCCTGGAACGACGAGGGCGAGGGGAACGGCGACGGCGTGCTCGCGACGTGCGCCTCGTTCGACGAGACCGCGTTCCAAGCGTTCCTCACCGCGTACCAGTTCCGTGGCCCCGAGCGGTTCTCGCCGGACGCGATGGCGCCCGGCAACCTGTAGCGCGCACGCCCGGACGTAGACTTTCGTTCCCGCCGGGGTGGCGGAACCGGTCAGACGCTGCCGCCTTAAAAGCGGCTGTCCCTCGGGACATGAGGGTTCGAGTCCCTCCCCCGGCATCGACGACACGCCCCACCGGGGCGACAGCGGCTCCGGTGGTCGGAGCGCGGTAGACTCCCGCGGGCGATGGCGACCGCCGAGCATGCGATCTCGTTCGCCGGTCTCGAGTTCGACTCGCCGCTGTATCGCACCGCGATCGCGCAGTTCGACCTCGCCGTTCCGTACGCCGAGGTGGATGACGGCATCGCCGAGCGGCTGCGGTACCCAGAGCGATCGCTCCTCGTCTCGTGCCCCGTGAGGCTCGACGACGGGCGCCGGGTCGTGTTCCCCGGATACCGCGTGCAGCACTCGAGCGTGCTCGGTCCGACGAAAGGTGGGGTGCGGTACGACCCGCACGTGTCGCTCGGCGAGTGCGCGGCGCTTGCGGTTTGGATGACGTGGAAGTGCGCGCTGCTGCGGCTCCCGTACGGTGGCGCGAAGGGCGGGGTGCGCTGCGACCCGAGGGCGCTGTCGCACGGTGAGCTCGAGCGGCTGACGCGGAGGTTCACGTCCGAGCTCCTGCCGATCATCGGCCCGAAAAAGGACATCCCCGCGCCCGACATGGCGACGAACGAGCAGACGATGGCGTGGATGATGGACACCTACTCGATGCAGCACGGACACGCGGTGCCCGAGATCGTCACCGGGAAGCCGATCTCGATCGGGGGCTCCGTCTTTCGCCACGAGGCAACGGGCGCGGGGGTCGTGATGGTGATCGCGCGCGCTTGCGAGCGGCTCGGCTGGAAGCTTGCGGAGCAGCGCTGTGTCGTGCAGGGCTTCGGGAACGTCGGTGGGATCGCAGCGCAGGAGCTGGCTGACCGCGGCGCGAAGGTGGTCGGTGTCTCCGACATCTCGGATGGGATCCATGACCCCGACGGGCTCGACGTCCGCGCGATGGGCGCATTCGCCCGCGAGCACGGGTCGCTCGATGGCTGGGACGGCGGGAAGCGGGTCTCGAACGAGGCGCTGCTCGAGCTCGAGTGCGACATCCTCGTGCTCGCTGCGCGCGAGGATCAGGTGCACGGCGACAACGCCGCCCGGCTCCACTGTCGGATGGTCGCGGAAGGCGCGAACGGACCGATCTCACTCGACGGGGACGCGGTGCTGCGCGAGCGCGGGATCCCCGTGCTGCCGGACATTCTCACGAACGCGGGCGGGGTGACCGTCTCGTACTTCGAGTGGGTGCAGGATCTCGGACGGCTGTTCTGGGGGCGGGACGAGATCCGTTCGAAACTTGCGGAGAAACTCAACGACGCATTCGACCGTGTCTGGACCCTCGCACATGAGCGCCAGATCCCGCTGCGGACAGCGGCGCTCGTCTCCGGGATCCGCGAGGTCTCGACCGTGCTCGAGGCGCGCGGTCTCTACCCGTGACGCGGCCGATGACCGGCCGGGTGCGCGACGCGATGATCACGGAGCCGGTCTCGCTCGTCGTGACGGCGACCGCTCGTGAGGCGGGCGCGGTGCTTGTGCCCCGCGAGGTGCGCGCCGTCTACATCGTGGACGCGGCAGGGACGTTGATCGGAGTCGTGACCCGTAAGACACTCGTTTCGCGGCTCGTCGCGATCGGTCTCGACCCGAACACGACGACTGTCGGGGAGATCGCGGAGAGTCCCTACTACACCGTCGAGGCGGATCTTCCACTCGATGAGGCCGTGCGACTCATCGAGGAGCGCGACGCGGAGCGCGTGCCGGTGGTGGAGCGCGGTCGACTCGTCGGCGTGCTGTCCCGCGCGACGCTCAGGCGCAGGCTCGCCGAGGACGAGGGACCGGTCGCGGAGGACGTGTAGGCGGCGCAGGGCAGGGCGGCAGCGCCCGCCGCCTGCGGCTCAGGGCTCGAGCGCGACGAGCGCGGCGGTCGCGATTGCGGCCGCATCGACCTGGTAGGCCGCATACACCTCGGGCTGCGATCCCGTCTGCCCGAACGTGTCGATCCCGAGTGCGACGCTCCGCGTCCCGAGCGCCGCGCCAACGAACGCGAGCGCGTGGCTTGCGCCGTCGATCACCGTCACCACAGGAAGGCCCCGCTCGTCGGCGGTGAGAAGCGACTCCAGATGCGACCGACGACTCGTGCTAGCGCCACGAAGCGGTGCGGTGCGGGCACGCTGCCAGTCGCGGTAGAGACGTGACGGACTCGAGAGCACGAGCACCGTCGCCTCGACTCCCTCGTCGCGGGCGAGGATCTCGGCGGCGGCGAGCGCCTGCGGCACAAGCGCACCGCAGGTCGCGACGACAACCCGGTCGTCGGCGCGCGCGGCCTCACGCAGCCGGAACGCGCCGCGCAACACGTCAGAGCGCAACGCTGCCTCGCCCACGCGGGCTACAGCCGCCGAGAACGCCGCCTGGTCGATGGGCGTCGTCGACAGCCGCAGGTACAGCGCCTCGCCGTCGGGTTCCTGCATCCGGCGCAGCCCGTCGAGCAACAGCCATTCGAGCTCACGCGCGAACGCTGGCTCCGCGTATTCGAGACCCGGTGTCTCGATCCCGATCCCCGGGGTCGAGACAGACTGGTGCGCCCCGCCCTCGCGAGAGAGTGAGATCCCGGACGGCGTCCCCACCAGCACGAACCGCGAGCCGGAGTAGGTGCTGTACACGATGCCCTCGAGTGCGCGCATCACGAACGGGTCGTACAGCGTTCCGATCGGGAACAGGCGCTCCCGCTGGAAGTCCCATGTGAGCCCGAACTGTCCGAGCGCGAGCACGAGGTTCATCTCGGCGATTCCCATCTCGACGTGCTGCCCGGTGGGGCCAACACGCCACTTGAGCGGCGAGTCGTCCATCGCGTCGTACACAGGCTCGTCCTCCGGACCCCAGACCCCGACCTTGTTGACGAAGCCGCCGAGGTTGGTCGAAACGGCGACGTCCGGTGACAGCGTGAGCAGCCGCTCGCCGACGCCTTCGATCCGTGAGAGCGCGAGCAGGATCCTGCCGAACGCCGCCTGCGTCGAGCTCGGCGCGGGATCGTCCTCGCTCAGCGCGTCGGGGATCGCGAAGGTCGCCGCCGCGGGTCGCTCGCCCCGGTCGAGCCGGGCACGCGCGGCGGTGACGAGGCGGCCGGCGTCGCTGTCCTCCGGGAACGCATCCCACTCGGTCTCGGACGTCAGTCCGACGTCGCCGCGGAACCGATCCACCTGTTCTCCGGTGAGGAGAACCGAGTGGTTGTGCGGCCGACCGGCGATCTCGAGGCCGTACCCCTTGATCGTGTACGCGAAGATCACCGTCGGGCGATCGCTCTCGCGGGCGCGGCGGAGGGAGCCGAGCACGTCGCCGAGATCGTGTCCGCCGAGGTCACGCACGAGCCGTCCCGGCCCGTCGGGTTCCTCGTCGAGGATCCGAGCGAGGCGCCGTCGTTCGCGTCCCGCGAGCGGATCCAGCACCGCGTCGCGGACGACGTCGTCGGGAGCACCGAACAGCGCCTGATACGCCTCGTTCGGCATCTCGTCGATCCGGCGCCTCAGAATCTCCCCGCCGTTCCGGGCGAATGCGGCGCGCAGCCGTGCTCCGTATTTCAGTTCGATCACGTTCCACCCGTTCGTCCGGAACTGCGCCTCGAGCTCGGCAGCGCGGATCCCGGGGATAACCCGGTCGAGCGACTGCCTGTTGAGATCGACGATCCAGAGAACGTTCGCGAGGCGCCGCGCGAGCGGCTCGGCGAGCGCCTCCCAGATCGATCCCTCATCGAGTTCGGCGTCGCCGAGGAGCGAGATGAAGCGGCCGCCGGTGGACGCGCCGAGGTGCGTCTGGACGTATCGGTCGGCGAGCCCGGCGAACAGCGGTGCCGCGGAGCCGAGCCCGACCGAGCCCGTTGAGAAGTCCACGGGGAACGGATCCTTCGTCCGCGATGGATAGCTCTGGAGCCCTCCGAAATCGCGAAGTCGGGTGAGGTAGGAGCGGTCGAGCCGACCGAGGAGGTACTCGATCGCGTGGAGGACGGGTGACGCGTGCGGTTTCACGCTCACCCGGTCGCGCGCATCGAGGTCGGCGAGGTAGAGCGCAGTCATCAGGGTCACCATCGAGGCAGACGAGGCCTGATGGCCTCCCACCTTTAGCTCATCACCCTTTGGCCGTTCCCGGTTCGCATGATCGACGATCCGGACCGCGAGCCAGAGCACGCGCCGCTCGATCTCCGCGAGGGTCGCGATATCGGTTGGCGAGATCGGCGCGAGGCTCATGTGATTCCCGGGGTGGCGATGGAGCGGAGGACGGGCGGTCGTGTTGCGGGGGCCGTAACCGTTGGGCGAGCCTACTCTGCTCGCCGCCGGGCCGGGCCACCACCCGGCGGGGTATCGTCGTACGCGTGCTCCGGCTCGCCGAAATCCTGCTCGAGCCGCGCGCGTGTGACGCATGGGCGCAGCTCCGTCAGATCGGCGTGGAGGAGGCGGTGGGCGTTCTCCCGCGCGGGTTCGTGGACTGGCGTGCGGCCGCGCCGGAGCGCGCCTGGGACTACGGCCCACTCGCTCTCTACCGGCGGCAGGTGGAGGATGCCGGTCTGCGCCTGACGGTGATCGAGGACAACCCGCCGATGGATCGTCTGCGGCTCGGCCACTCGGGGCGGGAGGAGGAGCTCGCGGACGTGCTCGCGCTGCTCCGAAACATGGGCCGCCTCGGGATCGGAACGTGGTGCTGGAACTGGATGGCGGTCGTCCCCTGGTCGCGGACCTCGACCGCGCTCGAGGGTCGCGGCGGCGCGGCCGTGACCGGATTCGATCTCGGTGTCTGGGAAGGGGGCGAGCCTGCACCTGGGGCGCCCGTGTCGGAGGAGACGCTCTGGGAGTCGCTCGAGTGGTTTCTCGACCGTGTCGTGCCGGTGGCTGAGGAGGTGGGTGTTCGGCTCGCGCTCCATCCGGACGACCCGCCGCTCTCGCCTGTTCGCGGGATCGGCCGGATCATCACTTCGCTCGAGGCGTACGACCGCGTGTTCTCGTTTCACGACAGCCCCGCGCTAGGGATGACCTTCTGCCAGGGGAACCTGTCGCTCGTCACCGATGATCTGCCTGCGGCGATCGAGAGGTTCGGCCGGGCCGGAAGGATCCACTTCGTCCACTTCCGCGACGTACGCGGGACGCCGGAACGGTTCGTCGAGACGTTCGTGGACGAGGGGCCAACCGACATGGCCGCCTGTGTCCGTGCCTACCGCGCGGCGGGCGTGGACGCGCCGCTTCGGACCGACCATTCACCGGCTCTCGCGGGCGATACGGTCGAGGTCCCCGGCTACCCGACGCTCGGTCGGCTACACGCGGTCGGCTACGTGCAGGGCCTACTCGCGGCGATCGCCTGAGTCAGCCCCCGGCCGCTGCGAGGAGCGCGGTGCCGTCGAGGATGTCGCGTTCGCTCGCGCGGATCCCGTCGAGCGAGTAGGCGCGCAGGATCTCTCGGAGGACGATCAATCCACCGCCGATCACCGGTGCGCGCCCGTACTCCATACAGGGGAGCGCCCGCCGCTCGGCGACCGAGAGCGACAGAATCCCGGCCGTCCAGACCTCGACGGCCTCGCGGGCGATGACGTGACCGTGGACCCGTTCCGGGTCATACCGCTCGAGACCGAGGTCGAGCGCGGCAAGCGTGGTGACGGTTCCCGCGACTCCGACTGCGCTGCTCGGCTCGTACTCGGGGAGAGCGCTGCAGACGTGCGCGGCACACTCCGCGACCTCCGCCGCGGTCGGAGGGTCCGTCGGGAGAGACCGCTCGGTGAGCCGGACACCGCCGAGCTGGAGGCTCGTCGCGGTCTCGACTCCATCGGGACCGCCGAGTGAGAGTTCGGTCGAACCGCCGCCGATGTCGAGCACGAGTGTTCCGTCCGGGACGGGGCCGTCCGCCGTGACACCGGCGAACGTTGTTGATGCCTCCTCGAACCCATCGAAGAGGCGCGTCTCGAAGCCGTAGCGGCTCCCGATCTGTGCGAGAAGCGCATCGCCGTTCGCGGCGTCGCGGACGGCGCTCGTCGCGACCGCGAGACACCGCTCCGCTCCCTCGCGCGTCGCGTCGGCGCGGTAGTCCGCGAGCACGGCGTGAACGCGGTCGATCGCCTCCGGAGCGAGGTTCCCGCTCGCGTCGACCCCCTGTCCGAGCGTCGTCACGATGCTGCGGCGGAGCACGGTCCGCACGCGGCCGTGCTCAACGTCCGCGACAAGGAGTCGCGTCGTGTTGGTTCCGAGATCGATCGCGGCGACGCGCATCCTCGGGGCGTCAGGAAGGAAGCCTGAGCGCGCGCACAACCGCTTCGCGGGCCTCGCGGAGGGCGGCGAGTTGGACCTCGAGCGCGTCACGGGAGCGGTCGAGGCGAGCGCGTGCGGCCGCCAGGCGCTCGCTCGCCTCGGCGTGCCGCTCGAGGTGCACCGCGATCTCGTCGGCTGCCGCCGCGATGCGCGAGGTTTCGTCCGCGAAGGCGTCGCCCGTGAGTACGAGCTGTTTGCGAAGCCCTCGCCCGCGCGCGTAGGCGTACGTCGCGCCACCGGTGAGACCGAGCAGCAGCACGGCGAGCGAGATCCAGGTGCGCACGATGCAGGTACGATAGGGCGACGCCGCGGGGTGGAGCAGCCCGGTAGCTCGCCGGGCTCATAACCCGGAGGTCGCAGGTTCAAATCCTGCCCCCGCTATGTCCGAAGGCCGCGCAAAGCGCGGCCTTCGTCGTTCTTGGGGCCTGCTACGCGCGCCCGTCGATCAGCCCGAGGAGCGCCTCCGCGAGCGCCTCGGGGCGAGGGGGGCAGCCGGGGATCCGTAGACCCACCGGGAGCACCGCCTCGACCGTGCCGACGAGCTCGTCCGCAAGACCGAGGGCGTTCTCTCGGCGCCCGGAGAACTAGGCGACGGCGAGGAGCGTCTGCGCAAGCGGCGAGGCGATCGCGTCGGCGAGCGCCACCACCTCGCCGACCACAACGAGCGAGGGGGAGGGGAGCCCGGCTGCGTCGTCGTCGATCGAGGCGAGCGTCCCCGACACAACCGTCTGGTCGGGGAGCGTGCCGCGGGAGATCACCGCGGTCGGGGTCGTCGGGGCGAGCCCGGCCCGGATGAGACCGTCAGTCAGGAGCGACAGCCGCTCGAGCCCCATGAACAGCACGATCGTCCCACCACCCGCGACGAGCGCCTCGTAGTCGGGTTCGCCGCCGTCGGCCGCGTGTGCAGTAGCGATTGTGACCCGGTCGGAGATCCCGCGGTGCGTGACCGGAATCCCGGCCGCCGCAGGCACCGCCGCGATCGACGACACCCCGGGAACCACCTCGAACGGGACACCAGCGTTGGCGAGCGCGATCGCTTCCTCGCCACCACGCCCGAACACGAACGGGTCGCCGCCCTTGAGCCGCACGACGTCGAAGCCCGCACGGCCGTAGCCGACGAGGAGCGCGTTCACCTGCTCCTGCCCCATCCCCGCGCGGGAGACGATGAGCGCGTCGTCGGGCGCCTCGGCGACGAGCTCGGGCGAGACGAGAGCGTCATGGACGAGCACCTCGCAGGCACGGAGGAGCCGCAGGCCGCGCGCGGTGATCAGTTCGGGGTCGCCCGGGCCGGCGCCGACGAGATGGACCGTCATCCGAGCCGCTCCGCGACGAGATCCTGGAAGAATCGCTTGCGCTCGTCGTAGGTCGCGAACCGCTCCTTCGCCCACGGGCGGAGGTCGCGCAGTTCCTCCGCGAGCCGTGCGTGCTGCGGGCGGACGAGCGCCGCGATCTCGTCGCGCAGCCGTTGCGCAAGCGCGGGTGACGCCCCACCCGTCGAGACCGCGACCGCGATCGGACCCTCGCGATGCACCGCGGGGAGGATGAACGAGCAGAGATCCGGTGTGTCGACGACGTTGCAGAGGAGCGACCGGGCCTCGGCGTCCCGGAACACCCGCTCGTTCACCTCTCGCGTCGCTGTCGCTGCGATCGCGAGGAAGCGCCCGTCAAGGTCGTCGGTGACGTACTCCCGCTGGACGACTTCCACGTCCAGCGCCTCGACTCGCGGGTCGACCGCGGGCGCGACGACCGTGACCTGCGCACCGCATCCGAGGAGCCCCTCGATCTTCTCGAGCGCGACCGAGCCCGCCCCCACGACCAGCACGTCCCGTCCCCGCAGGTCGGCGCAGAGCACGTAGTGGTTTACGACCTCGGTCACTACCCCTCCACCGAAGCAAGCCGAGCACCGCTCCGGTCGAGCTTGACGGCCAACTTGCGCCCATCGGCCGTCAGCGTCAGCGTGAACCGTCCCGGGCCTGCCGTCTCGATCCGGACCCCGTCGAGCGCGCGGCCCGCGAGTGCCGACAACGCTTCCGAGACTTCGCCCGCGCTCGCAGCGGCGGCCTTGCCCGACGGGAGCCTGCGGTGGAGGCGGAGCGCTGCCTGCTCACCACCCGGACCGTGAATAGCGCGGATCCGGCCGAGGTGTAGACCGAGTTCGATCACCTGGTCGAGTACCGCGAGCCCGTCGCCCTCGGCGACCCCGTCCGCAAGCGACGCGAGCACCTTCTCGAGGAGCGCGACCCGTGCCGGGCCTGTCGCGGCGTCACGCACCGCGCGCAACTCGGCCTCGGCGACCTCGAGTTCGGCGGGAGAGAGCCGCAGCGGCTCGATCTCCCGAGTAGCCGTGATCTCAGTCGCTGCCATGGCCGTTGCCGTTCCCGACGATCGCGTGCATCTCGTGCTCGAACCCACCAGTCTCGATCGCGCAGTGCATTCCGCACTCCTTCGGTGCGCCTGTCTCCCACCACCACCGGCCCGCACGAACCGGCTCACCAGCCGCCACCGGCCGTGTGCATGGGGCGCATCCGATCGACGAGTACCCACTCTCGTAGAAGACGTGCGTCGGCACCTGGTTTTCGCGCAGGTAGTCCCAGACCTCATCCTCTGTCCACTCGGCGAGCGGGTTCAACTTCACGAGCCCGCCGTGGTCGTGGTCGATCTCGACCTTGCGGATGTCAGAGCGCGACGCCCACTGGTCGCGCCGCAGCCCGGTCACCCAGGCGTCCAGACCGTTCAGCACTCGGATGAGCGGCTGCACCTTGCGGACGTTGCAGCAGAGCATCCGGTTCTCGACCGAGAGGCGGAACCCGTTTGGCCCGTGGCGCTTCACGAGCCGCTCGATCTGGACCGCGTCGGGGGAGACGAGATCGAGATCGAGACCCGGGTAGCGCTCGCGGAGTTGTTCGACGAGGTCGTGCGTCTCCTGCGGTAGGCGGCCGGTGTCCATCGAGAACACCTTGATCCGGGGGTCGATCCGGTACGCCATGTCGATCAGCGCAACGTCACCCTCCTGGAATGCCGTCGAGATCGCGAGCCGCCCGCCGAATCGGTCGATCGCCCACTCGAGCACCTCCCACGGCTCCTGGCCCTCGAACTCGACCGACAGTTCGCTGGCCTCAAGGTCGTCGATCAGGTCGATGCTCATCTCTCCCCCTGCAAGGGCCGATCCGCGCCTGCGGACCGACCCGCAGGATCCCCGCCTTCGGCGGGGCAGACCCCTGAAGCGCGGCAGGCGAAGCCTGCCGCTGGCGCCATGACCAATCCCTGCACGCTCATGCCTCCTCCTGTCCCCGGCGCCGTGCCGGCTCGCGCCCGACGATCACACCGAGCTCCCCGTCCGAATGCCTGTCCACAAACCGCCTGAACGTCTCACCTTCGCCGCGTCCCTCCACCCAGGCGCCGACCAGCCGGACGGTCACGTCGTCCAGTTCAGTCGAGGCGACACGGCGGAACACCGGCCGCCCAATCGCCGCGTCCGGGCCGAGAGCGCCGCGGAGCAGCACGTCGAACGCCTGGTGTGGCTTCCCATCTTGATCGCGCACGGTGGTGCCCTGGAAGCCGATCTCGCCAACCCAGTGCTGGCCGCAGGCGTGTGGGCAGCCGTCCAGATGGAGGTGAATTCCGTTGAGCTTCGGACCGAATTCCGTTTCGAGCCGTCCGATCAGGCGGTCGAGCCGCGTCTTTGTCTCGGTGACCGCGAAGTTGCAGTGCGGCTCGCCGGTGCACGCGATCCCGTGACCCCGCACCGGGTTGAGGTCCCGCGGAAGACCGATCTCCACCAGCCGCTGCTCGAGTTCCTCGACGTCGATCGGCCGCACCCCGGTGATCGCGAAGTTCTGCTGGCGGGTGAGCCGGACGTCGGCGCCGTAGCGCTCGACCAGCCCTGCGAGCGCCACCATCTGTTCGCCCGAGATCAGCCCGACGTGTACCGGGACGCCGACCGTGACGGTGCCGCCGTGCTCGGGCTCAATCCCGAGGTGGTCGGCGGGCGCGCCGTCGTGATCTGGGAGCGAGAACGACGGAAGCGCGTAGCCGAGCCGTCGTTCCATCTCGGCGCGGACCCCCTCGGGCTG